>JAWXBV010000187.1:0-32936 GCA_034440335.1 Nitrospirota bacterium | reverse complement strand
AATGACATAGAAGGACTTTGGTGGCTTGGCCGCCTCGAAGACCTGGCGGCCCAACTCAATGGGGATGATGTCGTCTTTGTCGCCGTGAATGATCAGCTTGGGGAGCGAGAGTTGCGGAAGGCGATCGATCAAGGCGAAGTCTGCCCCGAGCAGCCAATGGACCGGCAACCCCCCGTAGTGAAATTTGGCCACAGAGCCGATCGACGGGAACGATGATTCGAGGATCAGCCCTGCGGCAGGCTTCTGCGCGGCAAGTTCACCAGCCACAGCCGCACCGAGAGAACGCCCGAAGATGACGATGCGTTCGGAACGGATCATCCTAGTACGCGTCAGATAATCGTGCGCCCCCAGCGCATCCTGATAGAGTCCCTCTTCCGACGGCTTCCCCTGACTCCGGCCATAGCCGCGATAATCAAACAGGAACACCGACAGACCCAACTGATAGAGAAGCGTAAGATTCTCCAGGCGGTTGATGATGTTCCCTGCATTGCCGTGGCACCACAGAATGATAGGACGATCTGCCTGTACCTCAACGTACCACCCGAATAACCGCGCCCCATCAGCAGCCTGAAACCACACCTCTTCCAGCGGCAATCCGCTGAGCTGAGCCCAGTCGCGATCTTTCCATGGTTCGGGATGATAGACGAAGAATTGGTCGAGGAGACTCATTTGACATTCACATTTCAATTCTAAAAAAATGCCTGCACTGTGAACGTCACATCATTGTCGCGGTCGCGATGATTGTATTCAATCCGAAGGGCCCAATTCTGTGACATCGTATAGCGCGACCCGACAAACCACCGAATGTCGTCGGACTGCTCCCCTAGCCCATATTTCAAATATGTCCCGGTAGCCATAATTTTCCACTGATCGGTTAGGTCGGCCAACATCCCAACCGTTCCACCGCCGCCGATGCGATGCCGCTCCAGGTAGGCACGACTGTAATTCGCGTCAGCCTCTGCAAAGGCGAACAGGACTTCCCGCTTCAGCCATCGAGACTCGATCGCTCCCCCAAGACCGACATTCACGACACCATTGCTGCAGAGTCGACACTCGTTGTGTTTAATGGTCTGCATACCCACATTAAACTTCCATGAAGGTGCGCGAAAGACTGAGTCAATCGGTGAGAGCGACAAGACATTGGCAAGTGTCGCCCGTTCAATTCTCGTCTGATCGACTCGGTTGTAGTGACGCAGGCTGACCGACGCAATCTCAATCTGCGCATTCGGCGTATACCCGATCTCTGGGTCGAGCAGATCGTGATACCCCGCCCGTACGGTGACCTCTTCAAACGTATCGTTGTTCCGCCAGCCGGCACCCACCGCGGCACGGGACGTCTTGTGCCCCAACTCCGGTTGTTTTGCAAAGGGCACCACCGTGAACTCCTGAGACGGAATTCGGAGTTGACTACGGGCCGTCAGGATTGCCCGGTTACGCTCTTTCCATTCAGGCGGCGAGGAATCGGTCGTCTCGGATCGATACCGGAGATAGTCCGAAGCAAGATCGAGCAGAAATGCCTGCTTCGTAAGATCCAATTGGACAAACGCCGGCGAGGTGAGTTCGCCGAGATCTTGCGTGATCCGATGCGCCAACTCTCGTTCGCTTGCAGGTAGCGATTCACGCTTCCGCCGGATGACATTGCTCCGGGAGGGCCGATAGGCGATGCCGGACACCAGCCCTGGTTTCGATGCAATCAGCCGGACGGTGTCGGCAGGCACGGTCCACACAAGAAACTCGTCGGTGAGATGGAGGGTGGGATCGGCATAATCGAGAAGCGCCAGGAGATGGTAGGAGCAGTTCTCTTTGAAGAAGAAATAGTCAAAGGCGGCATTCCCGAGTTCCCACGAGTGCATCAGCAACCGCCTCACTTGGTGTTCCGTGAAATTAAGACGATATTCCCAAATATCTCGATTTTCGATATCTCGATACTCCTGCACCTTTAAGTAGTAGGGATAGGTCGAAAAGTATCCGCTGTATCCGCCGAAAATGCCACGGATCGGATAGGCGATTCCGGCGTCAGGAGGGACGTACGCCGCATAGTTA
This sequence comes from Nitrospirota bacterium, assembly GCA_034440335.1. GTDB lineage: Bacteria > Nitrospirota > Nitrospiria > Nitrospirales > Nitrospiraceae > Palsa-1315. The sequence continues at coordinate 30,893 of JAWXBV010000187.1, read as the reverse complement.
ATCGTCTGTGCCAGAATTCTGGTCTGTTCGGTCTGGCCCTTCTGATCAATACGAAGAAACGTATGGCCGAACATGGATGCGGGATTGTTCAAGAAGGCAGAGGGGAAAATGAGCGTGATCGAGTGGGCCTCGAAGTCATTGAACCAGCGATCAAACCGTTCGCATACCATCTTCGGCAAACGGGAATCGTCGAATTGCAACCGTTCCCGCAACCAGTGGTACCGGGCAATAAAGGCGCATTGAGCCGGCTGCCTCGAGCGCCCAACAAGTTCCTCGGAAAATAATTGCGTCAGCGTCGCGTCGAGTTCTGCCTGTGGGTCAATCTTCCCATAGGGCGACATGAAAAATCCCGGATCGTCCTGCTCACTGGTATAGTCCCCGAAAAGATTTTCTCTATAGTGGAGCAGGAGATGCCACTCTCGCTCGCTGGCAAGCTTGCCTTGCGCACCCCTGTTGATCAGTTCGGCAAGATACGCAGCATCGGCAGGCTCACCTGCATCAACCGACGAAGCGGGAGCGAGAAACAGCATGAACAGAAAGAAGACGATGTACAAGGGGTAGGTCAGAAAGATATGGGGCTTCGACTTCAACGTCGAAGCCCCCATGCTGGTGATTAGCGAATCGAAGCCTGGGCAAGAACTGGATGCGTGGCAATAGCATCATTAATCACTTTGACCATCGCGACTGGCGAGGCTTCACCTGTCTCGACTAGGGAGGTGTAACGCTCCTGGGTCATAGCAAAAAATGCCGCCTGGTTCTCGGCTGGAACGTCCATCAGGGCCGCCAATGATGCCAAATGCTCACCCTGGCCTTGGGCCATTTCCTGCGAGAGATTCTCGAAGTTGATGGAGGCAAACACAGCGGTCTTGTATTCCGACATGATCTTTCCGTCGTTGGTGCACCCAGACGTTCCAGAGCTGATCGCAAAAGTGTTCATTCCGGTTGCGTTGGTTGTTGCCATCATGACCTGCGGGGCAATCTCCTTCTGATGCATGGAATTAGCCCACACGAGCTTGCCCAGCCCGCAACCAGGGCCGGTGTCCGGATTGGCCGCCATTGCGAGGCCCGCTTGCATGCCAAAGAGCACCGCGATCGATAGCATGAGCAATTTTTTTGACATACATCCTTCCTCCTGTACAATTGTGTGAGAGGTTACCCCTCGTTGCGCGTGAGACACAACGGTCGCATTATAGCCGAAGAAGAACATTTTGTTGAAAAAAATTTCTACGGTCTTTCCGCGTGATATCGGCAAGCGAATGGATCTTCAGCTATAGCCTCTTGGGCGACTGAATCCTCCCCTCTTCTCATCAAGATCCGACACCCGTTCTGTGTCAAAGAAAGAACGTCTGCGCACTCTTTTACCTTCCTGCTAGAAATTCCACCCAAATCCAGCCAACACGTAGTTTGCGCGATAGTCGAGAGACACTGCCTTCCAGTGGAGTGCGGTCACCAGATGTTTGTACTCTGCAAACAGAAACGCCCGCTCACTAATCTCCCACTGAAGACCCCCCATAAACTGATAGGCGAAACTCGACGTTGAATCAAAATCTTGATTCGACCGGCCAGGGAAATCAGCTCCGTGCAAAATCCCCCCTGAGTATCCGATACCAAACCCACCATAGGGACGAAGCTCTCCCGATGGTTTCCTGAGAACGATATTGAACATGCTATTGAGGACGGTCAGACCTGCCTTGCCTTCTGCGCCACTACTATTCGCCGCCGATAATCTACCCGTCGTGCCAAAGTACTCCAGTTCGATTCCGAGCACTCGATGAGTCATTTGAGGAAATATCCCAATTTTAAACCCTCCCCCCACGTTCTTATAGGCATGACTCCTAACGACCTCTTCCCCCGCAAGGCTCATCCCCTGAACATCAGGAAATCCACCAGCCACCGCCAAGCTAATATAGATATCTGTCGACTCTGCCGCACCCGCCTGAGAATACTTTATTGTATTCCCATCAAAGTTCCCTCCTCCAATAACTCCTCCTACAATGATGATCTTGATCAACATCAAAACCACCTTTGCTAGTTGCCTCATCGAGAAACTAGGCCTCCCCTTTCACTTAGAGCCCACTCAAGCTTTCCGCGATGAATGCAATCGAGCGGTTCGGCTGAATGCCGTAGAACCCTAACAGAAGTTGAGGTAAAAAAAGCGTGGATGGCAACCCGCCATCCACGCTTCATCTCCCCGATAACAGGGATCTACGTTGCTAATAATTAGTTACCCTTGACAATGGTGCACACTTCGACAAAGAGCCCCCAAACAAATGACTTGATATACTGGTTGGTATACACGGCTTTCTTGATGCCACCGTTGTTCATTGCGGTCTCAACCGTCGTATCGCCGGTTGCCACAATCCCCAGAATGCCTTGTCCGCAGGCTTTTCCAGTCTTGGTTGGGCTTACTCCATTGTCATGCAGAATACCACCCGAGGTGGTCTCCATGTAGATTCCCGCTGTGGGAAAGAGTCCGGCTGGTTGGGTGTATCCTCCAACCCCACTACAAGCAGAGAGAAGACCTGCGAATGCAACCACACTCAGTGCCATCAATGCTCTTTTCATGAAAAACCCCCTTGTTTGTTGGAATTGATAGAAGCACCTTAACTGTCGAAAAGCAAAACATGAGCACTAGTTTCCCACGCTATCAGTAGCGCGAACGGAATATATGCGTAGTATCTCGGAATGTCAACAACTCGATCAACTACTTGGTGCCTTTCTGACTCACTTGCTTGAGAAGTTTTCTAAAATAAAAATCAGCGCCTCACCTTCTGAAACGTGGGTATCGGCAATCACTCCGATCCGAACGGCTCTCTTCTGGCTCATGGGGACGACCACCGGTTGAAATCAAAGTGCCGCCTGCACCTGTTTCCAGTCGAACGTAAACGGCTCCGGGGATTTCTTCGGCAAGGCGGCAAGCTCCGCTTTCAATCGTTCGGCCCGGGCGGCGCTCATCGGGTGCGTAGAGAGCCATTCCATCCGGCCCTGGTCTTTCTCCGAGAGCCGTTCGAAAAACGTGATCATACCGGCGGGGTCGATCTTCGCCCGCTGAAGCAACTGCAATCCCGTCAGATCCGCCTCGGTCTCCTGCTCCCTGCCGAACTTGAGCGTGAACAGTTCGACGCCGAGTTGTTTCATCATCCCGACGAGGCCCTGTTGATTGCCGAACACAATAGCCGCCACCGTCATCAGCCCGAGACTTTTCACGATCCGTTCAAGCCCATGCCGCCGCAGCACGTGGTTGAGTTCATGGCTCAGGACCCCCGCCACCTCTTCGCCGCTTTCAGCTTTTTTCATCAGCCCGGTAAACACCACCACATACCCGCCCGGCAGCGCGAAGGCATTGACGACATCGCTCTTCACCACGGTTACTTCAAACTTGTAGGGATTATCTAGAATCTGCGCGGTCATGCGTTGCGTCATCTCTCCCAATGCTGTCACAGCAGGCCCTTCTTTCATCACCTCCTGATGGCTGAGAAAATCCCGATAGGCCGATTCGCCCAGTTTTTGTTCCCACTCCACCGGAATCCGGCTCACGGCAATTTCGACGAGCAAGTCGGATCCGAACCAGAGGCCCAACATGGTGGACAGAATCATCCCGCCGACCAGGCCCCAGACGAGCCGGCCCCGATGACGCACCTGACGAACGCGTTCCGCCGCTTGCTCAAAGGAGTGACTCACATAATCTGGCGCCGCATGCCGGAACGCGCGAATCACCTCTGGGTTCTTTAAATAGAGCGTCCGTTCCCCTTTTTGACCGGACCATTTCACAACAAGCTGGTCATGGTCGAGCCCGCCCGCCGAGACGGCGAGGCTTGAAAATGGAACGGATTCCGGTCGGCTATCGCTAGGATCAGATGCAAAAGTCACGGTGAGCCCATGCTCCGCGACTTGAATACAACAAGGCGCGCCGGCAGCGGGAAACTCGTCACCGAAACAGAGGGCGTTGGGACTCATAGCGGGATAACCGGGATAAGGGGACAACGGGGTAACGCGGTTTGTGCCTTGTTATTCATCCATCCATTCCTTTATCCCTTTATACCCATACCCCGCTCCCCCTACTCAGAGACTGGAATAAACTGTCTGATCCACGCTCCAAAACTGCCCGGGTTCCGGCTTTGAATGTAGACGAGTCCTGGCCCTCGAAATCGGCAGACAAACCCTTCGCCTGAAGTGAAACTGGCTACCCAGCCGGAAGTGGCCTTTTCAATATTGTACGAGGTGGTGGAAGACCAAGCCACCAGGTGGCTATTGTCTACGATATATTCCTGATTGGGCTTCAGCTCGATCTTGTGGATGGCCCCGAAGCTGTTCAGCACCAGTGTTCCCTTCCCGCTGATATTCAGAATGAAGAAGCCCTCTCCGCCCAGCAGTCCACGGCTCAGGCCCTGCATTTTGTTTTCAATCACGATCCCGTCGGCGCCCGCGAGGAAACCGTCTTTCTGCACCATGTAGTCGCTCACGCCGTCGAGTTCCAAGATGACAATTTCTCCCGGCACCGTCGGGGCCAGCAAGGCTTCGCCGGGGCCACGACTGGCGCGCAGGGTCTGGAAGAAGAATTTCTCCCCTGTCAGAAACTTTCTCGACAGGGCTCCGAGAAAACCGCCTTCCATCTTGCTTTCAATGTCGATGGTGGGGGAACAGGCCACCATCGCGCCCGACTCGGCTTTGATGTGCTCACCAGCCGCCAATTCCACCCGCACCATAGGAAAGGCCCCTGGATATAAGATTTCGGTCTTCATGCGATCAAACCTCCAAGATTCGTAAGGCGTTAGGCGAAACAGAATGACATAAATCAAGGTCTCACGGCGACGCGTTTCACACCATTCGCTTTCTGATGACGGATCAGGCCACTGAGCATCTTGTCGATCCGCTCCACTTTTCTATCGAGCATTGCCCAACTATCCTGCGCAAGATATCCCAGTCTCTTCGCGAGTTCGAGGTGAGTATCTCATTCACTGAGCGACCCTTGTGCCATGTGAAGATAGTTGATGAATTCCTTTTTCGTTTGCCGCCCAGCCCCCTCCCCAACGTTGCTGGGAACACTAGAAACAGCCCGCCTGATTTGATCAGTTAGGCTGTATCGCTCTTCTCTCGGGAATGTATTGGTTGCCTGGTAGATAGTTACAGCCAGTTCCATCGCCGTATTCCAGAGATCCAATTTCTTGTGCGGCTTGTCCATTCCTACGCTACTGCCATACCGCCTCACCCCTTACGCCTAACGCCTAACGGTATTCATCCCACCACCCATCCGTAGACTTTGCGGCTCGGCTCCGGTCCTTCTTCCAGATAGCTCATCCTGAGTTGTCCCAACACATCTTGCTGCAACTCATTCCGCTTCGCCTTGGCATCGACGCCAAACACCCGCGCCGCGTTCAGTCCGAAGATCCGTTCCTTCACCTGCCGTGTGAGCCGCTGATACCGGTGCTGATCGATCAGCCGATCCGGAATCTGGAATCGCCGAAAGGCTTCGATCTGCCATTGCGGCGAACCATACCAAATCGAATCTGTCCCCCAGAGCACATGATCGACACCAAACGCCTCGATGATCTGCCCAAGCAGATGCGCGCAGACCACCGGATGGGTTGTGACGAGCTGCGCAAAGGTCGAGCCGAGCTCCATGTATATATTCTTGATTCCAGGTTGCCCCTGCTTCATGCGGCAGAACTCGGTGGTCCAGGGAATCTCCCCTGTCTTCGCAAACACCCTATCCACCATCGAGGTACTCTTGAGCCCCGAGTGATAGACCAGGAAATCGATGTCTGGAAAATCTCTTGCCGCCTTGATCAAGTCCTTGGGATGGTTGTAGTCCGGCACCGGCCCAAGGGGAAGGCCTTTGTGGACACAGACACGTTTGATGTTGAGCTTGCGGGCCTGCTCCAGCATGGGATAGGCGATCCTTTCATCATCCATCCACCAGCCACGGTCGAACCCCTTTGGGCAAGAGCCGGTGTAACATTTCCACGCATCGACCTTGAGCGTCTCCGCCTGCATCGCCATGAAATCCAAGTCGGCTGCCCCCAGTTGGGGCGTGGCCAATCCATGCGCGAGCATTCGTTGAGACTGGGCAAGACGATTGACCTCGTCACGGATGTGCGCCATTTCGCTCGGTGGCACGACCGCTTCCTGCGGATAGGGTCCCGGCGGTGTGCTGATGAGGCCGATGGTAGTCTCGCTGTCGAGGAACAGCTCTTTGACAAAATTTCTCCACGAAAGATCGTCGATGGTGCCTCGATCGCCCGCAAGCTTCGGATTGAGACCTGATTCCCTAATCCATCGTCTGAGCGAGAGGAGCGCTTGTTTGGACACCGCGCCCCTTCTCTTGTCCTCTGCATCGGTCGGATCGAAATGCGAACCGACATAATGCGTCTGCACATCGAAGATGAAATAGGGCGCACCCTGCTGCTCGGCGAAGGCTGCGGTTTCAAACAGTTCGATTTCTCCAATGTCGAAGAACTTCCCAAAGATCGAGTTCACGGCCAGCAACGCGGCTGCCATCCCGCCGGTCGTCTTGAGAAAGTCTCGACGGGTGAGACCTCGTCGAATTGCGCTCTGTTCCACAAGTGTTCTGGCAAACACTTCAACGCGAGCCTGGTCTGAGGTCTGGCCGAAGGGAGTAAATTCTTCGTTCGATACGATCTGCGTTGGAATGGGGGACTGAAATGTGGCTCCCTTCCTAGCCGTAGGAAGATGTGGAAAAGGTGATGATGAGGACGCCATGGTGCCTCTTCTCGTGAACGGTGTGCGGCGATTCTGTGGAATACGGTCGACAGTGTCAAGCACTCCAGATCGGACGAAGGAGTCAGAAATGTATGGCTGAGGAAGAAAAGGAACCAGGGGATGACTGGGATCGAAGCGGAGGCATGGAACAGCGGCTCTCAATCACGGACGATTGGGTCGTGGAATTGTTGCGACGACGTCGTATCTCGGATCGCCTGCCTGATCTTTGCCGTCTTGCCCGACACTATACATCACTCCTCTCTGCTGATTGAGCAGCATAGGAAGGCCGGTAAAGGGATCATAGTGGGCCTGTCCTGCCTTTGCGAGTCGCGTGACCACATTCCCATCTTGCGCCCCTTGTCTGAGCCAGGCTTGCAAGCTCACCAGACGAAGCCGCGCATCAGTCTCCATCGTTCGCCCAACATAGGGATCCCATGAGGGGAGCGGCTCGATTCCGATAATGTGCTCGATCGGATTCGCCACGTAGTCCACGACACTGACGGCGGGAGTCCGAATAAAGCTGGACGGTTTCGGCAAGTTGGTGTATCGCCCTTCCGCTACCGCTTTGCTCGCCGCCTCGTAATAGTCGGCATAGGCATTGGACCGGCGCTGCACGGGAAGAGGCATTGCCGCCGCCAGGGCAACGTACAGAGGACGCTCGTCCGGCTTGTCGCCTTTCAGGCTCCTTGTCAAAACCTTCGTCGCCCACACAAGATGACTCTGCATCGGCCATTGGAGGGTCAACTCAACTTGATCAAGGGGACGAACGATCTTGCTGAGTCGACCGATCGCCGCCTCATCGAGATCCTGTTGGGTCAAGAGCCCGGATGCGATAGCGGCATCGTCCTGCACGGCCGTCGTTGCCAGCATCTTCACCATCAACGTCTTCGACTCTCCCAACACCTTGCGCCAGGATCTCATATCGGTCTCAAGTCGTTCGAGACCGGTACTGAAATCCTCTGTAAACCCTTCTGCCAGATACAATCGATGAGCCAGTAGAATATGAGCACAGTTTGGACTGAGGATTTGCCCGTAGCCTACATCTTCAAACGGCATCGACAACCACTGTTGGTACCGTCTGAGGGCGAGCGCTTCCTGAGCCGCCCATGATCGCACTGATGCAGTCTGCAGCTTCAACTGCGCCACCGGGTCTGCACTGGTGAACCACCCACGGGCCGCGTTGGCGGAGGCCCCTGTCGTCGTCCCCTTTCCATCATCACCGACCATGCAAGCGCTCGCAACTTGAAGATCGCTCCCTTCCACTTTACGCTCGTACCCCGCTCGGAGCGGATCCTGTCCCTCGGAAACATCAAATCCGAGCAGCAAGAAATACCCGTTTTTCGTTGAATCGGTGAGGGCCCGAGGAGGACTCGCCGTCAGGCTCTGATAGACCGGCGACGGGGGAGCTTCCATCACCATCCAGGCCAATCCAATCGCCCCGATCGCGACCACTGCCAGCACAACGCAGGAGAACGCCAACCCCACACACAACAACACAATCGATCGCGTCGTCGAAAAGCACGACCCGATAAACGACGAGATCCCCTTGCGGAACTGCCCCGTTGGGGAAGCTTTCCGAGGACGCGCTCGTGGCGGCGACTCCTGATTCCGCGGAGGAATCTGGCTCTTCGCTCCCGTCGAATCAAAGAAAACATCGACGTCCGACGCAGGAACAGACAACGCAGGTCCTGACGTCGAGCCCGTCGCTTCGACGGCGAAATCCCGCTGCACGCCGGAAGACGGTGGAGGGGCATTCACAAACGTGATCGACTCACTCGCCTGAACCCACTCCGGTCTCGCATCTTCCTGAGGGGCAACTTTTTTCAGATGGGGAGAAGCCGCCTCGACGACAGGACCTGCTCCCGAAGAAGCCGATTCCCATCCATCGCGACGCGACAACTCAATAACCACGCCGGATGGTTCCTCACCCAACGGTAACGGAGTCGGCGGATCGATTGGAGCTTTCCCCTTCTCCTTGTTCCAATTTTGTTTCTTTTCAGACGGACGATGCGTCTGAGCTTCGACTTCACCAGTGCTCCAATTCGACTCTGAATCTCTCGATGGCGCCTCACTAGGCTTTACGGAGAGCGGAGGCGCCGCGGCCACCTTGAACAGTGTGACGGGTGCTTCAGGATGCTCTGCGGAAACCGGCTCAGGCACAGGTGGCGCTTCCGGAATCACCGCCTCAGACTCCGGTGTCGCAAAAGACAGGGGTGCAACCGGTTTAGATTCACGAGCGGGTTCGACCGACTCTGGCAGCGAAGGCGTCGGAAGGTCTATCCTGAAGGAGCTTGGGGCGTCACTCGAAACAGTCGGCGACTCCTCTGGTAGCGAGGACACTTCGGAAAGAAGAACCGGCTTTGACCATGAGAGATCGGATTCGGTGATCGCAGGTGTTCCTGCCATCGATTCACTCACGGTCGAAGGATGAGCCGATGGCAACGGCTCAGGATCGCTGAATGTGCGGGGCTGTTCTGGAGTCGATGCCATGGGCGGGGAGGAGAACGCGGAATCCGGTACGGACTCCCGTCGAACTGAGTCGACATCCTCTGCATTCTGTACCACCGCATCCGACATGGAGCCTGTGGCTGGCGAACTCAACGACAACGTTCCTGGGGAAAACTTCAATGCGTCGTCGAAGACGGTGTCCCATGAAAATGGAACCGTCGACGAGGAATCAGCGGCGGACGGGGTCGGGACTTCAGACTCTGGACCTACCGCGGGGATCGTTGACGGCTCCATCCCAAAGATCGACTCGCTAGGCTCCGTCAGATCTGGCACAGGAACCAGGCTCGACAGTTGATCCGAGATTACCTCAGGCTCAGTGGGAGTGGTCGGGGCAAGCGCGGATTCACCGCCCAATAGGGGTGCTTGTTCCGATTGAGCTAAGGGAACCGTCGACAGAGCCGCTTCCTCAATCCTGATCGTGGAGTTCTCTATCTGCTCCCAAGGCATGGGGGAAGATAGGACCGGCGATTCGACCGAAGGGGTGCTGTCTCTCCCGACATCCGCTGAGCGCTCATTTGAAGAGATAGAAGTACGTTCCTCCTCCATAACAGACGAACGGTCGACAATCGGATCCCCCACATCCTCATCACAATGTCCATTCGATGAACACAACGGCACAGCCAATCCCTGATCGAGACGATTGGCCTCCTGGATCGGCCCAGCAGATTCGGACGGAGAAATCTCCAGTTCCTGTGAAACCAAACCGACCGGCGCCTGGTCTATCAAAACATCTGAAGGATCGAGCGATTCGAAGATAGGATTCGTCGACGTGGGTGGAAGAGTCTCCTGATTCTTGGAAGCCTCCTCGAACTGCTCCCACGGCATGACATCAGAAGACGCGCTCGACTCTTCCGTCGAAACAAGGATTTCGCCTTGAGGGTGCGAGGCATCGACGGCCAATGACGTCACTGCGGCAGGAGCCGGCGGGTGAGGGACAAGGAGATCGCCTGTCTGTATGTCGAAGAGAGAGTCAAATTGAAAGGCCACAGGGCTTACCGGTGCCAGCTCTCTTACTTTGGCATAAAGCTGAGAAGGTTTCGTGGGGTTTTCAGAGTCTGGGTCCTCGATAAGAATCTCGATAGCCTTGCCCAATTCGGCCACCGCAGCCATGACATCCCCCTTTTCCTCGTACACATAGGCCAAGAGTTCGAGGAATGGGACGCAACGGGGTCCGGCAGCCAAGTACTCGCGTAACAGGGATTCGGCCAGCCATAAGTCTTGTCGCTCGATTGCCTCCTTGGCGAGGGACTCAAATGCTTGCCGAGCCGTGACAAGGCTGCCTAGTCGTAGATGTAGTGTGGCAAAGAGCCGTCGGGCTTCCGTGTTGTGAGGATCAAGAACGAGCAGCTCTTTCAGCACAGCAGACGACCGGCCGTACTTGCCGGTGTTCATGTGGGTGATGGCTTCTTCGAGAAGCGCGCTTTTCTTGCTATAGCCGACAACGCCCCGGTTCTGCACTCGGGCGATAGTCTTTTTATCAGTTTTTTGAAAGGGTTTCTTATCAGTCCGCACGTTACAACCTTAGCAGATCGTCGAAAGATACAACGTGCTTCCCCTGGCCAGTTTGCACCAGGTTTCGTTTCCACTCGACCTTTAAAATCTTGAGGGGGAGGCAAGCTGGATTGGGAAGGCAATCCTAGTGCCATTCTGGCCTTCACCGTAGATTGAAACACCGTTGATTATTAAGGTGTTGGGCGCAACGTCTTCTCCATTTTCCTCGGTTCTTTTCAAGAATGAACAAGCCTGTCAAGAATCGCCGTGCGAGAGCCTGTTCGCGGAGGGACTATGAGAAAACTCCAAGCAAATGGGCCGGTCTTTTCTGTGAGAGTCCCAACACACGAACCAATGTTGAGCAGGCAAGGGGTATCCCTAACCAGGCTTGAAAAACTATGAGGCCTATGCGCTTGATTCCCCTCACCGCATTCTTAATCCGAGAAACGGCAGTTGAAACTCACGTTCAAGCGTAAGATACGGAACCGACAGGTTTTTTTCAACTGCTCCGCCGTTCACCAAAACGGTGAATTCATCAATAGCGTCAAATGGTTGACATATATTGCGATTGCTCGTTCGCGACTACCTCAACTGCCGTTTTCAGGGTTAATAGCCTGGGCCAATGGCTGATTACCCGCGGAACGTGGTCGAATTTCGCGATTGGTTCGCCACGGAGTCGGCCTGTCGCAAATACTTGGCTCGGTTGGGCCCCAGGGTCTGTGCGGCCAAGATTGCGCCGGCACTACGGTGTGGCCCATGAAGAGACCGTTCTACCGTTGTGCCCACTACGGCTACAACTTTACAGTGACTGCCTGCACGCTCTTCGCCGACCCCCACAAACCGCTGCGCCTCTGGGTTGAGGCCATCTGGTATGTGACCAACCAGAAATCGGGGGTCAGTGCGTTGGGGTTGCAGCGCGCCTTGGGCTTGGGCAGTTATCGAACCGCTTGGAGTTGGCTGCACAAACTGCGGCAGGCGATGGTGCGGCCCGGTCGAGCCTGTTTGGCCGGTGTGGTCGAAGTGGACGAGACCTCTATCGGCGGCCCCAAGCCGGGCAAGCGCGGGCGTGGGGCCAACGGCAAGAGCTTGGTGTTGATTGCAGCTCAAGCGGACGGGCGCAAGATCGGTCGCATCCGCTTGGCACGGGTGGCGGATGCCTCGGCCAAGAGTCTGCGTCCGGCAATGGCGCATGCGGTGGAGCCGGGCACACAGATCCAGACGGATGATGTGGAAAGGCGACGCGGGATTGAAGGATGTGGGGTGTGAACATCGGGTCGTACGTCCGACTGCCGACTTGGGCGAGAACTTGTTGCCGCGGGCGAATCGGATTGCCGCATTGCTGACGCGGTGATTGCTGGGCACTCATCAGGGTGCAGTCAGTCCTGATCGCCGGGACTATTATCTGGACGAATACACCCTTCGATTGAACCGCCGCACATCTCGCTCGCGAGGGTTGTTGTTCTACCGGCTCATGGAACAAGCGGTGGCTTGGGAACCCCTACGAGGTCAGGACCTGATCTGGGGGCATCCGCTGAAGCCCACCGCTACAAATAGTGTGTAGGGGAAGCAAGTGCGTACGCCTAAAAACTATTTCGGCACTGCCGCGCGTCGATGGGCTGCATGTCTGGGGCAAAGAGAGAATGCCCTCGCAGGATGTCGAACAACCAGGCCCTACGTCCAATCGCATGAATCTGATGCTGGTCGGCGGTTACGGCAGTACCTCTCGTGCAACAGACTCGCTAGTTTGGTTGTGTCGATGACGGGCCTTATGGTACCGTCCGCTATTCCCACTTTCATGCCAACCTATTCAAGGGGATGATCGGTTTCTCCACTTACAGTGTTTGGGAGCCATGGATTTTTTCTCTTTCGGACAATCGAGATGGATGAGGCAGGCCCTGCTCATCTGTCTGCTGGCGACCCTGAATGGATTGCTGCTTCCTCTCACCCCGCGGGCTGAATCCGGAGGAAATAATTCAGGACGCGTGTCCCTCGACTTCAATGATGTTGAACTCTCTGTGTTTGTTCGCTTTATTAGTGAGTTGACCGGTAAAAATTTCGTCTTGGATGAAGTGGTCAAAAAGGCCGGGGGGAAAATCAGCGTGTATTCCCCGACCAAGGTGACGCACGATCAAGCCTACCGCATGTTTGTGGCGGCGCTCGAAGTCAGTCGTCTGGCCGTCATCACGAAAGGGAATATCAATCAAGTCGTGGCGATGGGGGAGCTTCCTCCGGAACGAGGGGCCTTCGTCTACAAACTCAAACACGCTAATGCGACCGACCTTGCCGCAGTCCTGACCAATCTCGTCGCCCGATCTCAGACCGTGATACAGACCTCACCGGGCACCAGGCCACTCTTTAGGCCCTTGAGCGAATTCGAAGCCCCCGTCCAAGTCTTTGCCGACAAGGCCACGAATTCGATCATCATCAGTTCGACAATAAACGCCTACACTCAATTGAAGTCGGTCATTCGAGACTTGGATACGCGTCGGAATCAGGTCTTTGTGGAAGCCGTCATCTTGGAAGTGCAGGTCGATCGGCTCAGACAGATCGGAAGCGACCCTATTCAGGTCATCGGTGCGGGCAGGAGTGGCTCACTGCAGGGCATCGCTGGATTCAACGTTGCGCCTGAAAGTTTATCAACCATCGCGCAGGCCATTGCAGGCGGTGCAACCGGAGGGGTGTCTGTCCTCAACACGATCAACGTGCGTGCCTTCTTGCAACTGTTGCTGAGCCTCACGGACACGAATGTCCTGTCGACCCCCCAGGTGCTCGCAGCAGACAACCAAAAGGCCAAAATCGTGGTCGGTGAAAATCGTCCGTTTCCCACCGGTCAGGCCCAGGGAATCACCGGCGGAACCCTCGTGACGATCGAGCGAAAAGATGTCGGGGTCACACTGGAAATTACCCCTCAAGTTCTGGAGAACGACCTCATCCGCTTAGAAATCAAACAGGAGATTACCGCGATCGCGGAAAATGTCGCGCAAACGATCGGGAGCGGGACGGCCAGCATCCCGGTCGGACCCACCACGACCAAACGGTCGATGGAGACGACCACCATCGCAAAAGACCAGCAGACAATCGTCATCGGCGGACTTGTACGGGATAACATCATCCTCAGCGAGCGGAAAGTTCCGCTCTTGGGCGATATTCCATTCCTCGGTTGGCTGTTCAAATTCCAAAGCCGAGCGGTCGAGAAACTCAACCTGCTCGTATTCCTGACCCCAACCCTCGTCAGGGATGAGGTAGACATGAAGGAGTTGAATGCCCGTAAAGCAGCGGAGTTGAGAACACTGCAGCGCCAAAATCGAATTGAGGAGCCCACGAAGCTCAAACAAGATGTCATAGAAAAACTCGAACTCCAGGATGGAATTCCCCTCCCCCTTCCGAATACCGTAGATCCATCCGCTCCGCTTCAGCCACCCGTGCAGCCTGAGTAATCTCTAATCGATCGTGTCACTCGTGTCGACGATCGCTCGCGCCGCCCACAAGTGCCGCATCCACATGTTTTCCAAAGACAGGACTTTTTTACAATGGCGTGCTCGTTCGTTTCATCGCCTCTCTCCTCGATGGCTCTCGTTCTCTCATCGAACGACAAGCACGGCGCAGGCCGCGTGCTGCACCACTCGCGTCGACACGCTTCCGATGAGAAACCGAGCGATGGCGCCCAGCCCCTTGGCTCCCATCACGATGAGATCGGCATGCTGTTTGGCGGCTGCCTTCATGACCTCTTCGGCTGGATTTCCAAGGTAACACAGCGGCTCGGCAGTAAATCCCGCTTTGATCAGCTTCTGCACGCTCTGTTCGAGTAATGTCTTGCTGGCTTCCTTCAGCCCTGGATACATGACCAACGGCAGCACATGGAGCACATTCACGTGAATCGGCACGCGCCCGCCCTTGCCCATCGAACGATCCGGCTGAAACTTGGTCAGTATAAACTTCAGGGCCTTGGCCGAGGCATCCGATCCATCAGCCGCCAAAGTAATCCGCCGCACTGACGCCGCCTCACCCTTGATCACAAGCACCGGGCAGGTCGCATGATGGATAAGATTCGTCGAGACGCTGCCGAACATGAAGCGGTCGAGGGCGTCGAGGCCCTGACTCCCCACCACCAGAAGCCCATTCCGTTTCGGCGCCCATTTCAAGATCGTCGGGGCGACCGGTCCTTGCTCTTTCCGGACGGTGCCTTTGAGTTTCAGCGACACCAACTGCTGTGTGGCCTCCTTGATGGTTTTAGCCGAACGCGCTCCCATACGCTGTACTTCTTCCTGAATGTATCGCTCGTTGCCGGCCATCACCGGCTGCGCCAACAACGGCGCGCGAAGCGCGGCGACATCCAGCACATGCAACGCCGTGACCGTGGGCGGCTCGACAAGCGGCAACTTGGCCGCCCAGTTCAGTGCCCATCCTCCATACTTCGATCCATCCGTCGCCACAAGCACATTCATGATGCGCGTCCTTTCATTTGACCTTCCACCACCTTCAAACCGGCAAGCTGAAACCGGCTGCGAAATGCCTCTGGAGACAGCCCCGCGAGAGTCGCGTAGCGGCTCAGCATCACTGAATCCTGGAAGTCCTCGTCAGACAGCCGGATCATATACTGGCGCGCAATCTGATACGACTGCGCCGTAATATCGACCATCCGAACTTTCGCCCGGCCGCTGACGGGATCCACCATCTCCTTGAACGGGATCGGCACACACTGTCCATTTTGAATCGACACCATGGCCGCCGTGCCTCCATCGAGCAGGAACTGCGCGGCACAATAGCCGAGGTCGCGAGTGTATTCCATATCGAACGGAATCGGATCCGCGCAGCGTAATTCATACCCCACATTCTTCGCGACAATCGACGTGGCCAATCCCAACGCTTTCATGCCCTTCGTCACTTCACGCCGGAGCACATCGCCGATATCCACCTCTGCTAATCGCAGGTGGCCATGTTCATCGCGCGCGACATGGTCCAATCCACCCAGGTCTTGCGAGTCGAGCATCTCGATCAGTCCTTCTGCCAACACGACCACTCCATCGGTGCGTCCGCCGCTAAGCCGCTTGATCATCGTCCCAATCACGAGGTCCACCAGCCGCTGAAGCCTCACGGGCCGTTCCGAAAATTCCTCTGGAATGACGGTGAGGGTGGCGCCGACGGCCTTGCCGATTCCGAGGGCCAAATGGCCGGCCTTGCGCCCCATGGTCACGGCGAAATACCAGCGCGATGTGGTGTGGGCATCCACCATGAGATTCTTGACGATCTCGACGGCGACATGCCTGGCCGTTTGAAAACCGAAGGTCGAAATACCGGCGGGAAGATCGAGGTCATTGTCGATGGTCTTCGGCACATGCACGATATGAATGAGCCCGGCCGCCTGTTCTTCCAGCTTCAGCGATGAGAAAGCCGTATCGTCTCCTCCGATCGTCACCAGACGTGTAATCCCCAGACTCACCAAAGAGGAAAGCACGCGGGCGAGAGACTCCGGCTTCTTCGTCGGGTTCGCCCGCGAGGTCCCCAGATAAGACCCGCCTCGAAAATGAATGCGACTGACTTCTTCGATGGAAAGAGAACGCACCCGACTCGTACTTCCTTCCATGAGCCACTTGAAACCGTCGATGATCCCAATGACGTCGCATCCGGCGAGAATACTGCGGATCGTGACCGCGCTGATGACACTGTTGATCCCCGGCGCCGGCCCGCCTCCGACTAAAATACCGACGGTCGCACGAGAAGCATTCATGGTGTGAGGACTCCTGTGATCTGATGTGAATTTCACAAATACACCGTCCAATAGACCAACACAACGAGGAGGGTCCCGCCAAAGATGTTGCCGATCATGACCAGCGCAAGATTGCTGAGCACATCAACGGACAGGAGTGGCGCCGAGATCTCTATGGTACGCGCCACGGCGATCGGAAGAAAGTACATGTTGGCGATGAAATGTTCAAACCCGCAAGCGACGAACGCGGTGATCGGAAAGACAATAGGAAGAATCTTATCGGTCACCGTCCGCGCTCCCATGCACAACTAAACGGCCAAACAGACTAGGTTCTGTCGACATTTACTTGAGCCATACGTCACTGGCCGCGAGCTGGACGAACGACAGGAAGGAGCGCGCGGTCTTGTCGTACCGAGTTGCCACCAAACGGAAATGCTTGAGGTACCCACACACCCGTTCCACCAGATTGCGCTCCCACTGATCCTCCCGTAAATACGTTGTATAGTCCATGAGAACCTCCTTGGTGAGGAGATGCTCGCGTAATTTTCGCTACATGTCGTCAGAGCCTAGTCGAGCCCCACATGGGCTCTCAGCTTGTTGTAATCGAATGATGCCAAGCCCACGCGCCTGACACCGGGGTCGTGGCGCTCCATATCGGCAATCAAGGCGGCAACCTGCTCGCGTCCGGCTGCCGACGTGGCCACGTGACGCGGCATCTGATTCCCCAGCGATGGGCAAGCCCGTTCCGCCCAGGCTAAGTAGAGGTTCTCTAAGAATCCGTTCAAGAGAGCCAGATCTTCCTCCGCCGAAACGGTCAAGGTCAAAGGCTCTGCAACGGCCAACTCAGATTCCTTGAGCTTTCGAGGCGGCGGCGCGCAGGTTTCGCCGCGGAAATGAAGAGAGAATCCGAACATTGCCGCCAGCTTGTGTTTGACCGCATCGAGCCGCTCTCGCGAATCGCACTCCAGCCACAACTGGGTCGCCGTAAGGATCAGTCTTACGACCACCGCTGATTCACGGGCGCCGAATACCCCTCGCTGCACGAAATGCTGCGCATCCTTAGACGTGGGAGCTCCACCCTTGGAAGCAACCACCGCTTCTCGCTCGAACCCTTCAAGGCCTGCGAACACGTCACTCATATGTCCATACTCGCAATGATCGTAGAGGGCCAAGGCATACAGATAGGGCTGCCCGCTTTCTGCCACATAGTGAATACTCTGTACCGCGTCGACGAGCGCGGCAATTCGCATGCGCGCGAAGCTCCACAGCAGCACATGCCCGTAGCGCTTGACGAATTCCGTCCAATCGCCGAGTGTGAAGGATCCAGCGGAAATTTCCACCTGCCGCCGATAATCGAGCGTGGCATTCAGGAGCCCCTTTCCATCCTCGTTGGATAACACAAGGGCAGCGCCGGCGATGATCGCTCGCTCCCACTCCACATCGCCTGGCTCGCGGATCAGCCGCGCGAGAAGCACCTGTCCTGGCAGCAGTTCCTTGCGGAAGGGTCCGTTGGGCACGCGATAGACCCGCGCATCTCCTAGCGAGCGGAAGACCAGACGCTGGGTCGGTTCGTCGACCGACAGAAATTCGACCAGATCGAGATAGGAATGTTTCAGCGGGTCCAACCACTCTCGCTCTTCTTGCGGGATATGCTCCGTGATGACGTCACGCAACTGCTCGATCAAGGTCAGCTGCCCATCATGCGGATAGAAGTCGGCGTAGAGGATGAGGTCAGCCAACTCTGTTTCCTGCGGCAGCGGAAACAACAGCGCCCCCGCCCCACCCTCACGATAGGGCTGGAGGGCGAGGCTCAATGCGATCTGCCGCTGAGCAGCCACCCTCGGCTCCGATGAAAGGAGGTCCAACCGAGCGAGCAACGCGTCGAGCGAAGGAACCAGAGGGACCCAGAGGCCGGCCGTCGTTTCACTCGCGAGCTTCATGAATTTCCTCATTCACGATGGCCTCGGCATCGAGCCAGTCCTCAAGATCGTGGCCGTCTCGATAACCCCTCTCTTGCCATAGTTCGAACGCCTTGTTCGAAATCCGAGCCCGCATCCCTTCCGGCAGCTCGATCGATTGTGGCGATGCCGCCAAGGGGTTCCGCATGGAGGTTTTCAGTTTCTTTGTGCGTGGTGTTGCGCGTGCCATCACTGACTCCTTGGCTCATTATGGATTTTTGAAGACATGTCGTCCGGAACCGTCTGGCGATGGCCTGGTCCAAACTTTTGGCTCCGCACCGCGACGACAGGACAGCGGGCTTTTCGCAAGACGGCCTCTGCCACGCTACCGGACAGAGCGTGCGAGATCCCGCGGCGCCCATGCGTACCCATCACGATGAGGTCGCAAGGCAGGGTCTGGGCAGAATCTATAATTGAATCGGACGGAAAGCCGCCTCGCAACTGAACGTCCACCGCGACGTCAGAATGCCGGTGGGAGGACGCTAACTCCTCCAGTCGCTTTGTCCAGCTCGCGCGCAGATCTTCGCGGGTCCTGATATGGCCGAGGTCAAAGTCCAAACCATACGACACCGGCTCCAGCACATGCAGGAGCATCACAGACGCCTTCGCCTGCTGCGCCACCTCGACGGCATACCCCAAGGCATCGAGGGAACAATCGGAAAAATCGACCGGTACGAGGATGCGCTCCAGCGTGACAGGTCGTGACAGGGAGTTCTCACCCTCGTTGTCCGCCGGCTCCATTCGCACCGTCAGCACCGGGCAGGGAGCTCCGCGAATGACCCGTTCGGCAGTACTGCCTAACAGGATGTGCGCAAGGCCGGTCTTGCCTCTCGTTCCTACGACGATAAGATCTGAATCTTCCGCCCGTGCCGCGGTCATCACCTCTTCACTCGGGATCCCCGTAGCCACTCTGGTCGTGACTGCAATGCCCCGCCGCTCCGCACGGCCTTTGAGGTCGATGAGCTGCGACGATGCCGTCTTGAGCAGATCGCCCAGATATTGCTGATTGACGGGATAATCGGGATTGAGCCCCGGTGGAAACTCCGCGACGCTGAGCACCGTCAAGGATGCCTTCCACGAACAGGCCAATGCACAGGCATAGTCTTCTGCACGCCGAGCCCACCGTGAAAAATCAGTGGCAAACAAAATTCTCTTGATCAAGGATTCCCTCCTGTATCTCGTCGTTCGTGAAGCGTCGTTCGTCTCTCATCCCTGAAAAGAGCCTATGGCCTATAACCAATAGCATATGGTTCGGAATGAAGAGAGGGAGAATCTTTGCTGCCGGCTATACGCCATACGCTCTTCTCTCCACGAGATACGCTTCACGAGGAACGCTTCACGTTTTCTAGACCGCCTCCGTGCTGAGCAGGAGCAGCTCCCCGTTCATGTTCGGATGGATCGAGCACCGGAACTCATGCCGACCAGGCCGCGACATGTTGAACCGAATGGCCGCATCCCGTTTAGGATCGAGATACACGCCGCCTAGGCCTCGGCCATAGACGATCACCCCATCCTTCTCGATCTGAGTCGGAAGGCCTTCGAACATGGTTGAGCCAAAGTCGTGCCGTTCGGCATCTTCATTCTTGACCTTAATCACCGTAGGGAATCCAAGACGGAGCACTCCCTGCTTCGTCACGAACTTCGAATCCTTGATTGTGACCTCGACGACTTGCTCCGACTGCGAAAACACCGGCACTGGCGTCTCCCACCAAAACCCACAGGTGACGGCCAGCACAAGAACCCATCCCCACTTTCGTTCCGTTTGAATAATCACGTACACCTCCCTCCGCAGAATGTTTAATAAATCCACCACTGGCGTACTCGAAACCCGTGAAGCGTATCTCGTGAAGCGTCGTTCGTTTCCGGATTCGGACGCTTCACGTTTCACGAACGACGCGGGCTGGTGGTAACGGAACAGTCAACACCGGACAGCCGGCGGTCCGCACCACCTTTTCCGCCGTACTGCCGAAAAATATCTTGTCCACGCTCCCTGAGCGTCCGCCATAACTCCCCATCACCACCAGATCCACTTTTTCCAGTCGGGCCGTCTTCGCGATCTCCACAAACGGCGCGCCTTCCAATACGGTCCGCGTCACGGTCACGCCCTTGGTCGACGTCGATTCGAGTAATCGCCGCACATTGAGTCGCGCATGATGACGCAGCCGCCGCTTCTGGCCCTGTGCGTCTGAGGGCACCGCCAATAGCCCCAGTTGATTGAAGGTCGCCAGGGCGCTCGTGTCGATCACATGCAACAGCAGCAGTTGGGCTTGAAATGTCTGGGCAAGGGTCAACGCAACACGGAAGGCTTCTTCCGAACAAGGAGAAAAATCCACCGGCACAAGGATCTTCGTAAAGAGCGTCTCAGCCATGTCATCTCCTCAATGATTGCCCCATTCCCTCTTATCAGCAAAGCCGGTGCCACCGATCTGAGCTGAAGGTTCATCGCTAGTCGCATAGTGGAAACAAAGACTTGCCTTCTCTTGTCAGGCTATACGCCATACGCCATCAGCTCTTTGAATTTTGAGCGGGGAGTCCTGCTACAGTTTGCTTTTTCACTCTGTGGCAGAAGGCGACAGAAGACGTGATGCGTGACGCGTGAGGCGTGAGGGGACAGATCGGGCAAAGGTCTTTGCTCCCCACCCCTTACCCCTCACCCTTCACGCCTCACCCGCCTGTGCAGACAACGGCATTGGACTTGCTGAGATCTTGGCATGAGAAAGGACATGCCGACACATGACAAGAAATCGATGGCTGCTCTTAGGGGCGGTGTTGCCGGCACTCGCGGTCGGACTCTACATCCTATTTTGCCCGGCGGAATGTCATTAACCAGCATGCTTCATGAGGGTTCGTTTCGTACGTAATTGCTCGAAAGCTCGTTCCTCGTGAAGCTGATCTCGTTAAAGCGTTTCAGGTTACAGGTTTCTTGTTTCAAGTTTTCGGAGAAATGGTTCCGCACAACATGAAACCAGAAACCAGCAACCCCATTCCCTAACCACCGACGCTTCACGAGTAATGCGGACGAGGAAGCAGCACCCATGGCTACAGCAGTGGATTTGATGACGACCGCTGTACCGCAAACTCGCGAGGACAGTACGGCAGCCGACGCGATGGAGTTGTTACGGAGTCGGACATGGGCAGAAGTCGGGCATCTGTACTTGGTAGACAGCGCATCGCGGCTGGCCGGACAAGTTCCTATCGAACGGCTCCTCGCGGCCCCTCCGAATGTCAGGCTGAACACGTTACGCGGGGATCCGCCCTTGATCGTCCGGGCCGGCGACAATGCGGAAACCGTGGCTCTCCTCGCCGTGGAGCGGCACGATGCCGACGTGGCAGTGCTCGACGAGCCTGGTCGATTCATGGGGGCCATCCCTATCGGGCAGTTGCTAGCGATACTGCATGAAGAACATGTGGACGACATTCTGCGCATGGGAGGGCTGGCTACCTTCCATCCTGTACCGCCGGCTATGGGGGGAACCGCCCATATCGTTCGGGCACGTCTGCCTTGGCTCTTGATCGGATTGGTGGGAGGGTTCTTGGCCGGTGGTATCGCATCGTTGTTCGAAGCCTCGATGAAAGACAACATCGCCTTGGCCTTCTTTTTGCCGCTGGTCGTGTATATGGCCGACGCCGTTGGAACCCAAACCGAAACAGTCCTCGTTCGCGCACTGGCCTATGGGAAAGTGTCGCTTGCTACTCAACTGCTACAGGAAGGCACGGTCGGTCTCTTCATCGGCGCAGTCGTGGGGCTCTCCGCCGGAGTCTGCTTGCTGGCCTGGGGCGGGACACAATCGATCGCCGTGACGCTCGCAGTCACGCTCGCCTTGACCACAGTGATCGCGACGCTTGTCGCCAGCCTGTTACCGATTGGACTGAGCCGAGTGGGCGTCGATCCAGCGCTCGCGAGCGGCCCGGTGGCTACTGTGGTGCAAGATATCCTCAGTGTGGCGGTGTATTTGGGAATCGCTACGCTGATCTTGTGAAGGTAGGACAATCAGGATCTAGCAGGCTGCGGAAAAACTAGATTTATGCACGGGGCGCCGTTGAAATCTTTCAGGTGGAACTGGCGCTCAAATAGCCCAGGATGCTCAAAAAGGCCGTCCAGCAAGGCCGCAGCGAGCGAAGACCGGAGGCGTACCCTCTGGGGTACGTTGAGGACCTGAACGATGCGAGAACGATGCTGGTGGACTTTTTCAGCATCCTGGTAGAGGACGACAATGGCCTCATCGACAGAACCGCATGATCTACAAGAGGTAGCGATCCGGTCCGGTCGCGTCAGACTGGATGGCCATCTGGGCATTCCTCTGTCGCCGTTCGGAGTAGTGGTGTTCGCCCACGGAAGCGGCAGCGGGCGTTTCAGTCCGCGCAACAATGTCGTCGCCCGGCATCTCCAGCAAGGAAGGGTGGCCACGCTCCTGATCGATCTGCTGACGCCGGATGAAGCTGAGGACCGCCGCAAGGTGTTCGACATCGACCTGCTGGCAGATCGGGTTCTGTCGGCCAAGGCCTGGCTCGAACAGGACGATCGGACGAAGGGATTGGGCATCGGCTATTTCGGCGCCAGTACCGGAGCGGGCGCAGCCCTGCAGGCGGCAGCCCGCGATCCCTCGTCGATTCGTGCTGTCGTGTCGCGGGGCGGCAGACCGGATCTGGCCGAGGCCTATCTGCCGTCGGTGACCGTGCCGACGCTGCTGATAGTCGGAGGAGAGGACGAGCCCGTGATCGAGATGAATCGAGCAGCCTACCGAATGCTTTCCTGCCCTAAACGTCTGGTGATCGTGCCACGTGCCACTCATCTCTTCGAAGAACCAGGCACACTTGAACAGGTCGCAGAGCATGCACTCATCTGGTTTCAACAACACTTTCATCCTGCCGCGCACGATGGCGCAGGTACGCAAACAAAGGAGCCACTTCGATGAACACCCTACTCGCGGTCGACGGGTCGGATAATGCCTATGAAGCAGTTCACATCATGAAATACCTAGCCCGTGCAGAGCAGCTCTCGCTGCTTCATGCGCTGGATGTCCCCAGGCCTGCGTTCCCTGAGATGATACCGGAAGCAGCGGAAGGGCTGTATCAGACGCTTGAGCAGAGCATGCAGGAAGACGGCGAGCGACTGCTCAATCGGGTTGAGTCCCTCCTTCCGCTGCACGCAGGCCCCACGACGAGATATATTCGAGGCGGGTCTCCGGCAGGCGTGATCCTGTCGATGGCTGAGGAGCAGAAAGCCGATCTCATCGTGATGGGAGCGCGGGGTCTTGGCCCTGTAAAAGAACGGCTGCTCGGCAGCGTGTCGCACCGCATCCTCACCCTGGCCCCTTGCGCCACGTTGATCGTGAACGGCCCGGTCAAGGCCATGAAACAGATCTTACTGCCGATCGAAGGTCCGTCTGACGCGGAAGCCGCAGTTCGTTTTCTGCAACTGAAACCGTTTCATGAAGCAGTGGAGTTGACGCTGATGACGGTCTTGCCTTGGATAGAACCCCCATGGCCGAGCGGCGCAGCAGAAGCTGCCGCTGCCGCCGCCACCGAGATGCTGGAGAAACAAGCCGAATACATCGAGGCGGTGGCAGAACGCCTGTGCGCCATAGGCTATCAGGCGCACGGAGTCGCCTTGCTCGGTACACCTGCTACCATGATCCTGCAACAAGCGACTACCCTACGATCGGATCTGATTCTGATGGGCACAAGGGGCCGGCGGGGAATCACCCGCCTCGTGCTCGGCAGTACGTCTCATGCGGTGTTGCACAAGGCTCCATGCCCGGTGCTGGCGTTTCACTCATAAGACAGGCGGGAAAGGCGAGAGAGGCAGGATAAACGGAGGTTCGAGGTCAGAAGTTCGAGGTTTTGAGAACGACGAACCCAGAACGTCGAATGGCGCCTGTCACGCACGTCTCGCCGTTCACGCGCCGCGGTCTGTGGTGCCGGCGGCGGTTTCAACATTCTGTGAGAGGCCTGCCATCATCGTTTTGAGATCGGGCGCATCAATCAGGCTCACGCCCACACCCGTGATCGAGATTACACAGTTCCTGTCTCAGCGAGATCAGTCGCTCAACCTGCCTGACGATGCTCTGGAGGGAGGCCTGAATTTTTTCGTCCTCTGTTCGCTCCAGAATCGATTCGGCCCTCCCAAATATTACATTGAGCGGGGTCCCCATCTCTTGAGCCAATTCTGAAGTCTTCGTCAGCCATGTCGTCAGGAGATGCACGACCGTTCGATGCTCGGTCTGGCGCTGTCCCTCATCGAGCGCCTGTTTGCTCAGCAAGAGGTCCAGTGCCCTCCTCGTCTCGTTCATGTCCTGCACGGCTGTCTTCACCAGCTCGTCGCGCTGTGTGAGGGATTCGCGCATCGCCAGATCAATGTCCCGAAAGACCACTTTCAACAAGGCCTTCAAAACCGTGCGATACAAGCGCGGCCTTGCTCCAAAGGCGTCGAATACCAGTGGCTGAATGGAGGTCAGAAAATGGACGATGTTCTCTACCGGCAGGCCTGAGCCGAGACCGAAGGGATCACGATCATCTGCTGCCTGTACAGCTTCTCTGCAGGCAGACCCCTCGTTCTCCCCGTTCAGAAGGGAGAGCAGATACGCTTGCTGCGACCGCTTCAACCAGGCGACCGCGAGGCCATCCGATAGCGACGAAGTCAGGTTTGAGTCGTGCCCATGGTGAGAGGACAAGGTTTCGAGAATGGGGTCGAAATAGCGGGCAACGTACGGTTCCAGCAGTGGGAGCGAAGCTTTCTCTTCCGGCGTGAGCAACATACCATCCTCCTGCCGCCCCTCTCGTTCTTCCATCGCAGTCTCCTGTTCTCCAACTTCTTCGCCACTCAACCCCTCACAGGCGAATTGCGAATCAGGGACTCGCCCTCACCGGCGAACGCCCACTCTTCTCCCACTCTCACACCATGCCCGATATACCAATCGCCTGCGAGCACGTGCCGGACGGCTTGAGACAGTTCTGCATGGAGGGAAGTTCTTTTGAGAAGATAGCCGCGGGCTCCCGCCTGGAACGCCAAGGTCACGTAGGCTGGCTCACAATGGCCCGTCAGAATGATGACCTTGCTCTGGGGAACAGTATGCTGTAGTGCACGAGTGGCCTTGAGGCCGCTCAGCTTGGGCATCGAGATATCCGTGATAATAATGTCCGGCTTCAGCCGTTGTGCCTCTTCCAGGAGCGCTTCCCCGTCTTCCACCGTCCCCACCACCTTACCCACTCCATTTTCCAATAAGCCACATAAGGCGTTCAGTATTGCTGGATGGTCGTCGGCCAGCAGTATCCTTGGTTTCTTCATGTGTTGTCGTCTCCTCTCGGGCAAGGCAACAGTTGGGAAAACATAGTCTTCTTGGAGAGTGGGAGGAACTAGGAAGAACCCTGGAGTTGAGGGAAAATCCTACTAGAGGCGACGCGTGAAACGTGAAGCGTATCTCGTGAAGCGTCGTTCGTTTCCGGATTCGGACGTTTCACGCGTCACGTTTCAGGAACGACGAAGAGATTGGCAACAACGTATTATGTTGCAATGGAAATCGTCAGGGGAGAAACAGGTCAGCAGGATGCTCGAAAAGTTCGTCCACCGACCCGTGAGAGGTAATACGTGAAAGGTAAAATGTTTCAGAACAAGAGTCTTGGTCTATCCTGCGTGTTACGTTTCACGTTTCACGCGCCGCGCTCGCCCGCATGATTCATGACGGTTCGTCGCGAAATCGCTCTTACGCGCGTGCCTGTGAAGCGTATCTCGTATCTCGCAAACAACGATATGGGCATACTCTTTCCGTCCTGCGCTTCACGCTTCACGAGATACGAGCGCCGAGGATCAGAACAGCGAATCCGCGATTGCAGCAGAAGCGCTCATGAATCATGCGGGCTAGAGGCCGGTGATGCCGTGGGTGATCGCATACTTCGTCAAGTCCGCAGTGGTATGAATGTCCAGCTGCTGCATGATGCGGAACTTATGAAACTCCACCGTTTTCACCGACACGTTGAGGATCGTCGCGATCGCCTTGGTGCCGCGGCCCGCGGCGACAAGCTGCAAGACTTCCCGCTGGCGCGGGGTGAGCGCCGTGGACACAGGCTTGCCTCGCTCGCCGCTGGATGGTTTGAGGGCCAAGTCCAGCACATCTTTCGTGAGCGACGGTGTGAGATAGTGTTGGCCTTGGAGGACCGACCGGATCGCCAGGCTGAGCTCTGAGGCTGCGGAGCGCTTGAGGAGATAGCCGGAGGCCCCGACCTGGAAGGCTTCGGTCGCATAGGTGGGACTGGCATGCATGGTGAGAAAAATCAGTTTGCTTTCCGGTACCAGGGTACGGAGTTGCCTGGCCGCATCGAGACCGTTCAAGAGCGGCATGGAGATGTCCAGGAGAATCAGGTCCGGCCGAAGCTTCTTTGCCGCCTCCACCAACGCCCGCCCGTCTTCCACCGTGCCCACCACCTCGCACTCACCCTCCACCAGCCTCTTCAGGCCGGCGAGAATCAGCGAGTGGTCATCGGCCATGAGGACACGCGGTTTCTTCATGCCCCCTCCCGAAAATGGGGAATCCAGGCACAGACATTCGTGCCCGCATTTGGCAAGGAATAGATTCGGATAAACCCGCCCAGCCCACGCATACGCTCCTCCATGCTCACCAAGCCGAGTCCTTTCACGCGAGCGTTCTTACTCTCAACCTCGAACCCCTTGCCGTTATCGCGTACCGACAAGCCGACCCCTTTGGACGAGCCTCTCAGCCTAACGGTCACGGTGGTCGCCTGGGCATGTTTGGACACATTCTGCAAACTCTCCTGCAGCACGCGAAACAGACTCGTGGCAATCTCCGTCGAGATTGTCCCGGGCACCTCGCGAGCGGTAAACCTCACGGGCAGCCCGGTCTTCTTCGTGAACTCGGCGACGTGGTCTCGTGCTGCGATCTCCAAACCGACGTGCTCGAGCAAGGACGGGTGCAACCTGTAGGCCAGATCGTGCAGGTCGTCGGAGAGTTGTACAACCTGAGAGCGGATCGCAGCGAGTTGCCGTGCCACCGACTTTGGCGAGGCGATGGGGGCCCGTTCTAGGCTCTCCAGTTCGACAACCAGAGCCGCCAATCGTTGATTGAAGTCGTCGTGCAGATCGCGCGCGATCCGCTTGCGCTCCTCTTCTTGAGCCTGGATCAGCTTTCCCGCCAGGAACTCCAACTCCTCGCGTTTTTCGCGAAGCAAGAAAATATGTTGCTCTAACAACCCCGCCATTCGGACCCGCTCCGAAATATCCGTGTGCGAAATCACAACGCTCTGCGACTCTTTCAACGGAGTCACGCGCATCAGGAACCAACGCGGAACATCGGGCAACAGGGTCTGGTACTCAGCGCTAAAACTAGGTTGGTCCCCTCTCAGTACCGCTTCAATGCCCTTGAGAATAGTGTGACGCGTCGACGTGTCGCCGGCATTGCTGCGTCCGCAGCGGTCAAGATAATTGTCCCCGATATCCCCAAAAGTGAACGCATCGTCTACGTGCCGTTGGGCGAACTCTCTCCATGCGTCGTTCGTCTTGAGGATGACCCCTTCCCTGTCCAGCACGCAGATATGGCTAGAGAGTGAGTCAAGGACCGTGCGGGTGAAGGCGTCGCTGGCCTGCAGTGTTTCTTCTGCAATCTTCCGCCAGGTGATGTCGGTGGTAATCCCGCAGAGGGCATAGGGTGTTCCGTCTCCACCGTACAAGGGAAATTTGGAGACAATACTCGTGTGGGGACCCTCGTCATGCATAGCGACTTCTTCGAATTCGAGCGGCACTCCGGCCTGGAGCGCCTTGAGATCGTTGGCGCGAAACAGGGCGGCCTGCTCAGGCGGGAAGATAGCCTCATCCGTTTTGCCCACGACTTGCTCGCGAGTCAGATGGAACGTTCGTTCGAACTGTCGATTCACATCGAGATAGCGTCCCTCGATATCTTTCAGAAACACCATCCCCGGGCTGTTATCGAGAATGGCCCGAAGTTGCGCTTCGCTTTTACGGAGTTCCCCTTCCACCCGTTTGCGGTCGGTGATGTCTTCCGAGATCCCCAGCAGATAGAGGGACGTGCCTGCCGCATCGAGAATCGGGATTTTCTTGGTATGTAGAATCCGCCGGCCCTTGTCTCTGGTCTGGATCGGCTCTTCGGGAATTTCCAGTAAGCGGCCGGACTGTAGAACCTGACGATCGATGTCGGTAAAAAAGTCCGCTTCCTCTTTCGGGAACAAATCATAATCGCTTTTGCCGATCAGGGCCTCGCGGGAATGGCCCAGCAGATCTTCGCCGGCTTTGTTGAAGCGAACGAATTTCAGATCCTTTGCATCCTTCACAAAGATCATGCTGGGCAGATTCTCTACCACGGACGCGATGAATGCTTCAGACCGCCGTAGTTCTTCCTCCCCCCGCCTGCGTGTCGTAATGTCGCGCACGAACGCGCAGTGGTATTCCTTTCCTTCGTAGGCCAGATAATTGATGCTCACCTCGACGGGAATCAACCGACCATCCTTGGCCCGATGAGATGTTTCGACCACCATGGTCCCGCGCCGCTGAGTGTCTTTCCAAAACTCCGGCCACCGGTCCGCCTGAAAATCGGGATTCAGATCGTGGACGGTCATGGCGCACAACTCGTCTTTCGAATAGCCCAGCATGAGGCTGGCAGCCTCATTCACATTCAGTATCTTGGCCTGCGGATCGATCCAGTACACGGCGTCGGCGGCCCGATCTATCGAAAACTTCGCAAGCCGCAAGGCCTCCTCCGCCCGCTTACGCTCGGTAATGTCATGGCCCAGATAGATCAGACAGGGAGTGGGCCCAAGATGGATCGGTTGGACGGAAACCATGAGCGAGCGAATTTCTCCGGACTTGGTTCGAATCGATCCTTCACGATTGTGCAGGGACCCCCGTTCCTGAAGCTCCCGGAGCACAATCGCGCGCTCCGTTGGATCGGCCCACAACCCCAACTCTAAGGTTGTACGACCAATCAGTTCCTCTCGCCCGTACCCAGTCAGGATGGTAAACGCCTCATTCACATCACAAAACCGGCCGTCATCCAGGGTACTGATCCCGACAGCGGAAGGAGTCCAGTTGAAGAGGGTTTGAAAGTGTTGTTGCGACCGGCTCAGGTCTCTGAGGAGTAGGGTTTTTGCCTGCGCCGCTCGTTTGCGATCGCTGATATCGAGCATCGCTGTCCGCCAGTGGATGATTGGCGCCGGCTCTTCGCGCACCGCGAGGCTCTCAAGATTCAGCCAGCGCGAACCGCCGCTCTTGTCCCGGAACTGCACCTCACAGGTTTGTCGCGTCCCGGTCTTCACGACCTCTTGGCAATGCCGCTGGAAGAGAGCCTGATCCTCTACTTCCACAAAGCGGGCAAGTGATTGTCCGATCAGTTCCGTCCGGTTGAGGCCCATCAGCATCCCGGCCCTCAGATTCGCCTCCATAATTTTCCCCTGCCTATCCAGCGTGAGATAGCCGGCAAGGGAAAAATCGTAGAGATCCGCATAGCGGTCACGGGCCGCTTCGATCTCCACCTGAGTCCGGCGCAGCTCCTCGTTTTGCATGTCCAGCTCAATCTGGTGTACTTGCAATTCGTGCACAAGCTGTTGCACATCCTTCATCGGCATAGCGGCGACGTCGCGGCGCGTGGCGCGCAGTCGCTCTTCCGCCTGCCGGCGGATCTCCGTCACCTTCGTAGATGTGTCAGGCTTCTTGGCCATCATATTGTCCTTCTAAGAGAGGCAGTCTCACGGCTGAAGGGGGTAAGGCCGAAGGTTGGATTCGAAGTTCCGAACACTTCAGCCTTCAGCCTCCTCCACAGCCTTTCCCTCAGGCCCCCCTCATCCTTCCATGGCAACCAGAGCTCGGCCCTGGTGCAAGGTTTCCTGAAGGATGCCCCGTCCATTAAACGCCGGCACCAGCGGTCCAGGCGGAGAATCGTCTTGTCCATGATGAAGTCCCGGAACGAGGCGCCGAGTTCGGAAGGGTTCGGCGCAGAAACCGGAGATACTGTTTTGAATTCTCAATCTGATGCACGTGACTCCAACGTCAGAGACACAGCTCTCGGCACGAACGGTTCTTCTCAGTGTCTTTCGCGCCGCAGCCACAGAATCTTCTCCTCAACATGACAGAGACCTCAGCATCGAACAGTCCTTGCACTCGCTGAAGGGCTTCGGGAACCAGAGTCTAGGTTTTTTCTGAATATCAGACAAGCAAGGAGACCGCCATTGTTCTAGCTCTAGTAATGTCTTCCTGTAGAACTAGGGGTCTTCCTAGGTTCTCTGAACCGGTCATTGCAGTATACGATTATCGGGCAGGATGCTGAACAAGTCCGCCGGCATACGAAGATCGTCACGCGTGAGACGTGAAACGTAGGATTGTCGAAGGCTCTTCCTCTGAAACCTTTCACCTTTTACATTTCACCTTTCACGAACGAAGAGGAGGGCCTTTTACTGATGAGACCGTCAAAGTGTGCGCGTATAACTTTCTCGAAAGTGCCATTTCTGCGGGAAACCAAGCGATTATTGAGCACAGACTACGCACTATT
>JAWXBV010000186.1:0-4615 GCA_034440335.1 Nitrospirota bacterium | reverse complement strand
CTACTCCCGCGGTATCGGAACCAAACGCGTGTCCATGTGAACCTCCCCTGTTTACAGGGAGGTTCGCACAATTCATGACCTTTGATAACAGTGCCTAGGGATTCCCTTCGACTTTACTGCCAAGCCGGTAGTCGCGCCTCCTCAGCCACCGCGCGAAACCATTCACGTCAAGGCCATGCGTCCTGAACGCGATCCCCTCGAAATCCGTTTCCCGCGTGTGGTGGGGTACCGCGTCGAATTGCCAGAGGAACGTCTGTCTGCCGAGTTCAACCAGGATTCCATGCTGGAGCTGACTCCGGACCTGGTCGGCGCGACGGAGACACAAAACTCAGGAATCATTGGCGCAAGAGTGAATCTTAATCTGATTCACACCGGGGATGTTCGGCCCTCGCAGGTGTTATATGAGCTGGTGTCTCATCTTGTGCTGACCAAGTGGCGCGATCCGGGCGAAGATCCCAAGCTCCACCTCTTTGGGCAGCTGAAGCGCATCGCCCGGCAATGGCTTGATGGTTACCTCGTCTGCAAGGGCGGCACCTATCCAGCGCAGTTGAAATACAAGATGCTGGCCGACATGGCGTGCGAACGCATCACAGCCGGGATCATACGAAAGTTCGTCGGCCAGCGGCCAATCATGGTGCTGCTCGATTCCTATAACTCCACCGGTTCCACCTCTCACGTCAACTTCAACACCTCAAAAATCGACCGCTGGGAGACGGATGCCCGCCGTTGTCACCTCAACTGGGTCATCCTCGACAGCGATTGGGAAGGGGAATTCTGCCGCGTGGTTGAGTCCCATCCACGCGTTCGAGCCTACGTGAAGAATCACAACCTCGGGTTCGAAGTGCCGTACCGCTATGGCTCAGAGTCGCGCAAGTATCTGCCCGACTTTATCGTGCTGGTGGATGATGGGCACGGCGACAAGGATCTCTTGCACCTCATCGTCGAGATCAAAGGCTACCGGCGCGAAGACGCAAAGGAGAAGAAAGCGACCATGGAGAACTACTGGGTGCCTGGTGTGAATCATCTTGGCGCCTATGGTCGCTGGGCCTTTGCCGAGTTCACCGAGGTCTATCAGATCGAGGCCGACTTCAAAGCCAAGGTTGAAAGCGAATTCAACCAGATGATCGAAAGGGTTGCCCATGAACACTGAGCTTGTCCATACGCTGACCGGCACCTTCGAAGCACATGCCCAGCAGGCCGAAAACGGAGTCGAATTCTGGCTCGCACGTGACCTCCAGTACCTCCTTGGCTATACGGAATGGCGCAATTTTACCGCCGTCGTCAGCAAGGCGAAAACTGCCTGCGAGGTTTCGAATCACGCGATCTCCGACCATTTTGTTGATGTCAACAAAATGGTCGATCTCGGTTCTGGCAGTCAGCGCGAGGTGGATGACATCATGCTCACCCGCTACGCCGAGTGACGAATTGTGAATAACGAAGTAGGAATTGTGAAAAGGGATTTGCCCGAGCGGACTTTTGAGTTTGCGCGACGTGTGGTGAAGCTGTGCCAAGTGTTGGAGCAGACACCGGGAGTGGGCCGGACAATGGCCAATCAACTCCTTCGGTCGGGAACGTCAATTGGCGCTAACGTTGAAGAAGGACAGGCAGGCCAAAGCCGTGCAGACTTTGTGAGCAAGCTGTCCATCGCATGCAAGGAAGCGCGTGAAACACACTACTGGCTTCGCCTGCTCTCGGCATCGGAAATAGTCCCAGAACCACGCTTGGCAGAATTGCTGGATGAAGCCAATCAAATCATCGCGATTCTCACTACGATCACAAAAAACACAAGGGCGAAAGGAAAATGATGAAGTGTGAATTTCGAATGACGAATTACAAATTCGTAAAGGGCTCAAAAATGACCATACATTTCACCATTCCAAATTCAAAATTCGTAATTCAATAGCCATGGCCAAAAAGCAACCCACCACCAAGACCGTCGCAGCCCTCACGCACGACGAAGCCAAGCGCAAGAACATCCCCACGGCGGAGTACCAGTCCGTCTTGCAAAAGACAGAGCAAGACCCGGTTCGCGTGGCCTATAAGCGCGACGCAGCCGGGCTCGAAGAGGAGAAGACCGGTCGAAACCGCGATCTCGACCCGCAACTCGTCTGGCGTGGCAAGGATGAGCAAGATTGGTCGGATCTCGTCGTCCAGGCCCCGCCGCTCTACATCCAGGAAAAAGTTCACCCCAAGGCTTTGATCGACGACCTCCTGCGTGAATCGCGTGAGCACCCCTCTCCCGCTGGGAGAAGGGCCGGGGGTGAGGGTGTCTGGCAACCAGACTTGTTCGCGGACTTCAACGGCATCCCCAAGGGCGTGGATAAGACCGAGTTCTACCAGCACGACCAGAACTGGTCCAACCGCATGATCCTCGGCGACTCGCTGCAAGTCATGGCCAGTCTCGCCGAGCGCGAGGGACTCCGCGGCAAGGTGCAGTGCATCTACTTCGACCCGCCCTACGGCATCAAGTTCAACAGCAACTTCCAGTGGTCCACCACCAGCCGCGACGTGACAGACGGCAAGGCAAGCCATATCACTCGCGAGCCCGAGCAGGTCAAAGCCTTCCGCGATACCTGGCGCGACGGCATCCACAGCTACCTCACCTACCTCCGCGACCGTCTCACCGTCGCCCGCGATCTCCTCACCGATTCCGGCTCCATCTTCGTGCAGATCGGCGATGAAAACGTCCACCGTGTCCGGGCGGTGATGGATGAAGTGTTTGGGGAACAGAATGTCGTTTCGCAAATCGCATTCAAGACAACAACCGGCCGGGCCAATGAATTACTTGCCGCATCTTCCAACTACCTGATTTGGGCGACCCGCGATGCGTCCAAGTGTAAGTATCGACCTCCCTTTCAAGACAAGTCTGCGGGTGCATCAACAGACCAGGTCTATTCTTTGGTGCGTGATTCGTCAGGCGTGAGTTGGCGAGTGACTAAAGGTCAGAAGGCGGATGCCTCTACACTGCCCGCTGGGGCGCGAATTTTTCGTTCTGATAACCTCACAAGCTCCAGACCCGCAGGCGAAGCGGATGTCCGGAAGTTTATCTTTCGTGACCAAGTTTACACGCCGGGCAAGGGAACATTTAAGACCCAGGAAACTGGACTCACACGATTAGGAAAGGCTGACCGTCTTTGGCCTACGTCGCAAGGCACGGTCCAATATGTGCGATTCCTAGATGACTTTCCGGTTATCCCTTTCTCAAATGTCTGGACCGATACGGGTACCGGCTCATTCACAGAAGAGAAAGTGTATGTGGTTCAAACCAACACAAAGGTCGTCGAGCGTTGTCTCCTCATGACCACCGACCCTGGCGATCTCGTGCTCGACCCGACCTGCGGTTCTGGTACCACCGCCACCGTCGCCGAGCAATGGGGCCGCCGCTGGATCACGATAGACACCTCGCGCGTGGCGCTGGCGTTGGCCCGTGCCCGCATCATGGGCGCGCGTTATCCATACTACCTGCTGGCCGATTCGCGTGAAGGGCAGCTCAAGGAAGCTGAGGTCACCCGCACCGCGCTTTCTTCCCAGCCGGTACGCGGGAACATCCGCCACGGCTTCGTCTATGAGCGCGTGCCGCATGTCACGCTCAAATCCATCGCCAATAACGCGGAGATCGATGTCATCTGGGACAAGTGGGAGCAGAGGCTTGCGCCTCTGCGTGGTCAGTTGTCAGCGGCCTGTGGTCAGAAGAAGAACTTGGAAGAGTGGGAGGTTCCAAGAGAGCGTCCCGCAAACTGGCCACCAGCCACTCAGCCACTATTCACTGAATTCTGGCAGGCCCGCATTAGAAGGCAGCAGGAAATTGATAAGTCTATCGCCGCGAAGGCCGAATTCGAATATCTCTACGATAAGCCCTATCCCGATAACAAGAAGGCCCGCGTAGCCGGCCCCTTCACTGTGGAGAGCCTCAGCCCCCACCGCATGCTGGGTGTGGATGAAAACGACGAATTGATCGACCAGCTGAAGGAAAGCAGCCCGGAGTACGGTGCGAAGCAAAGCTTTTCCCAAATGATTCTCGAAAACCTCAAGACCGCCGGTGTGCAGCAGGCGCACAAGGAAGGCCGTATCACCTTTACCGCTCTCACGCCATGGCCAGGAGATTTGGTCTGCGCCGTTGGAACAGTGGCCAGTGGTCAGTGGTCAGTGGTTAGTGGTTAGCGAACAGAAAGAATCTTTACCGGCCACAGGTCACAAGCCACTAACCACTGATTCCCGCACGGAATTCCGTGCGGGAATCTTCATTGGACCTGAGTTTGGCACAGTCACTCGCCCCGACCTGGTAGCTGCCGCCCGCGAGGCGGGCGATGCCGACTTCGATGTGTTGATCGCCTGCGCCTTCAACTACGACGCCCACTCTACGGAGTTCAGCAAACTCGGCCGCATCCCGGTGCTCAAGGCGAG
Organism: Nitrospirota bacterium; assembly: GCA_034440335.1. Classification (GTDB taxonomy): domain Bacteria; phylum Nitrospirota; class Nitrospiria; order Nitrospirales; family Nitrospiraceae; genus Palsa-1315. The sequence continues at coordinate 211 of JAWXBV010000186.1, read as the reverse complement.
GATGAACGCCGATCTGCACATGGCCGACGACCTCAAGAACACCGGCAAAGGCAATCTCTTCGTCATCTTCGGAGAACCGGATATAACAGTGGCGAGTGAAGAGTGGTTAGTGGATAGTTTGAGCTTCCCCCGAAATTTCGTCTTCCAAGGGTGATGTACAATCGCCGTCACCATGAAAGGGAAGACGAAATGAAGATACCGAAGCAGGCCT
>JAWXBV010000185.1:0-3237 GCA_034440335.1 Nitrospirota bacterium | reverse complement strand
CCCACGACCATCACGTTCTGATGGGTGGAGGCAAGATGCCGCACGATATCCGCCTGCAAGCGATTGGTGTCCTGATACTCATCCACCAGGATGTATCGATACAGCGATGAAATCGTCCGCCGGATACCTTCGTCTTCCATCACAAGCCGCCGCAGCAACACCAGCAGGTCGTCATAATCTACCAGCTGACGCTGACGCTTCGATGCCTGATAGCCCAGCTGTAACTGCTCTAAGGCATCCAGATGGTCGGAGAAATGATCGAACTCCTCGACCACGATTTCGGCGAGCGGGCGCAACGTATTCTCGGATTTGCTGAACATCTCCGCGATCGTCCCCTTGCGAGGGAACCGCTTATCTTTTTCGTTCAAACCCAGCTGCGCGCGAACCAAGGCGATCAAGTCTTCTGCGTCGCCCCGATCGAGAATCGTGAAGCCCGGTTCAAGTCCGATAGACCGGCCATAGCGCCTAAGCAACATATTGGCCACAGAGTGAAACGTACCGCCACGGACACGTTCGCTGCGCACGCCGATTAACTCACCGGCCCGATCGAGCATTTCCTGCGATGATTTTCGCGTAAAGGTCAGGAGCAGAATGTGGGAGGGATCAATCCCTGAATCGATTAAATAGGCCACGCGGTAGACCAACGTCCGCGTCTTGCCGCTCCCGGCGCCGGCAATGACCAGCGATGGCCCTTCGCCCGCAGTCACCGCCATAAGCTGCTGGGCATTCAGCGCCGCCGCATAATCGATGGAAAGCGTCCGGGGAACGGCCTCATCAACCGGCCGCTTGAGCACATACGTTTTGGTTTCTCGTTCCATGGAGATGAGTGACGGAAATGTTGGGCTGTCCAGTTATTCAGAGGAAGCGCTGTATACCATACTCCCTGCCGCCCTTTCAAAGAGAAGGGGAACGGAGCGGCCAGGTGCCCTCCTTGCCCGCAGAACGCGCACGGTGAAACGGTGCTCGTTCGATGCGCGCAGTTGAGGGCAACCTTGGCCACTCCTCTAAAAAGATGAAAAGAGAGGAAGGCCCTCGCTCGGGCTACTGGCACGTCTCGGCGTGCCAGTGGGTGGGCGGGTAAGAACGTTGCGCGCAGTGGAAGATCAATCAGCCCTCATCCCTGAAGAGACAACGAGCGAGCTTGGAGGGAGCATGTCTATTGTTGGATGTGGCAATAGAGGATCACTGGAAACCGCCCTTCCGAAAGAGCGCAAGACGGGGTCAGTGTGACCACCATGCTCGACCAATTCCCTTACCGGACAGGCGGACGGGACACGGTCACCACCAGCGAGTAAGTGCCGGTGGGGGGAAATTGACTTCTCCTCCTCCCTCCAGTAGGCTGAATCGCGTATTGGCCTCGAAGGTGTACATCATGACGACCGCAACAGGTCATCCCTACATTGTCTGCACCGAAGACATTCTCCACGGGGCTCCCATCGTAACGGGGACCCGCACCCCGGTACGCGCGATCGCTGAACTGTGGAAATTCGGCGTCGCGCCGGAAGAAATCATCGGGCGGCTGCCTCACCTCACCCTCGCCCAGGTTTTCGATGCCCTGAGTTATTATCAGGAGCATCGCGAAGCGATCGATGAGGACATCCGTCGAAATCGCGTGCCAGATGAGAAGATTCACCCGCGCCTCCAGTGACCGAGTCTCCCCTCTTTATCCGGCTGTACCTCGATGAAGATGTCTCGGTCTTTGTCGCCCAGTTGCTGCGCCCACATGGGTTTGAGGCACTCACCACACGGGATGCGCAGAATCTAAGTCGCTCTGATGCCGCACAGTTGCAATTTGCTGCAGCGCACCAGCGGACGATACTCACCCACAATCGTTGCGACTATGAACGGCTCCACGAAGCCGCGCTCCGCGAGCAGCACTCCCATTCCGGGATTCTCATTGCGAACCGCCGCGCCTCAGACTTCGAACTCGCACGGCGGATCATGATCGTGCTCAACACGTTCACCGCCGAAGAGATGACCAACCAACTCCTCTACCTCTAAGGAGACTGTGATGCGTCTGTGGTGGCACAGTTCTACAAAAGGCTCCCGGCACATCTTTTCTTACTGAGGCGCAGGGATCTCCCTCACCCACGAGACGGACATCGTGGCCAAGGCTCGTCAAGAGTACGCGAAGTGAGCGAGAAGAGCTGCAGACATCGAGAAGAAACTTCATGCAGATTTGGTCAGAGGCATTCGATCGTGCACATGATCACCGCTCAACGACCGATGCGCAAAGAGAAGGCAGGCCTGAATATCGTCTCGTTCCAGAAACGAATACTCCTTCAAAATGGTTTCCGGCGTATCTCCGGCTGCCAGCATGCCAAGAACATGCTCGACCGCTATTCGCAAACCTCGAATAATCGGCTTGCCCCCGAAGATCTGGGGATTCACCACAATGCGCTCCAGTAATTGCTGTTCATTCATATGCGCCCTCACCGAGAATGAGCCCGATACGAATAACTTTTACGCCGTCCGATAATAAATGACAAGCCGAGCGGTCTCGTTGCTCACACATCGCAGACCAACGATCAGGCCGCTAAGAACCCTACTGTCCACCGCTTGATATGCCATCATCCCCACATCCCTCCGCTAACGCTCGGAGCATCTTGTTTTGCCTCCATCACTTCGAGCCAACCTTCGCCCGCTTCCTTGCTGAAGGAGCGGGCGCTCCGAGGTATGGACGGAAGGAAAATCGGAACTCTTTCGGAGAGTCCACAAAATACTCCCGGTACATTTTTTCCTTTCGCACGCCAGGGTAACTGGCACGTCTCGGCGTGCCAGTGGGTGGGCGGGTGAGAAGGCTGCGCGCAGTGGAAGATCAATCAGCCCCCATCCCTAAAAAGACAACGAGCGAGCTTGGAAGGATCATTTATATCGTTCGACACGCGCAATCGAGGATCGACCAGGCCATCCTGAAGGGAGCACGTGGATGAAATACCAGAGCGCTCACGACTGTCACTGTGCGGCAGCCCAAAAGCTTGCCCAGCTTTGCCTATCAGAAAATGGCAGAGGGGGCGAGATTTGAAAACCCCACAGCACCAGGGACTATAGACCTCGATCTAACCCCATCGTTTCGTTCTCAATCACTTACAGAAGATTCGGAGGTAGAGGAAACACTGATAAAACCCGATGGGACACGATAGTTTGAGCTTCCCCCGAAATTTCGTCTTCCAAGGGTGATGTACAATCGCCGTCACCATGAAAGGGAAGACGAAATGAAGATACCGAAGCAGGCCT
>JAWXBV010000184.1:0-6138 GCA_034440335.1 Nitrospirota bacterium | reverse complement strand
TTCGAGTTTCATGTTTCTGGTTTCAAGTTGGTTGAGTCGCATTGGTGAATTTCAGAGGTCGAACTTGAAACTTGGAACCTGAAACTAGAAACTCCACTTCCGGACGAACGACGCTTCACGTGCTCACGCAGTGGATCGGCATGGGAGCGGAAACACGAAGGCCTGCCCCGAGATGAAGGGCAGGCCTCCTTGTCACGTATTGCCCTTACAAGACATACGTCACGATTCGGCAACAGCCGCCTTCAAGACGTTCGAAGCCTGTGGCCCCTTTGCGCCTTGCACGACCTCGAACTCGACGTTTTCTCCCTCTTTCAAGGTCTTGAACCCTTCGCCTTGCAGGGCGGAATAATGGACGAAGACATCATCTCCGCTCTCAAGGCGAATAAACCCAAATCCCTTGCGATCGTTGAACCATTTAACCGTACCTTTTTCTTTCACAATAATACTCCTTTCCTAAATGGCCACGCCTAGTTGCGTGGCCAGCCCAGGGAACACCTTGGTAACAGACTCGATGATAAAGAGAGACCGACAGATAGAAGAGCAGGTTGGAATGACGGGTTCATTAGCAAGACAACTTCAGTCACAAAACCCATCTCAGTTGCAACTTCGGCAGCATGTACCACGACGTTTCAAATCTTGTCAAGCCATTCTTTGGCTGCAGTACGCTGGGCGTAAGGTAGACAACCTTCACCCGCTCGCCTATATATACTGTCTCACTGGGCGAGGAGCGTGATTCTTCGAATGTTTCTACGAACGCTACTGGATCGCTACATCTTCACCGAACTCCTTTCCCCCTTTAGTCTCAGCCTTGGGGCGCTGTGCTTTGTCATGCTGACACGGGAGCTCCTGCGCTTAGTGGAACTGCTCGTCTCCAAAGGTGTGGGGATTGTCTCGGTTCTGCAAGTCTTCGCCCATCTGATGCCGTCGTTCCTCGTGTTGACCCTGCCGATCGCCGGGATCATCGCCTCGATCACCGCCTTCGGGCGACTCTCCTTCGATAAAGAGTTGGTGGCGATGCAGACCGCGGGCCTGAGCCTCCTGCGCTTGGCTCGCCCTGTCTTGCTCTTCGCCTTGCTCGTGTTTGGGCTGACGTTGTTTCTGGCGCAGTGGGGGCAACCCTGGAGTTCCACCAATCTCAAGAAAGTGGCGCTGAACCTCCTGCGTGATCAGCTGGTCCTGGCGCTGGAGCGGGGAACATTTAACGAGCCCATTCCCAAGATCATGATCTATGTCCCGGATGGAAACCCCGAGCAGGCCATCACCGGCATATTTGTCTCCGACGAGCGAAATGCCGATGAACCGCGTATCATCGTGGCGCAACAGTACGAGGTCATCATGGATGCCTCTACCGATCAAGTCGCCTTACGTCTCCAACATGGAGTCATTCACAGCCGGCCGGATCAGACCGATCAATACGAGCACGTGTCCTTCGCCAGTTACGATCTGAAACTCCCACTCAACCAAAGCGGCTACTCGGCCACGGAGGAACGTCCGTCGTACGAGGCCATTATCGCCCAGCTCGAACAATCTCAATGGCACGACCAGTCTGCACTCCGGCGATTGATGGAGTATTATAAAGATCTGGCCTTTCCGACCGCCTCGCTGATATTTTGCCTGTTAGGTGTCCCCGTAGGCATCGCCTCGAAACGGTCCGGTCGGATCGGAGGATTTGCGGTCGGCGTACTGGTCGTCATCGTCTACTACATTTTGAATATCGCGTGCGAGTTCCTGGTCACGACGGCAAACCTACCGCCCTTTGCCGGAGCCTGGATACCCAACGGCGTGTTCTCTCTCGCCACCATCGTGTGGTTTTATATCATGAGTCGCCACTAATCCCATGCCCATTCTTTTCCGCTATCTCCTTCGTGAGTTCGGCAAAATCTTCACGATGTGCTTCAGCGGACTGATGACGATTTATCTCGTCATCGATTTTTTCGAAAAAGTGCGCCGCTTCCTACGCTACGACGCAGACTGGCTCGATGTCCTGACGTATTTCCTGCTCAAGGCTCCCGCGATTTCCTTTCAAATCGCGCCGCTCGCCATCTTGATGGCCACATTGCTCACGTTTGGCTTGCTCTCCCGGGGCCACGAAATTACGGCCATGCGCAGTTGCGGCATCAGTTTACTCTGGATTACCTCCCCCTTTATCGCCTTTGCCGCAGGGATTGCCCTCGTGCTCTTGCTCTTCAGTTCCACCGTCATCCCGTTGGCCGCGACGAAGTCCGAAGAGATTCGGACGACGCGCATCGAAAAAAAGCCGCCCGCCGCAGCCGTGACACTCAAGCAGCCCTGGACGAGAGTGGGCGCCGACAACCTCATGCATGTGACGAGCGTCTCTGTCGGCGGGGATCGCTTGGGTGGCGTGCGTCTCTTTCAGCTCGACTCCACCTTTCAACTGGCTGAGTTGATTGAAGCCGACGAAGCCCGCCATCATGACTCCACCTGGACTCTCTACCAGGGGCGACACCGACGATTCTCCTCCGATGGAACGGTGTTGACCACCGAATTCGACCGCCGACCCATCGTGTTGACCCTCATCCCCGATGACTTCACCACGTGGGTCGCCGGCGACTCTGAATTGATGACGTTCCATGACATCCGGGCCTACTCCAGACGACGGCACCAGCACGGCTCTCAAGCCGCACGACTGACGACCGACTATTACAGCCGAATCGCGTTCCCCTTGGTCACCGTGATCATGGTCCTGGTCGGCATTGCGCTGAGTCTGCGCCGGAGTGGGACCAGAGGGGGCAGCATGGCGATGGGCATTGGGCAGGCGCTCGCCGTCGGCTTCTGCTATTGGACAACACACTCTATCGCGATCGCCCTTGGCCGTGGCGGAGTCTTGACGCCCTTGATCGCCGCCTGGATGGCCAACGTGCTTTTCATGAGTTATGGCCTCTACCTGATGCTCAAGGTGAGATACTGACAGTGTCAGTCTGGTCTATCTTGTCTGTCCAGTCTATCTAGTCGAAGTCTTTCTAGCCATCTGATTTCACAGGGCAAGACTCATCGAACAGACCAGATAGACCGAATGGACCAGACAGACAAGATAGACCAGCCCCGTGGCTGGTTGACTGCTCCCGGCGCTTCCGGTAAGTAGATGCAAGTGGGTTGCTAGAAGTCTGCGGAAAAACTATTGCGCACGGTGAAAGTTCATTGATCCCCCATTTCCAAGACCATTAGGGTAACGCCTCGCAGGATGCTCAAAAAGGTCGTCCAGCAAGGCCGCAGCGAGCGAAGAGGCGAGGCGTGCGTTTCGGCACGTTGAGCTTCTGAGCGAAGTGAGAACGCCGCTGGCGGACGTTTTCAGCATCCTGCGAAAAGGATTTCAAGAAGATGCGCTCACGGGTCGTCGTCACAGGGATAGGAGTCGTCTCTCCGATCGGTATCGGAGTGAGTGAGTTTTGGAAAGCGGCGCTCGCCGGACAATCCGGCATCTCGGCGATTACGTCATTCGACCCATTTCCCATGGACGGGTATCGCTCAAAAATTGCAGGCCAGGTGCGTGACTTTGCCGTGGAACGGTATCTCGACTCAGCCCATGGCGAACGCGTAGACCGCTATGCCCAGTTTGCCCTTGTGGCAGCAAAGGAAGCGTTGGCCGATTCGGGCCTTCAGATGGCAAAGGAGAATCCCCACCGCGTCGGGGTCATCGTCGGAGCCGGTATGGGCGGAATGGTGATGGGCGAGCGCGAAATCACACGGCTCTACCAGCAGCAGAAACCCCATCGTGTCCACCCGAACTTTATCCCCGTCATTACCCTCAATTCAGCCTCCGGCATTCTCGCAATGGCCTATGGCGCCAAGGGTCCCAACTTCACCATCTCGACCGCCTGCTCCTCCAGCGCCCATGCCCTCGGGCAGGCGCTCCATTGCATTCGCGAAGGCCGTGCCGATGTCGTGATCGTCGTGGGAGCCGACGCCAGCATTACCCCGCTCGTTTTCGCGGGATTCTGTTCGTTACGCGCCCTCTCCTCCAAGTTCAACGATGAACCGGAGAAGGCCTCGCGACCGTTCGACCAGCAACGCGATGGCTTCGTCATGGGGGAAGGCGCCGGCGCGCTGATTCTGGAATCGGCTGCGCATGCCAAGAAACGTAAGGCGAGAGTCTATGCCGAAGTTGCCGGCTACGCCGCCACCAGCGAGCCTATCACATGGTCATCCCTCGTGAAGATGGGGTGGAAGTGGCCTATACCATGAAGCTGGCCCTTGCAGATGCCGGTGTCACCCCAACACAAGTCGATTATATCAATGCCCACGCGACATCGACGACCATCGGCGATGCCGTCGAAGTGAAGGCGATCAGGCAGCTGTTTACATCGCGCGCGGACAAGATCGCCATCAGCGCCACCAAATCGTTGATCGGCCACACGCTTGGGGCCGCCGGTGCAATCGGAGGCATCGCCTCGGTGCTGGCCCTTCACACGGGACAGATTCATCCGACTGCCAACTACGATCACCCAGACCCAGCCTGTGCATTGGCAGGACTCGCGCGCTCCACGCAAGAGCGTCGTGTAAAAGTCGCCTTACTGAATGCGTTTGGATTTGGCAGTAACAACGCCGCTGTGGTATTCAAACAGGCGGCGAAGTAGCGGGTTGATTTGGTTTGTCTGGTTTATTTAGTTTGTTTGGTCGGACGAAGAAACAAACCAAATGAACCAACTAAACAAAACAAACCCAGTAACGGCCTTTTAGAGAACGACGGAGAATATCGACCGATGGCAACTGATCCCACCATATCGCTGAAAATCCGCACCGCCTTGGGTGAATACCTGAAACGCGATCATGCCACCATACTGGTCGCACAGCATCTGCGTGACGATTTAGGCCTCGACTCGATGGCCGTCATCGAACTGCTGTATCGTATCGAGGAGGCCTTCGATCTCCAGATCCCCGACCAAGACCTGGCCGGGCTGACGACCGTCGGTCATGTCGTGACCTATGTTGAGAAGCGGTTGGGGAAACCCACCTCACCCACGCGGGCCAACAACAAGAAACCAGTCACGCCCTCTAAGCCCAAGGGCACAAAGAAACACTAACCCCTATGGCCACTCGATCGCGCGTTCCGATCTCACTCACTCAGCTCCACGAGGTGGTCGGTGGAGAACCGGTGGGGTCACCGCAGGCCACCGTCACGAGCCTGGCGAGTTTCGAAGAAGCAGGCCCGAATGATCTGACCTTTCTCACCGGGGATCGGATGCTCAAAACAGGCAGGCCCACCGCTGCCGGAATACTCCTCGCACACCGACGCCTAGCAGAGATCGCCACGCCCCACATCGTCGTCGCCAATCCTACACTGGCCTTTGCGCAGGTCGCCCGCGCCTTCTTTTGCCCCATCTCCCCTCCTCGCGGAATCGATGTGGCCGTTGTCCGCGGCCATGACACCCACGTCGGGCCCGATGTCTCAATCTGGCCGGGAGTCACTCTGGGGGATCGGGTGACGATCGGAGCGAGGGTGACACTCTATCCCGGCGTGTTCATCGGCAGCGATACAACCATCGGGGACGATACCCTGCTCTATCCCAATGTCGTCGTCAGGGAAGGCTGCACCATCGGAGCGCGAGTGATCGTGCATAGTGGCACGGTGATCGGAAGCGATGGATTCGGCTATGTGCAAGACCAGGGACATCATTACAAAATTCCCCAGCTCGGCGGAGTGACCATCGAGGACGATGTCGAGCTGGGAGCGAATGTCACGGTCGATCGAGCCACACTCGGTCAAACGATCATCAAGCAGGGCGCCAAGATCGACAATCTGGTGCAGATCGCCCATAACGTGACGATCGGAGCCCATTCCATCCTGGTCGCACAGGTTGGAGTCGCCGGCAGTACTCGTGTGGGACATCATGTCATGATTGGTGGGCAGGCAGGGCTGGCAGACCATCTGGTCATCGGCGATCAGGTCATGATTGCCGCTCGGGCAGGCGTGAACCGCAGTCTCGAACCCAACCAGATCGTCTCAGGGGCTCCTGTGATGCCGCATGAAATCTGGGTGAAAGCCCAAGCCGTCATTCCGCGGCTCCCTGAACTCCGACAGACCATCCGCACATTGGAAGAGCGGGTGCAGCAACTTGAAGCCTCGCACGGGGTACGGGGTAAGAAGAGCGGGGTAAAGGGACAAAGGGGTAAAGGGGG
>JAWXBV010000183.1:0-34566 GCA_034440335.1 Nitrospirota bacterium | reverse complement strand
CTCGCCGGCGCCGGCGAGCGCTTTGTGCACGAGATTGACGTGTTCCAGCAATTGCACATCGATGGCGGCGACTTCTTCTGTGTGATGGCAACGCAATAGATGATTCACTTCATCCAGCGCCGTCAGATCATAGTGCCCTTCGTCATCACGATAGCGCACTCGCAGTCGTTCGTTCGTATGCACGTTGAAGAAGGTGAGTTCAGCGTCAGGAAGGTCGTTCGCGCGCGCGACCGAAGGCCGAAGCAGCCTACTCCCGAGCAATAGCAGCCCGACAACAGACGTTTTCAGTAACGTTCGGCGAGTCCAAGACCAAGAATCTGGATGCTGCAACAAACGGCTCCGGAAGAAAGTGCAGTGCGGTCTGTCATGACAACGAGTCTGCTTGTACCAAAAGCCGATAGGGTCGGTCAACTCATTCCTCTTTTTTTTGTGAGCGCAATCCTCGTCCGTACCCCGCCCCGTCCCATACGATTCAGTCTTTATCGGCATGGGGTCGATCGGTGCCAGAGAATCCTTGTAGGGTACGCCTGAGCCACGGTCCTTCACTCGCTGCAGCCTTGTGTGGATAGCCTGATGAACATCCCTTGAGAGGGGTACTCGATGTGTCCTCCGCGTACGGAGGATCGAATCTCCTCCCTATCAGAATGTTTTTCCAACATCAGGCTGGACAGGAGAACCCAAGATAGGTATGATCGAACACATTAGGGGTATACCTCACAGCATGGCGACGATCCTCATTATCGACGACGAAGCATCGATCCGGAACCTCTTGAAGGAAGTCCTTGAGAAGGCGAGCCACCGTGTGCTCGAAGCCAGTGATGGTCAGGAAGGCTTGACGCTCTACCAGCAGAACAAAGTGGACCTGGTCCTTATGGACATTCTGATGCCGGGAACCGACGGCCTCGAAACGACATTACAACTCACGCGGGAATATCTCGACGCGAAAGTCATTGCCATGACCGGCGCGCACGGGGATAAGAACTTCCTCGACGTCGCGAAACTCTTCGGCGCCCGCCGCGTCTTCGAAAAACCCTTCGACCTCGAGAAACTCGTCCACGCCATCAACGAAGAACTCGCCAAGTAGCGATCGCGCACCGGCCGGTTTTCTTCGGCCTCATCATCTTTATCGGCATACAATCTCCTCCCTCAGCCTTGCCGTCGGAAGAGGCACATGTCCGGCAATGGGACCGTCGTTTCATCATGATTGTGACAGGAAGCAACAGGCGATGTCCGACATGAGTACTCGCACAAGAACGCTAGACCTGAGCTGCCTGATCGTGTGGATCGTACTGACTCTTATGGTAGGGATATTGCCCCTGAATAACTTTGTGGGGCATTCGCACTGGGAATATATTACGTGGGTTCCGATTCCGACCGTTGACGACCTTCATTCCCCCAAATATCTCCTCGACATCTCTTCCGATATCGTCGGGAATACCCTACTTTTTTTGCCTCTTGGGTATTTTCTTGGGCGGGTGCTCGCCTCTTCCAGCCCTTCACGACAATTGTTCATCGCTGCCGGGATCGGCATCACGCTGTCACTCAGCATCGAGCTCTACCAAGTCTATTGCCACAACCGCTTTCCCTCGATCTTCGACGTCATCGCCAATGTGACCGGAACAGTCATAGGGGTCCGCGTTCCCCTCTTCTCACGAAAGAACGCCTCGCCGCACCCGCAGCATCTGAATAGGACACCCAATCCAGAAGATCGTCGCCATGCTCCGTAGCACCCATACGCTGGAGCGATTCTGTGGTCATCACGCCGTCACAATTCCCGCCGACTCATCGCCCTGCATTGAGTTCTTTCCTGGCCAATGAACGCATCATGACGGGGTCGCTGTACGCCACCTCACTCAAGGCGTCCATGATATGGAGCCTTTTCGTGGAGACCAACTCCTTGGCCTTCGCATAGTTCTTCGCCGTAAATCGCGCCACTGCAGGCTGACCGTTCACAATCTGACATGCCAGGATCTCGCCGTGCACTTCCAGCGTACCACCCTGCTCGACCAACGTCTTGGCCTGCGCCGGCGTAATGCCATGGAGCTGGGCGAACTCCTCCAATCCTCCCGTCTCAACCAACCGTCCGTCCGGCATGATGCACAGTCGCTTGAAATGCGGCGACCAGTCCTTGCGGAAATCGATATACGTAATGTCGCCGCCTTTCGCCACTGCACGATCCAATGTCCGGTAGTCGAGTCCAAGATTCTTCTGCTCGAGTTTCGTCTGCAACTCCTCAGGCAGCGTCCGATATAAGACCAGCGCCGCCACCTCATCGAGCGGAATCCCTCGCGCCTGAGATAATTGCTCCGCCTCGGCAAACTGCATCAGGTCCAAGGTCCACGTTTGTTTGGGAACGACTCCCGTCGGGTCGATCCGACAGGCAAACAATCCCCTCGTCAGAATCCCACTGATCTGCGGGTATACGTACACCCCGCCTTCCGTCAGCAACGTCTTCATCATCTCCAGTGGAACCTCGTAACTTTCAGAGAGAACTTTTGCATGTGCCGCCAGATCTTCCTGGAGGGTCATGGCACAGGCCGTCACATTTCCTGGTGCGTCGAACTCAGAATAATCCTCAATGATGTTATAGAGAATTGGGGGCTTCAGCTTCTCCGATTTTTTCCTTATTTTAAACATGAGCTATTTGCATCCAAGGCTTTGAAATACAATAACTATATGCACTCACAAATGATGATACGGCGGCAAGGTCATGAGCCTTCCATCTTCCACGGGCCCGCCGATTGTAAAGTGATAGAGCGATTGAAAGCTCAGTCCCTTCACCGCGACAATCTCATGCACCGGATCGTCGAAGAAACATCCGATCCCAGTGGCCCGCACCCCCGCTGCTTCAGCTTCTAGGTACAGCACCTGCCCCAGCAACCCTGACTCCCAGAATAGACGTGGGTACCACCAGGCCCCCTCTTCCCGCAAACGCCCCTCAAACTCGGCCAGCATGCCGAACGAGAAGGCGCTGTCGCCGGCGATCTCTTGATGACAACTGACTTGAATGGCCAGTTTCTTCGCATCTCCTTCAAGCAGCCAGTAGAGCGGCAGATCCTCCGGACAGCCTGGAGTCGGAGCCCAAGTCAGTTCCGTATTCATGGATTGCTGAATCAACGGCAGCTTCTGTGGATCACGGGCCAAAAAATAGAGACCCGGCGTGAGGCCGTCGACGCGGTGGACAAAGAGCAACAGATGAATCGCCGGCTCATAGGGCCACAGGTCCCACGGCATGGGGCGATCCAATTGCGGCAGATCCGAACAAGGCATCACGCGCTGCATCATACGGAAGAATGTCTCCGCGGAGATTGTCGTCTTCCCATCGAACGATACGGCGCTCCGGCGCTGTCTGATAATAGTTCCAGCGTCGCTCGTCGTTCGTGAAGCGTGAAGCGTGTCGGATATGGGAGCAGAACTCGTTGGGAGAAAAACCGTCAACTTGTCAGCCTGTGGCTTCCACGAAGCCTCTGCCGCCTCATCGATGATGTCCCACTGCACCCCGTGCTCGCCACTCAATTTATTAGCCTTGCCATACCATGGTCCACCAGCCAGATCCTCCACGACGGCTGAATCGAGGAACAACGGCATTTCCGAAGCAGCGCGCTTCACGAACGACGCTTCACGCTTCACGTCTCCAAGAGGCCATATCACCGCCAGGCAGTCCGGATGTTCTGGTTCAACGTCTTGAAAGTCGACCACCCGATTCGTCCCCAACAGAAGCGCCACAGTCTGTTGTTCCAAGCCATCCAGCAGTGCCATCTTCCAGCCCAACGTTGCCGCGGCGATTCTCGCTGAACCGATGGCATGGCCGACATCGTGGTTGCAGTACCGGAACGATCGCTCCCCATATTTCCAGGCCTCACGCCAATGGACCGAGGTGAGGCCGAAGAGAAATGCACCGGAAGGAAAGGGTGCCAGCAGCCGAGCGGTCTGATCAGCGGGAAATTCAGCGCGTAACTCCAGTCCATGTTCTTTAGCTGCGTAGTGATAGAGCCCCGGCTTCAGAGAAAGTCCCTCGATCTGAGGGATAACCACATAGCCTTCGGTCGGATGGAGATTGCCTGACGAAGGATTACTCCGTAGCGGCCACTCCGACTCCCCTGCTTTCTTCCAGGCCGACAGAGCCAGCGCAAACTCGAAAAACCGGGAAAGTGTACGAACGTTCACAGGCCGGCAGGCCACCGTCCCAGGCTGGTAGATGGCGTCATAGGAGGGCGATACCGGATCCTTATCCGGCGTCAGCAGCGGCAGCGAAACAAGTGGCGCCCCTTCGAAGCGCCGAAACGGATCGGGCTGATTCGCCCAATCCAGATACCCAAGTGCGCGAGCATAGCGATTGAAGTGGTGTTTGGTCTGAATGTGATAGTGGATGACCCGATCGATCGGATCGGTCGAGGCAGATTCGGCTGCTGTAGCAGAAGATGGATTTTCTGTACTCATCGTGTGATTGGGAACAGTCTAACGAGCCACAGGAAGAAAAGTAAACGCGTTGAGGATGGCGTATATGATTACCTGGAGAAATAAGTCGCACTTTCCCGCGTCAATTCTCCTCATTGGAATCCCTAATACAACGTGCTACCCTCGGAAACGAAACGCCATCCAGCTTGACGTTAATGAAAATAATTAACGTGTCCTGCAGAAATGGGAATACCAATAGCCTTCTCGATCATCTCAAAGGGCATGTTTTCCATCTCACGACCCAAACTACATGCGACGCGATCTTGATATCGGGAGAAATTCTCCACAACAAGGATCAGCGGTTTAAGCTAAATACGAGCTCCGAGAACAGCTTTGGTCGTCTCATGGGGTACGTTTGCTTTTTCGACCTTAGAAATGACAGTCCTGAACTTATTGAACGAGTCCATGGCTGTTACCCCTTTCTCAGTCCCCCATGGTTTGAAACACTGCATGAGAACTGCACGGTCAGGAATCTGGCATACCTTATTCTCAATCCTGCGTATTATGAACGGATTATTCCCTACAGCAGCGTGCACGACCACGCCAGAAACACTGGGAAGCTTCTCAAAGCAATTCCTCATGGCGAGGTTTGGATTGAGAACCGCGTGCCAATTAACTGGATAGAGACGGTCCTTGTTGCGAATATCGTTACTGGGAAGAAAAGATCATGAGTGTTGGACGTTTCTTCCTTGGACTGGCGTTACTGACAATTTCCCTGCTGAGCTATAAAGCCACTACAGATCCATTCGCTTACGACGATTGGGAAAGCAGCATTTTTACAGTAGGTGAAGCTGTGGGTGGCGTTACTGGCGCGATGATATTAGGTCTTTCAATCTGGGCACCTCTCCGATTTATCCGAGGTTCCGCCAAAGCGCCCGACATACGGAGCTTCACGTTATATGCCGCTGCAGCATTGGCAGCCATATTTCTTACAGTTCGATTCTTTATGGAAACACCCCTGGGCAAATCGGACCAACTTGTATTCTTGTCAGGCGTTGAACAGAGCTGCTTTTTGGCGCAGCGCGCACATAGTGACAACTCTTCTTTCAGTGATGCACAGCTTCAGGGATACTGTTCTTGTGTTGCTTCATCTTTGAGCAAGACAGTATCCAAAGAAGAGATGAAACACTTCGCATCTCGCGGATTTCTCCCAAGCTCGCTCCAAAATAAGTGGCAGCAGGCTGCTGAGCAATGCGTCCAGGATTTGTCCCACAGACCGCCAGAACGTAGTCCATGATAATAAATCGGAATCGCTATCATAGATTTTCCTTTCGTCATTTTAACGCAACCCCTCAAATTCATTGATTTCACTTTCTCTCCACAACGTATCCTGTCCCAATCAGACTTGAGGTTGCCCATGCGTTTCGATCCACCCCTTGCCGCACGATAGCTGCGAGTTTGGGATTTGAATCCATCCAACGCTGAGGTATACTCCATCCATGCCGTTCAACCTTCCTCTCAAAGACATGAGTCTGCACGAGAAGCTTTCCGCCATGGAATCCCTGTGGGAAGACCTTGCCCGCACCCCGGAAGCCATTGAGTCCCCTACCTGGCACAAAGATATCCTCGATGAGCGCCGGCGGCGTCTCGCCGATGGAACATCGCAATTCATCGATTGGGAGACCGCGAAAGCGGATATCCGCAACACACTATCGTGAGAATCGCAATCCTGGAGGAAGCCCGGGAGGACTTGATTCAAGGGTTCCGATTCTACGAAAACCAAGAGCCAGGACTGGGCACCTACTTCTTAGATTGCCTGTTCTCGGACATTGATTCCCTCCTTGTGTACGCCGGAATACATGCTGTCACCTCTACCTACCATCGATGCCTCTCCAAGCGGTTTCCATTTGCGATCTACTACAGCTTGGAAGGGGAGCTGGTTCGTGTACATGCAGTATTGGATTGTCGCAGGAATCCGTCTTGGATCAGGAAGCGTTTGAGAAATAGCTGATTATCTAACCATGCAATTCGACGCTGCCCTTGCCGCCCAAGCCGACCTTCGAGAAGCGAATGCCACCCTCTGCTTGAGAGACCGACATCCAGCGCCCACATCTTGACATATCTTATAAGGTATATATATTCTTCTTGCCATGTGGGAGGTGTACGAGCACCGGCGAGTGGCCAAGCAGCTTGACAGCCTCCCGGTTGAACTCCTCAAGCGATACGAGAAATGGAAAGACATTGCGATGCTGTCCGGCCCCTTGGGCTTGCGCCGAATCAAAGGATTCAATGACGAAGCCTTAAAGGGACAGTGGGACGGGCATCGCTCCTCGCGCTTGGGCCTTCACTATCGAGTGATTTACAAGATCTCGACCGAAGAACAGAGGTTGCTTGTCCTGACCATCACGCCGCACGACTATCGGAAGGGCTGACATGAAGAACTTTCATCGCGCCAAAAAGACGATCAATGTGTCCGTCGGTGAATCGGTCCGGATCATCCGAGAGTTGCAGGGCTATAGCCAAAATGAACTGGCAAGAGTGTCAAGAATTCCTCAGGCTACGATTTCTGCAATTGAAAACGATCGAGTCAAACTCGGAGTCGACCGGGCTAAAGTCCTAGCGTCGGCCTTACAATGCCACCCGGCTGTCTTGGTCTTTCCCGGATGGGAAGTTGGGAAAGCTCCGGCGGCCTAACCATTCGGGTCATGAAACTGTCCGCATAGAGCACTCACACTGGTTTCCTGGTCTACTTATGCAATTCGACGCTGCACTTGCCGCACAAGAGACGTTTCGACGAGCCGAGTCAGAGCTTGGTTCCGACTGGGATACGGCCGTTGATCTGGAAAGCATCTTTTCTTCCAACGCCGGATCGATAGCGCGTACGGCCTATGAAGGCCTGCTCGCTCTCGGCATTCGTTACCCGCAGGCCTACTCTTTCCAAGCCTTCTGTATCTTCATCACCTGGCAGCAGGTGACGGAAGAGACGATTGCCCGTCATTTCCAAACCGGACTACGGCTCTGCGAAGCATTCCTCGTCTCGGCTGAAGGCAAAGACACACAAGACGTCGCCTATGTCACCGAACTCTATGGGTCATTTCGCGATGGCTTAGGACTCGATGAAGAGGATGAGATTCAGGTCGAGTTTAGGAAAGACACGCCGAAGGGCGGAGACTAGCGGGGACGCGTATCTCGTGACGCGTCGTTCGTCCGAGAATGGCTGGTTTCTAGTTTAACGTTTCTAGTTTCAGGTTCAACCTCGGAATTTCAGCGATCCGAAACGAACAACTTGAAACGAGAAACATGAAACCAGAAACTTACAACCTGAAACGCTTGAATGAGACACGTTTCACGAAGAGATGGCCGACGACGACAAACATCGCGCGCAAATCTTTCTCCACCGCGGCCAGCTGACGCAGGCCAGAGCGGCCTACGAACAGGCAGTCGAAGATGATCGCCTGGCCGATGATCACCGCGCCCTCTCCGATTCGCTCGGGAATCTGGGGAATGTCTGCGCCCTCTCAGGCGACCTGAGTCGCGCAGAAACCTGCTACAAGGAAGTGCTGAGCATTCAGCGGACGGAGCGAGATCGGCAGGCCATCGCCCACACGCTGGTCAATCTCGGCAATCTTCACATCGGCGCCGACCATCCTGAGAAAGCTCGCCCCTACTACCTTGAAGCGCTGGATCTGCTGCGTGACCTGCAAGACGATCGCGCACTGGGCATTCTCCACAACAATCTGGCATTGCAAGAAGCTCGTGAAGGGCTGTGGGAGCAGGCGGTGGCATCGTTCAAGCAGGCACTCGATCATCACAGAGTCGTCGGGAATGAAGAAGGACTGGCGGTGACCTATAGTCAACTCGGCAAGTGTTTTCTCGACCAAGGCGACCTCACCAGTGCCGAGCGCTGCCTCAATAATGCCTCGGAACATTACATCAAGCTCGGCAACGAACCAGCCGAAGCCGCGGTGCTCCGACTCCTTGCCACGCTGTATGACACTCGTCAGGATCGTGTTTCCGCACGACGATGTCTTGAGCGAGTGGTTTCCCTCGACCTGCGCTATCAACTACCGGAACTTCACATCGACTCAGCCTCCCTCACACAACTAAAACAATCCCGCTAGCCTCTCATCCCTCCCCTGCCTAGCCGATCCACCTCCACCAACAACTGTCCAGCTTTCGCTCACTTTCCGCCAAGCCGAATCCGACGTATTTCTGGACATAAGCCAACCCTCTGCTATCTTCAAAACATCACCCTGTTGCGTCACGTTTCTCCCCAACTAGAGCTACAGGATATCAACTTGGATGTGGCATGCCGTTTCTTATCTGGATCCTCACAATATTGGCTCTTGGGCCGCTCATGACACCTCCCCCTGTGTCTGCCGCTGACAGCTCGCCCACGATCACGGTTGGCACGCAAGAAGTCGGACTCACCGCCGGCTACATGCTCCCCCATCGTCTCACGCAGGACCACACAACCAAGCAGCAGGGACCGGCCTTCATGCCCTCTTGGATGATCACCGTCACTGATCCTGGAGACAGCGGGTGGTATCGCGGGCAGGTCTCAATGGGCGCCGAGATGGTCTACATCCAGTTCCGGGAACCGTTTCTCACCCACGGCCTCGGCTTCACCCCGAAAATCAAATATACATTCGTCGGGCTGGATCGGATCCGGCCCTATGCCGAATTCGCCGGAGGCCCCTTTTGGACCGATCTCGCAGGAAAGATCCCTGAGGAGTCCAGCCGGTTCAACTTCGTCTTGACCGCTGGCTTCGGGGTCTCCTATTTCCTAACCGACCGAGCTGCCCTCAACGTCGGCTATCGGTTTCACCATATTTCCAATGCCGGCACGCGCTATCCGAACCTTGGGCTCAATGCCAGCCTGCCCTTCGGCGGATTCTCATTTTATTTCTAACAGGATGCTGAAAAAGTCCGCCAGCTGCGTTCTCGCGTCACTCAGAGGCTCAACGTACCGAAGTGTACGCCTCCGCCTCTTCGCTCGCTGCGGCCTTGCTGGACAGCCTTTTTGAGCATCCTGAGGCGATTGTGACATCGGCGCCGTAGGGAAGATTCTTTCAGCATTTCGGGCATTAACCGAGGTTTTCCGCAACCTGCTAAGTCTGGAGGAGCGACATCATGATCAGGATTGTCTCACGACCATTGATCGGCAGTGTCCTGGCCATGACACTCGGCCTGGGCACCGGCTGTTCACATTGGATCGAACTGGCTGCCCCCACAGATGCCGCACCGCCTGCCAGCGCCACAGTGGCCACCGATGCGCGCGTGCCTCTCCTGCTTGAGACGATACGGGTCACTCACAACGGCTCGTCGATCGCTCCGCCTGCAATCATCGAACGGCAGGTACTCGGCGCCATCGAAGCCACTCGCCTGTTCTCTCAACATTATCAATCAGGGTACATGCTACCGACGGCGAACCAAGCCCGCGTCACTGTGCGCCTGTCGATCGAGAATCTTGTCGAGCCCCATGCTGGCCAAGCCGCCTGGCGAAGCTTCCTCATCGGCGCGTCGATGTTTACCCTGTCGCCATTCGTCTCGCTCAATTACGACTACGGAGCCACGATGTCGCTTGAGATGGAACGATGGGATGGGCAGATCAAGCGCTATACCGCCACATCCAACGGATCGGCCCACTACCATCTGTTCGGCGCGAGCCCAGACGTGATTGAACAGTTAAAAGGTCAGGTCACGGAAGCCTGCTTGTCAACCTTACTCAATCAAGTGATTCAAGACTCGCCCTTCTACCTTGCAAGCAGCGAACAACCCCGAAGCAATCCGATTCGCACCGTTTCCGTTGGAGTCCGCCGTTTACCGAGCCGCGCAGTACCCGTCTCTCGACCACTTGCAGACGCGTCTCCCCGGTAGCTCTACACAAAACCGTTTATCACACTTCGGCAAGCAGGGCGCTTTAAAAGGTCCGACTTCTCACCCTCCCAACCCTGGCGGATATTTCACCCGCCGGCCCTGAGCCTGCCAAGACAGCCTCTTCACCCTGGAACGTGCCTTATCCCGAGCAAGGCCGCAGCGAGCAGACTTTTGAGCATCCGGTGAGAGGTCTGGCTCTCTCCTTCCGTGCAGTGGTATTATGCACGCTGCACAAACGAGGAGGCAGGATGGATCTCGACGCATTCAGACAAATGGTCGCCAAAAACCCTAAAGGCTTTCTCGGCCGTTACGGGCTCGGAAATAAACTCATCCAGGAAGGCGGCAACCTCGAAGAAGCGGTCGAGCACCTGACTGTCGCCACACAACTGGATCCAACCCACGTGGCCTCGCATCTCCACCTCGGGCACGCCTTGGTCTCTTTGGGGCGAAAAAACGAAGCGAAACCCATCTTGCAAGCCGGCATTGATGCCTCACGCTCCGGTCGATCCAGCGGAGGGGGTGACTTGGTCCCTGAGATGGAGGCGATGTTACAAACGTTGTGATGACATATCCGATGGTGATAGCGCGAGGAGGACAACATGAAAATTGAAGAGGCTCGACAGCGAATCGAGTCGGCGATGTCGCAGTACGGGGCGCACGCCGGGGCAGCGATTGATCTGGTCATCAGCGAGGTGAAATCCGATCATGGCATTTCCACAGCCAATGAATTGATCGAGGAGTTCGACCTCGAATTGCAATACAACATCGCGCCGATAGAGCCGGGATTCTCCAGCAGCTAGCCGGAAACCATTCGCCTTGCCTAGAATTTGGTGTGCCATCTCCGGCCATGGCTATGGCCACGCGGCCCAAGTGGTGCCGGTCCTCAATGCGCTGGGCGCCCTCGTCCCCGGAGTCACCGCCATTCTCCGCACCACCGTCCCAGCCTTGTTTTTCCAAGACCGTCTCACCATCCCGTGGGAACAGAGTCCTGTGCAACAGGACGTCGGCTGTATCCAGGACGGCCCGCTCAATATCGACATCGACGCCACCTGGGAAGCGCACAGACAGTTCCACGAAACCTGGGACACACGCCTATCCGACGAAGTCGCGGCCATGCAGGCGGTATCGCCTGCGTTGATCATTGCCGACACGCCCTACCTCGCCATCGAAGCCGGTTCTCGTGCTGGGATACCGACCATCGCCTTGGCGAACTTGACCTGGGATCTCGTGCTCAAAGAATTCTTCCGGACATCGAACCCTACACAGCAGCAGTTGATTCAGCGCATCCGTAAGTCCTATGCGAAAGCCGACATGGCGCTTCGCATTACGCCTGCGCCCAACATCGATACCTTCTCCAACATCATCGATATCGGCCCGATCGCGAGCCCTGCCTCTCCTGAACGAGGCCGGCTGGCCTCAGTCCTTTCTCTGATGCCCAACGAACGGACCGTGTTGGTGGGGTTCGGCGGTATTCCTCTGACGTCCCTCCCGCTTGCACACATGGAACAGCTGCGCCACTATCGCTTCCTCTTCGATGGCCCAGTCCCGGCGGGATATACTCGGATTCATTCCACAAAGACACTTCCATTTTCCTTTAAGACCCTGCTTGCCTCTGTCGATATCATCATGACCAAACCAGGTTACGGCACCATCGTCGAGGCAGTTGCGCTTCAACAGCCGATCGTCTACGTCCGCCGATACAATTTCGCCGATGAACCGCCGTTGGTGGACTATCTGCATCGCTATGGACGCGGCGTGGAACTCGCGCTCGACGATTTCACGCAAGGACGGTGGGAAGCAGCCTTGCAACAAGCATTCGCCACACCGTTGCCTTCGTTGCCACCTCTCCCAACCGGTGCGGCAGAGGCAGCCGACGCGATCGCTCGATACGGCAAGATGTAAGGAAACCGTATGCCACTTCTTGCTCTAATTGTGACGCACCTCGCGAAAGTCGCACACTGGATGGGAAGGGCCTTCGAAGGAGCCGCCCTCCTCCTCACCGATATGCTTCCCGCGCTCATGTCTCCGGCCACACTGACGAAACTCGTACGCACCCATTATGAACGCAGCTACAACGACGCCGATGCCCGCTTCACGAACGCTTCACAAGGATGGCCCCTCGAACAATGGGAGGAGGAGGTGCTCGCCCGCCATCACATCGTGTCGGGGAAACTCCTCGTACTGGGCACGGGAATCGGTCGTGAATCGATCGCACTGGCCAACCGAGGGTTCCGCGTCATCGGCCTAGACATCAGCCGATCGGCATTGAGGATCGGCGCGCAGATTACACGAACGGCCGGAGTCTCGGTCATGTTTGTCCAGGCAGACTTTTTGGCCATGCCCACTCATCCCGCCCACCTCGATTACATTCTGCTGCCCAGCATCATGTACAGTTCCATCCCCAGCCGGAGTTGGAGGCAAACCTGGCTACGGCAATTAATCGGCCTGCTCTCCCCTGAGGGATTAGCCATCCTCCAATTTCTCGTTGAATCTGCCCCCTTGACGAGAAGAAAGCGAACCGGCGAAACCATCAACCGATGGCTCACCAAGCTTCCTGGAGCCAATCGCCTCTACCAGCCTGGCGACACCTGCCCGCTAGGCCATTTCCTCCATGCCTTTCAAGACGAACAAGAGCTGCGGCGGGAATTATCAGAGAGTGGCGTCGTTGTCCGAGAGCTCAACTGGAGCGGACAATATGTCGTCGTGGCCGCTCCGCCGACAGCGCGCGCGAAATAAAACTAGAAGGGCTCCCAGGGATTTGCTATTCTGCCTCCACCGATGACCCCCACTGCAATTTATAGCAGACACCCCGACTACGTACAGCGTGACGTGGCCGGTGAATGTATTCTGGTCCCCATCAGACGGACACTCACCGAAGCCAATAGCATCTATGTCTTGAATGAAACCGGGGCAGCGCTCTGGAGACGCATCGACGGCCAACGCACGGCTCAGGACATCGTGACTGACTTCTGTGGCGAGTACGAGGTGGCGACAGACCAGCTGACACAAGACTTCACGTCGTTGCTTGACGACCTTCTCTCCATCAAGGCGGTCGAGGAAGTGACCAGATGACTCATGATTGCACAGGATAAACTCACGCACCTTCCCGAGCGCTTCCCCCTCTCCTGCCAATGGGAAATCACCTGCCGTTGTAATCTTCGTTGTGCGATGTGCTACACAGATTGCTTCAATCGTCCGGAGGCGATCCGTCAGGAGCTCACCACCGCTGAAATCCTCCGTATCCTGGATGAGCTGGCCGAGGCCGGAACCTTGGAACTCTGCCTTACGGGAGGCGAACCGCTCGCACGTCAAGATTTTTTCCAACTGTATGAACATGCGATCCGCTGTGGATTTCTGGTCACAGTCTTTTCAAACGGGACCCTGATCACGGAAGCGCACGCGGATCGCTTCGCCTCATTGCCGCCCCACTGTATTGAAATCAGCCTGCACGGAGTGACCCGTGAGACCTTTGAAGGTATTACTCTGGGGCAAGGCTCCTACGACCGCTGTCTTCAGGCGATCAGATTTCTCCTCGATCGGCAGATTCCATTGGTCCTTAAGAGCACCGCGATGACGCTAAATCGGCAGGAGATCCTCGAGGTTAAACGGTACGTCGCGTCTCTGGGGACGGTCAGGTACAAGCTCGGCGAGGAAATGAGGCCGTCACTTGACGGCGGGGAGGGTCCATTCCAATATGCACTGTCTGAACAGGACCTGGCCGAACTGAATCGGCGCGATCCTGACTTATGGAGAGACGCCTGCCGACGCGATTCAGTGGAACTCCCTCCCTGCAGAAGCGGCATGCACAGATTCCACATCGATGCCTACGGACAACTGCAACTCTGCTCCAGTAATCGCCGCCAGAGCTACGATTTGCGGCAGGGCTCGTTTCAAACCGGCTTCTACGAGGCGCTGCCGGCCTTTGCCTGCGACTGGAAAATTGCCCAAGAGCCGACCCTTATCCAACCCACGATGCACCATGTCTAACGAGAGAACCATTCCGACCATCCAGTATGGGGCGTTCAGCCGACGAGTCCACGAACAGGCCGCTGCCCACCGGCACGTGATCAAGGCGCAGCTCGAATTGACCTATCGCTGCAACCTCCATTGCCGCCATTGCTACACCGATCCCTACAACAGCAAAGACTTCTTCCCGCGCGAGCTGACCCTTGACGAAATCCACCGCCTGCTCGACGAGATGCAACAGCTCGGCATTGTCTGGCTCAATCTCACCGGCGGCGATATTTTCATGCACCCTCAGTTCTTTGAGATCTACGAAACCGCTTATCGCAAAGGCTTCCTGCTCCAGCTCTATACCAACGGCACGCTCTTTACGAACGCCACCATTGAACGGCTGCAGCAGATGCCGCCCTTCACCATCGATATCTCCTGTCATTCGGTGACGGAAGAGCCGTTCGATTGGTTCACCCAGGTCCCAGGATCGTTCCGTTCCTTCGTCCGAGGACTGAAGATGTTGAAAGACAGCGGCCTGCCGCTCGCGCTGAAAACAAAAGCCATGAACTGGAATAGAGACGAGATGCCGGTCATCAAGCAATTCGTGGAATCCTTCGGGCAGGAGTTCGGATTCACCACCTCCCTCTCTCCCCGCTTGAACGGCGATCTGTCGTCACTTGCCTATCGGGTGGCACCGGAAGACGACGTGGCCCTTCGCGGAGATGGACCGACACAGGATCCAGACGAGGAACTCTGCGGCGAGAGCACGACACTGCACCCTCCAATTACAGACCGGCTCTATCGCTGCGGCTGTGCAACCGATACGATTCATATCAATGCCTGGGGCGAACTCGGTACTTGTACATTGCAATACGAACGGCGGGTGTCGCTACGAACCCATCCACTTGCCGACGCCATCGAGCTGCTATTTCGGGAGGTTAGGGGCATGCGGTACGAAGGGAAATCACCCTGCCGCACCTGCACTGTCCATACGTTCTGCGACAAGAAACCATCCGATGCCCGCTGGGAATGTGGCACAGCCGAGGCACCCATCCCCTATGATTGCGACGTCGCCATTGCGCGGGCACAATCAGCATTGCATCAGACCCTGATTCATCCATTGCGAAGAGTCCACAAGGAGGTGGAGTCTCACCATGACTGAAAAAAAACCCTACAGCCAGCCGCAGCTCTTCCGTGTCAAGCTAAACCAAGAACAGGCCATCTTGAGCGCCTGCTCCTTAGCGACAAACAACGCAAACCAAAGCGGAAATGGTGGATGCAGACCAGCCTTTCCCCAATGTAAAAGACGTACTGCAGCTGACGGGGATTCGGGCGCACGCCCTTCCTAAGAATATGGACGGACGATGAACATCGATCTTCACATTGCCGGCTATAGAGTCAGAATGACGGAAGCCCAAGACTGTCCAGCCTTCAGCTGGCCACTGCACCCGTTCGGGGCCTTCCTCGATCGTTCCGACCACCTGCCGGACATCGATCTTTCCATCACCATTGTCACAAAGCTTCCGAACCTCTCGCATGGACCGCTTCATTTCGATGCCTGTCATGGCCTCTGGCGTCTCTATACGACTGACGCAGGATGGCTCTTGGAATCGCTGGGCACCAAGACCCACCGGCCTTGTGCCCTGGCGCTCATCACCCAGGATTTTTCCCATGTCGATGTCTGGACACATGGGGAAGCGATGAATTCGGTACAGGGCTGGGTGCCGATGAAGATCATCAATCCTCTTGTGGAGGTCTGTCTATTGACCAGACTCGCGAGAGAGGGAGGGCTGCTCCTCCACTCGGCAGGGATTCTGTCACCCCCAGGAGGATACATCTTCACGGGGGCCTCAGGTGCCGGCAAATCTACGCTATCTGGATTCTTCGATACCAGTGGCGCATCGGTGCTGAGCGATGAGCGCATGATCATCCGCAAGAGCGGGCGGGATTTTGTCCTCCATGGAACGCCATGGGTCGGCAGCGGCGCCTATGCCAAGAATGAGTCTGGACTCCTGACAGAACTGTTCTGCATCAAGCAGGGGCCACAACACCGGATTGAGAATCTATCGGCCGGCGCAGTCCTGGCTCATATTCTCCCCCAATGTTTCCTTCCCCATTGGGACCGCACCGCCATGGAGGCAACCATGGGGTTCTTAAGCGACCTGATCGCTCAGGTCCCTTGCCGACAACTCGCATTTGCACAGCACCAGGACGTTGTCGATTACGTCCAGAACCACGTCACCAAGACCGCGCTGGTGGGGTCATGAAGCAGCTGGATGCCGGAACATTTCTCGAATCGCTCTCGACGAAAGCAGCAGGCTCCCGCAAGCCTGAAAGCGTGACCTTCGAGCTGACATACGGCTGCAACCTGCGATGTGTCCATTGCTACAACCCCACCCATCGCGCACTGCCCCATGAACTCACGACCTCCGAGGTGTGCGGACTGCTGACCCAACTCGCTGACCTCGGCGTGCTCACCGTGACCTTCACCGGGGGCGAACCCAGCGTGCGCCCAGACATCGGAGACATTCTTCGACATGCGCGTCGGCAAGGATTGATGATTCGCCTCATGACCAACGCCACCCGCATCACCACATCGTTGACAGACTTGCTCCTTGAAGTCGGCGTCAGCCAGGTCAACGTCTCGATATACGGAGCGACCGAAGCGGTCTATGAGCGGATGACCGGGGTCGCAGGATCCTATCGGCAGTTTCGGCATGGCCTGTTCCATCTCGCCGCTGCCGCGCTACCCGTCGTCGTACGGATGCCGGTGACGACCATCAATCACGAGGAGATCCAGGCCTGCCGGCAACTGGTGGAATCCCTGCGCATGAAATTCCAATATTGTTTGGAGATCATGACCACCATCACCGGCGATCGAACACCATTGCAGTATCGCCTCAGCCCTGAGGAGAAAGTCCGAATCGATCAGGAACTGCTTCCGTACCGATCAGCCTCTACGCCTGAAGACGCCTGTTCAGCCAACCAGTCTTTTATCGAATGTGCCTGTGGCCAGAGTCAATTCGCGATTACTCCCTACGGCGACATGAACCTCTGCACCGCTTTCCCTATCCCACGCTATAATCTCCGTACAGGCACGGTGAAAGAAGGCTGGGAAGCCCTCAAACGGACTGTCGATGAGGCCAGACCGAATGAGCGATACGAATGTCCGACCTGTGAGGTGCGCCCCCATTGCCGCCTCGGCAGAAGCGACGCATGGCTCGAAACTGGGGACATGAGTTCATGTCTCCCGCACTATAAGGAATGGGCTCAATTGGAGGATCGTACCCATGCCCTCCTCGACCCTCGACGACCTCGCTGACGCCTACACCCAGGTCAGCCTGATCAACAAACGGCTGCTCGATGAGTATGAGATCGTCGGCCAGGCATTTCATCGGCAGGGCATCGAGTGTATCCTCTTGAAGGGGGCCGATTTACTCTCACGCCTTTACGGAATGCGCGGGACGAGGCCTCTCTCCGACGTGGATCTGTTGGTGCATGCACATGACCTTCCCTCCATTCATCGGCTGCTGATAGAGGCCGGATTCATACAACAGATCGACGGCAATCCGGCCTATGTCTCGTCTCAATCGACACTGGCTCTGGATCTGGTCTCGAATCTCTGGTACCTGGACGAAGAGGGGCTTGCCGCGCTGTGGGGGCGAGCTCGAACTCGTCTGCTCGGCCGGCTGACGGTCAAGCAACTAAGCTCCGACGATCTGCTGCTCTACTTGATCGCCTACTCAGTCGTCCATCGAGGACACCTCACTCCATCATTTTTTACCGATCTCCAGTTGTTGATCGAGAAAGAAGCACTCGACTGGCCCAGGCTTGTCGAGGAAGCGCACCGCCGTTATCTTAAAATCCCGCTCTACCACGGCCTGCGTCACCTGACATTGTCGAACCCACCCCTAGGAATTCCTGCGACTGCGATCCGGCAACTCTCGCCATCGAGCCTGCCTGAGCACATACTGGAGTGTGTTTTCCGGCGATTGGTGACAACCCAGCCCCTTCCAGAACTGGGACATTTTTTATTGTGGATCACGCAACCACCGGGATGCAGGTCGGCCTGGGTTCGCCGCACGCTCATTCCCTCACCGGTCTTCCTGACGTATCGGTATGGGAGTGAACGTGCGACGCGGCCCTGGCGCACCATCATCACCAGATGGTGGCAGCTGGCGCGGGCGGCAAACAGACTGCTCGTTCGTATCCTGATCCGGCTCATCTGTGACCGAACAGCAAGGGCGACCTCGTGATTCACCTCCTACCGTCACTCACCCTGGATGGCCGTTTCTCTGTACAGGATTTACCTCATGCACTTCAGCTGCCTCTCTTGAACGACATGGTCGTGCCTCGGATCCTGTCATCGAGCATGATGCCGACGATTCAAGAAGGCGACAGACTGGAACTGAGTCCCCCGACCTCTCTCACCGTCGGCGCGATCGTCGTATTCCAGAACGACACCCTGCTCGTCTGCCACCGTATCACTGCCATCGATCCACAAGGCGCAGTCTGGACAAGGGGCGACGCGACGCAGGGCGCCTGCGAGGTCGTTCAGCCAGGTTCTGTAATCGGAGTGGTCACGGGAGTGATGCGCGATGGCACTCACGTGCCACACGGGAAAAGCCGACACATGGCATCAGCCACAGCGCAACCGAGCCGCTTCAAGAGCCGCGTTCGGACTGTCGTCGTTCGGTCGGTTACCAGAAGTATTCGTATCCTGAAGAAACTTCCTCTCTTCCGGCCAATGCTGACGATCCTGCTCCGATGGACAGCCACGGTCGATGTCCTTGCGCCTGTACCGCTCCAATCTCTCCCCTCCCATTCCAAGATTGCCTCGTTCAGGCTCCGAAGGTTTCCGCATATGGCCAGACTCCTCGCTGCTTCCACCGGACAGAAACCGGCGTATTACGTCGTCCGGCTGGGACCCTGGCGGTTGGCGCACTACGACCCGGCTACAGAGTCGCTCGTCCTCCGCCAATCTCTCCAATACGCCGGTCTGGAATCGTTCTTCCGGCACATCTTCGGTGAGCGTCAAACAACCTAGCAAGCTGCGCAAAACCCATTCAGCAAAGCAGAACTTCGATGGCCGACACATCTGGCCAAGTGCAGAACACCCACGCAGGATGCTCAAAAAGGCCGTCCAGCAAGGCCGCAGTGAGTGAAGAACCGGAGGCGTACCCTCTGGGGTACGTTGAGGATCTGAACGAAGCGAGAACGAAGCTGGCGGACTTTTTCAGCATCCTGTTGAAACACACATCTTTTTGCCCGTTCTATCCATAGAGTGCTATAGTCGCGGCGGGCATGAGGTGGTTCCGATTCCCCCTCACAGCTCGCTCGCGTTATGGACAATCCATCTCAACACACCACCTCGATGATCGACCCAACCGTACTAGCCCTTGTCGCCAAAGGCGATCAGCAGGCATTCAGCACGCTCTATGACCACTCGAGCCGGCTCTTGTTCACGCTCGCAATCAGGATCTTGGGGAGTCGCGAGGACGCGTCCGAACTATTACGGGATGTCTATGTGGATGTCTGGCGGAAGGTCTCTCGCTATGACGTCGGGCGTGGAACCCCGGTCGCATGGTTGGTGACCCTCACCAAGAGTCGGGCCATCGACCAGCTACGGGCTAGGGCATCACGAGGCTATCGAGCGACGAACACATTGGAAGCTGGAACCGCTGCGCAGCCGGCCGACCCCAGTCCCAACCCGTTTGAGACGCAGGCCGATCACGAGCTGCGTTTGGCAGTCGGATCCGCCGTGGCTGGATTACCGCAAGCGCAGCAACAAGCGATTGGACTCGCCTACTACGAAGGACTCTCCCATGCCGAGATCGCCGCGCGGTTGAATCAGCCGTTGGGGACCGTCAAAACGCGAATCAAACTGGGGATGTCCAGACTCCGAGAGAGCCTCCAACAGTGGGGAAATCATGGTGCGCTCCCATGACGCATGAAGAACTTGAAGAATCGGTTCCCTCATATGCCGCAGGCGCGCTGGACCGAAGCGAGCGACAGGCGCTGGAGGCCCACCTACTCTCCGGCTGCACCTCCTGTCACAGTGCGCTGAAGGACTATCAATCCATCGCCGCGCTCCTCCCCCTCAGTCTCAGTCCGATCACGCCTCCACCTTCCCTCAAAGCCACCATCATGGCCGAGCGAAATCCCGCGCCGATTCCAGCCGACGCGGCGACACATGAACCGAGCAAGCCAAGTCTGGAACCGGGCGAATGGATGGACCACCTCTTTCCTCCCGTCGCCCCTGCTCGATCGTCGTCACTCCCTTGGGCTCTCGGCTTGGCCGCGCTTCTGATCGTGGCGGTCGGCGGATATGTCGCCTGGAACGTCTCGACACAACGGTCTATCGCCACATCGAACATGCAGCAGCTCGAGACATCCCTCCAGGAAAAGTCTGCGAAACTGGCCGAAATGTCTCGTGAGGTCGAGAGCCAAACCAACGCTCTCACGGAAATACGCAACGAATTACAACAACGAACGAATGAAGCGACCGAAGCCAGGGAGCAACTGGCCCAGCGCGAGGCTGAGCTGGTGGAGCCTCGGATCGAACTCAGCCAGGGAGGCAGCGCTCGTATCGTCAGGACAGCGCAAGACGAATTGGCCGCGCTCCTTCGCATTCCCGACGTGAAGGTCGAGTCTCTCGCCGGGTCTGACATCGCCAAACAGGCAGCGGGATTCCTGCTGTTCGATGCGCGGACCCATAACGTGTGGCTCTACTCGATGAACCTACCGGGAAGTCCCACCGGCACGACGTATCAACTATGGGCCATTTCCGACAAACCCGTCAGCATTGGAACCTTTCACATCGATGCCGGAGAAACCGTTCGCCTACTGGTGAAGAAGGTGCCGAGCTTCGCGGGTGCGAAAGCCTTTGCCGTCAGCCTTGAACCCTCAGGCGGCCGCCCACAACCAACCGGACCGATCTACCTGTTGAGTCGGTCCTAACCTGGTTTGTTTTGTTTATTTGGTTTATCTGGTTGGTCTGGTCTATCTGGTTAGTTTCGTGTAATCAGACACACGAGATAGACCAAATAGACCAGAAAACCCGATTAACGATCTTCTAAGGAGACAACCGTGCAGGAAAACGAGCGCGAACAGGATCTTATCTATATGCGGATGGCCCTGGAAGAAGCGGCCAGGGCGCCGGCCATCGGCGAAGTGCCGATTGCTGCCGTGATCGTCCAAGACAGCCAGGTGCTGGCGCTGGCACACAATTACCGCGAACTCTGGCAAGACCCCACGGCCCATGCGGAGGTCATTGCGATCCGCGCCGCGGCAACCGCGTTGGGTACATGGCGATTGACCGACACAACCCTCTACGTGACCCTTGAGCCCTGCGCGATGTGTATTGGTGCGATTATCTTAGCAAGGATTCCGCGAGTCGTCTTTGGGGCATGGGATCCGAAGGCCGGTGCCTGCGGATCGGTGTTCGACCTGCCGTCAGAGTCGAACCTGAACCACCGGGTCATGGTAACCGGAGGGGTCCTTGAGCAGGAGAGTCAGGCACTGATTCAAAAGTTTTTCAAGGAGCTCCGAAAGGCGTCGGCGGCGACAACACCACGTTCAACTCAATAGGGTAGACAGGCCCTGTCTGTCTGGTCCATCCGGTTTCTCCGGTTAGTTTCGTTCAACCGATCACACCAGATAGACGGAATAGACCAGACAGACCATTTTTCAGCATCCTGCTAGACCGCACTGCGCGACCCAGTCTACCCCCTGCGCCGCTACCGCCGCTTCCCATCCCTCGCCGCACGAGAGGAGACGAATCCTCCACTGGTCTTGGAGTGGAGAACCCACCGGAACCCGAATCTCCCCGCTGACTCCGTCCTCTGCCATGAGAATCTCGCACTGACTCAACGCCCGAAGCCCAATCCCTTGCGCCTTCAGGACCGCCTCTTTCGCAACCCAGTAGCGAAAGAACCTCGCCGCACGATGCGCCTGAGTCGACTGCATAATCGTGGCATGTTCGGAGGAAGCAAAGTAACGTTCGGAAAGTTTCTCGACCTCTACGTCCGAACGAATTCGTTCGAGATCCACTCCAACTTCCTGTCCCATTGAGACCGCAATAAGCACACGGCCCTGCGCATGGGACATATTGAACGTGATTGTGGACTGACCTCGTTGCTCCTTCGTCACGAAGGGCTTGCCCGCCTCACGGCGATGCAGCGTCACCACATCGGGGGCGATCCCAAGATACCGACTGAGCACCGCCCTGAGACCTCCATGTGCCAGTACATAGCGCTGCCGGTCCTCCTCTCGAACCAGGCGCACAGCCCTGAGCTGCTCCTCTTCGTCCAGCCACTGCGCGCATCGCTCCAAGCACTGTGGCAACCCATCCAACTCTATCCCCCAAAGGTGAACCACGTGCCGTTCGAGGCGGCATGAATGGCGCTGCCACTCTGTGCCGATCAACTGCTCAATCGACTGGAATGCAATCGGGACATGGCTGTTCTGCGCAGAGACAGACGGCATCATGGAGTCATCCCAACGGTCGGCGATTGCCGACCCCGGCGTTCAGATATTCCACCGCCTTGCCGTCTTCTAATTTGATGACCTGATGACCGAGATGAAAATACCGGTCATCATGTGTGATCACGACCACCAACTTCCCGCGCTTGCACAGGTCCGGAAGTAATGTCTTGTAAAAGATTTCCTTATACTGCGGATCTTGATCCGCCGCCCATTCATCGAAGATATAAATAGGGCGGTCCTCCAAGTAGGCCGTGACAAGCGCCAACCGCTTTCGCTGCCCCTGGGACAGGTCGAGGGTTGAGAACATGCGATCGTGTACCGTGACTTTCTGATCCATGTGCAGCAATCGCAAATATTCCGGCGCGAGCCTCTCGGCCTGAGCGTCCGACTGGCCCAGGAGTTTCTTGAAGACGTAGAAGTCTGAAAATACGACCGAGAAATGTTCCCGATACCACTCCTGATTGGCATCGGCGATCATCGTACCAGCCAGCGTCACATGCCCCTGTGAAGGCCGATATAGCCCCGCAAGAACTTTCACGAAGGTCGACTTCCCGCTCCCATTCCCACCGATGACAAATACCAGTTCGCCGGGATGCAGCTCGAGACTGATTGGACCAAGCGTGAAGGGCACGTCGACCCCTTGCTCCTTGCCGTACGAAAACACGACATCGTTCCACTGCACAATAGGAGGGGTTTCACCCTCACGAACTGCCACGTCTCTCGTCTGAGCGTCCTCGGAACCAACGTCCAGAGACACCCCTAATCGTTCAATATTCTCCAATGCCACCTGACCTCGCGTGATTGTCGGCAGCGTACCGATAATGCTCCAGATAGGACCCATCATGTAGAGAACCGCCACAATATATCCTGTGAGTGCCTCAGGGGACACCATCACAACAGAGGGAAACAGAAAGACAATCAAACCAATGAGCGAATAAAACGAGACCTGCGTCCAGACTTCCGCCAACGCTTGTCTCCGTGTCGCGTCTATATTCGCTTGCCGATACGATTCGGCCGCCCTTCGTACTTCCTGATTCACAAATTCCTGCCGCCGCGACTGATGCATCAACAACTCTTTCAGCCCATCCGTGAGGGAACGAAAATGTTGAAACAACTCGGCCCGGGCCTCCCGGGCTGCAGAGATGACGTCGCGCGCGCTGGTATGCAGCCACTGATACCCCAGGGCGCCGACCACGGTGACTCCGACAACTCCCAGAAACACACCCCATGACAACCAAGCCAGGTAGATCCCGCAACCCAGCACGACCGCCACATTCATAATCAACGAAGGAAAACATTGGATCGCCCAGGTGACCCAGCTGACGTCATCCGTCAGGGTGACGAGAATATTGGCGGCCCCTCGCTGCTCGGAACGACGCAATGGAGCCCGCACGATCTTCGCACAGAGCGATAAAGAGAGATCCAAAATCGTGTCTTGTGAGAATCGGACGAGCAGGAGCTGAGACCCCAGGTTCGACAGAAGCTTCCCGGCGACGATGGCGATGAACCCCAGGATCACGAAGGAGGAATGGTCGGAGGGATGATGAAGCGTATGATTAATGAGCGCCAATACCCCGGCGCTCAAGAGACCCGACAAGACACCGACAGAGACCATGAGCCAAGCCATGGTTCTCGAACGCTGCACCACAAAGTGGAGAAATCGACTGAAAGGCATCGCCGACCGACCTCACGTTCACACAGGAAGGAGATGAAAGTCACACACTTATATCACGGGGCCGATGGTCGCTGACTCTTTCATCCTGCGCCTCGCCCGCAAGGAAGGCCTGGAGATGCCCGGACACTTCGCTGACATGGGGTGACGTCAGCAGGAGCCCTGAGTCTCTGGCCCCCACCGGCACAGTCTGACTCCCCTTGCCACCAAGCTCTTCCCAAACATGCCTGGTATCCGTCACCGTGTCGGCGACGTTCCGATTCGACGCCACGATATTCAGAATGCGACCAGCGTATTTACGCATGGCGTAGCGAGCCACCGCCTGGCGCGTCGATTGCGTCACTCGTTCGACCTGAAACTCGACAAAGAGTTCATCCTTCACGGTTCTGTTTTGTAAAAATGACAGGAGCCTCTCACGTTTGCGCTGGACGAATGGCCTCCAGTCTTTGATCGACATACGGAGAAGCACATGAATATTTCCCATGGTTCTCCATACAATGAAGAGGGGCAGCCACAACTTCATCGGCCACGCATGACGATGCGGGCGATACGAAGTCGGATGCCATGTATCCATCATGACCAAGGTGACGGCTTCCCCCCGTTCACGTAATTGTTGGGCCATTTCATAGGCGATCAGCCCACCAGTACAGATACCAAGGACGACATATGGCCCTTGCGGGCGCACAGTGCGGATCTCAGCAATGTAATGCCTCGCCATCTCCACCACAGAAGTAAACGGCGTTTCTTTCCCGTCCAGTCCTCGCGCCTGCAACCCATAGAAGGGCTGATCCACTCCTAACAGCTTCGCCAACTGCGCGAAGACCAACACGTTGCCGCCGACTCCCGGCACCATGAATATCGGGATCGCGGTCCCACTCGGCTGAATCGCCACCAGCGATTGCCAGGGCGGCGTCCATTGCTCGCGTGAAAGTACCAACGCTAACTCTGCAATGGTCGGCGCTTGAAACAGCGTCGCGAGCGGAAGGCGCCGTCCATACACCTGTTCGAGAAGAAAGAAGAGTTGCGCCGCCTTGAGGGAATGGCCACCGAGATCGAAGAAGTTGTCATGGATCCCGATCTTGGGGACTTCTAGCACCTGCTGCCACAAGGCCGTCAGTTGAACTTCCACCCGATCGCGCGGCCCGACGTGAGCCAGCCCATCTGAGAGAGAGGGGACCGGAGCAGGTAATGCCCGACGGTCGACCTTGTTATTGGCCGTCAAGGGCATCGACTCCAGAAACACAAAGAATGAAGGGGTCATATACTCAGGAAGCGCCGTCCGCACAAACGCGCGAAGCTCTGTCGGGCTTGGTGCTTGCCCCTCCTGGCACACCACATAGGCCGCCAACTGTTTGAGACCGTGCCGACCCTCCACTGCTGTTACCACAACCTGACGGGCAGCAGGATGCCGATTCAACACCGCTTCGATCTCACCCAATTCGATTCTGAACCCTCTGATCTTGACTTGATGATCCAACCGACCCAGATGCACAATGCGCCCATCGGGGCGATAGCGAACCAGATCTCCCGTTCGATACAGCCTCGCAAGGGGCTCTGTCGAGAATGGATGGGGGACGAACCGTTCCTGTGTTAACTCAGGGCGCCCCCGATATCCTCGGGCTAACCCATGGCCCCCAATATAGAGCTCCCCAGAGACTCCGACGGGAACCGGCTGCATGAACTGATCCAAGATATACAGGTCCGTATTGGCGATCGGATGCCCAATGGAAATCTCCTGATCCGATTGTTGAATCTTCTCGATCATGGACCAAATTGTGGTCTCAGTCGGACCATACATATTCCACAAGGCTGCACTACGATCCAGCAATGCCGCCGCAAGATCCAGCGAAAGGGCCTCCCCTCCGCACAACACCGTCAACCTATCGCTGCCCGACCATCCAGCCTCAATCAACATTCGCCATGTGGCAGGGGTCGCTTGCATGATCGTCGGCTGTACAGTCTCACAGAGGGCCCGTAATTGCCGTCCATCCATCGCAACCGTGCGACTCACGATCTCGACACGAGCCCCCACCAGCAACGGCACATACAACTCCAACCCGGCGATATCGAAGGACAGCGTCGTCACAGACACCATCACATCCTGAGCAGAACATCCCGGCTTCTGCCGCATCGAGCACAAGAAATTCACCAGCGCCCGCTGGGGAATTTCCACCCCTTTGGGCTGCCCGGTTGATCCTGAGGTGTAGAGGATGTAGGCCAAGTCTTGAGAGGTGGCGGTCGGCGGAAGGTTATGCTCGACCTCCTGTGCAATCCGCTTCTGCTCCCGATCAAGACACAGCATACGGCAGGCGCGAGCATCAAACCGATCGGAGAGATCTTCGGACGTGAGCACGATCGCGACGGCGGCATCCTCCGCCATAAACCGAAGTCGATCGCGGGGATAGTCAGGATCGAGGGGGACATAGGCCCCACCGGCTTTAAGCACGGCCAGTAGCGCAATGACCATCTCCAACGACCGTTCGAGACAAATGCCCACCACCACGCCAGGTCGAACATCCAACGATCGGAGATAGCGTGCCAACTGGTTCGCCCGGGCGTTGAGATCGCGGTATCGTACCGTGTCGTGCCCCATCGACAACGCGAGGACATCAGGTGTCCGTTCGACTTGTCCTTCAAACATTTGCGAAAAACATTCGGACTGAGGATAGTCTACTTGCGTTCGATTCCAGTCCTGCAACATCTGAGCACGCTCAGGCGCCGTGAGCATGGAGAGATCGGAAAGCTTGGCGGTGGGATTTGCCAATGCGTTATGGAGCAGGACTTTGTACTGTCCCAACATACGTTCAGCGGTCCGACGCTCGAAGAGATCGGTATTGAATGTCAAATAGGCTTTGCGGGCAATCTCTGTTTCAATCGTCAGGCTTAAGTCGAACTGCGCGGCTCTTGTATCCACCTCAAACAGCACCCAACTCAAGCCCTGGACGTTGATCTCCCCGATAGGCGCATTCGGTAAATTGAAGAGAACCTGCACCAGCGGGGCAGAGCTATGGTCACGATGTGAGTGCATCGTCTCGACCAACTTATCGAACGGGAAATCCTGATTGGCATAGGCCCCTAACGCCGTGTCGCGGACCCGCGCCAGCATCTCGACGAACGTCGGGTTACCGGAGAGATCGGTGCGCAACACCAATGTATTGACAAACGAACCGATGATCGATTCGACCGCGGATTGAGTCCGGTTGGCGATAGAAGAGCCCACGGTAATATCGCTCTGGCCTGAATATCGGCTCAACAGGATTTGAAAACAGGCCAGCAGGGTCATGAACACCGTCGCGTTGTGTTCTGCGCTGAACTGCTTCAATCGTTCGATCAACGAGGCAGGCAACTCCACCATACAATGCGAACCGTTAAACGTTTGCACCACAGGGCGTGGATAATCTGTCGGCAAGGAGAGCTTAGACAGTCCTGCCAGCTTCGTCTGCCAATACTCCGACTGTGTGCTGAGCCACTCGTCGGTGAGACAACGCCGTTGCCACACCGCATAGTCGGCATACTGAAGGGGTATCGGCTTGGCAGAAGGAACCTCCCCTCGGCAAAACGCATTGTAAAAGAACGCAAACTCTCTCCCGATCACCCCGAACGACCACTGATCTCCGATGATATGATGCATCGTGAGCATCAGCACATGGTCCTCGGGCCCGATCTCAATCAATAAGAACCTTACCAAGGGACCCTTTTCAAGATCGAACGGCTGGGTCGCTTCCTGCTCTACAAGCCGAGCCGCCTCCTGCCGGCGCTGGTCGTCTGGCAACCGTGACAGGAGATCGACTTCGACCCAATGAGGAGGCCGGTAGGGGCTGATGATTTGGACCGGTCCCTCACTGGTCATCGCAAAGGTCGTCCGGAATGCCTCATGACGTCTACAGATCGCTTCGATCGTACTCCGAAGGGCCGATTTGTTGAGTGGACCCATCTGCCGCGAGGCAAACGGTATATTATACGCCGTGCCTTCAGGAGCCAGCCGATACATGAGCCACATGCGTTGCTGAGAATAGGATAGAGGCAGGGGCTGGTCTCGGGGCACCCGAACGATCGGCGGAAACGCTGAAGCCTTCCACTCCCCACGGCGCAAACGCGTCACTTCTTCCGCCAAACCCACGATAGTCGGTCGCTCAAAAAGCACACGTAGCGAGATTTCAACATCAAAGGCTTCACGCATCCTGGAAACAAGCTGTGTGGCCAAAAGGGAGTGGCCTCCGTGCTCAAAGAAATTGTCATGGATGCCAGCCACTGGTACCCCAAGAACAGATTTCCACAGCTCGGACACCGCCTCTTCCACCTGATTCCTCGGAGCAATCTTGGCTGCCGCCTGGCCTGCTGTCTCTTCAGGAACAGGAAGGGCGCTTCGATTGATTTTTCCTGTCGCAGTGAGTGGCATGACGTCCACCCACAGGATGACGGATGGCACCATATAGTGCGGTAATCGGGCCGCGGCATAACTCCGAACCTGATCGAGCATCACTTTAAGCTCTGGCAGGCCAGTCACATAACCCACCAACCGTTGCTGCTCCGGCTTATCCTGTCGGAGCAGAACCGCAGCCTGATACACGCCAGGAAAATTACTCAGCACATATTCGACTTCACCCAATTCGATCCGATACCCACGCAGCTTGACCTGCTGATCCACACGCCCAAGGAATTCCACATTGCCGTCCTCCCGGTACCGAGCCCGGTCGCCTGTCCGGTACAGCCTGGCACCAGCCACGTGGGGGTGCGCAAGAAACCGCTCTTGGGTCAACTGCGGCTGGCTCACATACCCGCGAGCCAGACAATCCCCCGCCACATACAGATCCCCCGGCACGTCAATGGGAAGCGGCTCCAGGTCCGCATCCAGCACATAGAGCTGCATGTTGTCGATCGGTTTTCCGATCGGCACTCGAGCCCCTGCTTCCTCGCGTGTCGTTCGATACACGCTACACCAGACCGTGGCTTCCGTCGGACCATATTCGTTGTACAGCGTGGCATACAGCAGTCGCTGGTAGTGCGACCGGACGAGTTCGAGGGGAAGGCTCTCCCCGGCGGTAATGACGACACGAAGTGATTCTAACTGGGTATTCAGCGCATCTCCGAGCACGGCATGGTAGAGAGAAGGTACCCATACGACATGGGAGATGCGGTGATGTTCGATGAGCGCAGCCAGCTCTGTGGGATCGCGATGGGCAGCCTCGGAGGGAATAATTAATTGCCCCCCTTGCAACAAGGTCCAGAAAATACCCGTCACAGATCCATCGAAGGCCAGAGAAAAGGTCAGCAAGAACCCGGACACTGGTTCTGAATAATACCGAAGTCGGGCATGAAGGGAGGTCGCCAGGTTGCGGTGTGTCACGGCCACACCTTTGGGCCTCCCGGTCGACCCAGAGGTGTACATGATATAGGCCAGTTGATCAGGGAGAACGGGGTCTGCGAGATTCTCCTCCCCTCCGCTCACCGTGGATTCATAGAGGGACTCCACATCGCAGACCTGGCCGCCATAACTCTGTAAATGGCTGCGGAGGCGCCGCTGCGTCACCACGAGAGAAATCTTTGCCTCTTCCAACATGAGCCGGAGGCGGTGATCGGGGAAGGACGGATCCAGGGGAACATAGCCCCCCCCTGCCTTGAGAATACCCAGAAGACCGACGATACCGTCCACCGAGCGCTCAACACAGAGGCCCACCGGAAGATCGGCACCGACCCCTAACTTCTGCAACGCACGGGCGACTCGGTTCGCACGTCGGTTCAACTCCTGGTAGCTGAGGGACTCGTCCCCACAGATGACGGCGAGCGCGTCGGGAGTGCGCTCAACCTGTGCCTCGATGAGCGTATGGACACCGGCAAAAAACGGAACCGGAACTTTGGTTTTATCCCACTCCAGGAGAATGTGCCGTCGCTCCTCCGATGTGAGTAACGAGAGCTTACCGAGCCGGGCCTCGGGCTTTTCGATGAGTTTCCCAAGAAGCGTCTCGATCTGTCCCGACATGCGGCTGACGGTCGAGTCATCAAAAATTGTGGCATCGTAAAGCAACGCCAGTTCCAAGCCCTGAACCTTGTTCACCACCATCAAGACTAAGTCGAACCCCACCGCGGTCACCTCCCAGGGAAGATGGGTGGCCTCAAGGTCTCTGATTTTGAATGCGGACAAGGGGTCGTCTTCACACACAATCATCACGTTGAAGAGCGGGGAAAGCGCCCCCTCACGTCGTAATGAGAGCGCCTCGATCACCTCTTCAAACGGCAGCTCTTGATGATCAAACGCATCGGTCACCACACGACGTACCTGTTTCAACAAATCTTGTCCGGTGAGTTCGTCCGAGAGTTCAGACCGCAACGCCACCGTATTCACAAAGTCCCCGATCACATCCTCGATCTCCACACGACGCCGTCCGGCCACCACCGACCCGACCACAACATCAGACTCTTGTGTGTAGCGATGGAGCCATGCCACAAAGACGGCATACAGCACCATGAATGTGGTCACGCCCTGCTGTTGGCAGAAGATATCCAAGGCATTCGCCAGTCCCGGAGAGAGAGACCGTGACCGCACGCCTCCCTCAAACGTTCGCATGCGCGGCCTCGGACGGTCGGCCGGTAACTCAACGGGCGGGCGGGCGCCGCTCAACTGCCCGATCCAGTAGGCTCGATGTGCTTCACGCAGGCCTTGATCGAGCCTGTTTCGCTGCCAATTTGCATAGTCCGCATATTGAACACTCAGCTTCGATAGTCCAGCCCCTCGAACCTCGCCGCCGGTTTCGTAGAGTAGAGCCAATTCCTTGCAGAAAACACGAAGCGCCCAACCATCGGCTATGAGGTGATGGAATGTCAGCGCCAGGACATGCTGATCCTGGTCGAGTGCCGCCAACGCGACCCTGAACAACGGCCCTCGTCCGAGATCGAACGGC
Source organism: Nitrospirota bacterium (assembly GCA_034440335.1). Lineage (GTDB taxonomy): Bacteria > Nitrospirota > Nitrospiria > Nitrospirales > Nitrospiraceae > Palsa-1315. Next base: position 3,276 of record JAWXBV010000183.1, on the reverse strand, counting down.
TGGCCGGCCTGCGTTCGTAGGAGCCGACGGACCTCTATTTCTTGCTCTGCCTGGTTCAGTGCCTGGAGATCATGCTGCCCCAGCGTGAAGACCACCTCACCGGAGACTTCCGCGAATCCCTCGCCCCGCTCCGATCCGAATCGGGTTCGAAGAATCTCGTGCCGACGGATGATTGTCTGTATCGACCGCTCCAACGTCTCAGGGTTGAGAGGACCCCGTAGACGCACGCCGATGTAGATATGATTAATCGAGCTGCTGGGATTGACCAGCTCCAAGAACCAGAGTCGCTGCTGTGAGAAACTGAGCGGCATCCTGCCTTGTCTTGATACAGGGGAACGCGGTACGAGAGGAATCTCCAGCCCGCCGCCTGAGGATCCAAGCCCCTCTATGGTGGTCTCCGTCGTATTCTTACCGGTGCTGAGTTCACTGACACGAGTAGCCAGCGCAGAAAATGTCGGATATTCAAAGACAACACTGAGAGGGAGCTCGACGTGGAGCACATCGAGTATTCGTGCCACAACCTGTGCAGCAAGGAGAGAATTGCCCCCGAGCGCGAAGAAGTTCTCATGCCGTCGTGGCTGAGATCCGCCCAGCACTTCTTGCCAGATAGCAGCCAACCTTTTCTCGACCGGAGTTCGTGGAATCTCGCCCAGCGGCCCAACGGTTTGCTCCTCCTCGATCGTCCCCAACGTACTCATCCCAACCGCGGCGAGCTGACCGGACTCAAAATCCGCCCTGCAAGCGTGCCGCTTGATTTTCCCGCTGGAGGTTCTGGGAATCGTTCCGGACTTGACCAGCACCACCTGGTGAACTTCCAGTTCATACCCGTCAGCCAGAGCGCGACGGATACAGCTCATCACCTCCGCCAGGTCTGATTCAGGCAACTTCTTCTCAATCTCATAGACCAGTACCACACACTCTCCGGTCTCGCTCTCAATCGAGAAGGACGCCCCACATCCTCGCCGCAATCCCGGATGCGCTTGCTCGGCCACCCACTCCAAATCATGGGGATAATAGTTCCGCCCGCGAATGATGATCAGATCTTTCAGCCTTCCGGTAACGTACAGTTCTCCCTTTCTCATGAAACCCAGGTCGCCCGTCCGCAGATATGGCCCCGTGCCCGTCTCAGCCAGACGAGCTTCAAATATGTGTTGCGTCTCGTCCGGCCGATTCCAGTAGCCCTTCGTTACGCTGGGATCCGCCACCCAGATCTCCCCAACAGCCTCGGAGGCACAAGGTTTCATGGTCTGCGGGTCAACAATGACCACCTGTGTAGTCCCCACCGGTTGACCACAGCTCACTACCGACCTCGTTCCCTTCTGGCCTTCTCCAGCGTCTCGGACCACCCCCTTTTCCAGAGAAGATCCATCCAAGAAACAACAGCCAGGCGCGACCTGCTTCGGTTTGAGAGAGATAAGTAGTGTGAACTCTGCCATTCCATAGGCTGGGTAAAAGGCCTCTGGTCGGAATCTCGATGATTGGAAGGCTTTGGTGAACTGTTGCACGGTCTGCATCGAGATGGGCTCAGCCCCGCAACTGGCCACCTGCCATGAACTGAGATTGAGTCCCTGCCGCTCCTCCGGCGTGGTCCCCCGCACGCAGTACCCATACGCAAAGTTCGGGGCCCCGCTATGGGTGATGCCGTACCGCTCAATCGCCTTCAACCAGGACATCGGGCGCTTGAGGAAGGTGAGAGCAGACATGAGATACGTGGGAATCCCCGCGGAGAGCGGGTGGAGAATGCCTTTCACCAGGCCATAGTCATGGAAATGTGGCATCCATGAGAGTGTTCTGGACCCGGAATCATAGTGCACAAACTTCGTAAAGTATTCACAATGGTGAACGAGATTTTTGTGCGTCACCATTACACCTTTTGGGGAAGAGGTCGAACCAGACGTATATTGCAGGTACGCCACGTCCTGAGGCTGGCACACCACGGCGGTCCATCGTTTCGCCCAATCCAACGAGATCTCATCAGTCGCAAACCAGGGAATCGGATGGTCCCCATCCCCGGAGAGCTGAACACGGTTCACATCAACACCGGCCTGAGACCTCGTGAAGATGCCGCTGACCTGGGCATCCCGGACAATAGACTGGAGACGGGGCAGCGTCTGTTTGATTCGAAGCGGATCGAAGGGGGGAGCCGGGACCGCCAAGACGCCCGCATAGAGGCATCCCCAGAACGCAGCCACAAAATCGAGTCCGGGAGGATAAAGGAGCATGACCCGATCCCCAGGCTGAACCCGCTGCTGAAGAAATCCAGCGATCGCGCGAGCCTTGGCGTCTAGCTCTCCGTACGTCAGAACGGTATCGCCGGTCACCCCGTCTCGCAGGAAGACATAGGCAACCTGATCGGGCTGGCGGTCAGCCCGCCACCGCAACACATCAAGAAGCGTATCGGCAGGCGGCATGATTACGGGTGAATGTCTGACCATACAATGTTCAACCCTGGTGGAGCCGAGAGGTGCCACAGGCGATGCCTCGTTGACCTATTATGAAAACACAGGAGACTTCGAGCTCGCCATAGGTCAGCTGGCTCTCAAGTTCGAGAGTGTCGCGAACGAAGGCATAGGCAAGATCTTCCGGCTTTCGACGGCAGGAAAACTCAAAGAGGTCGGCGAGACTCTGAATGGCCGGAGGGAGAGGTGTTCGCATCAACGGTTAAGTACGTCTATGTTGGGTTAGAACAACAACCAGCAGACATTGTCTCCACGACACGTTGCCCCCCCCCGAAAGGGTTAAGGGTTGTTATCGCAACTAAACAAGAATAAAGCCAGCATTCAGCCATGGTGAAGACCGATTCCCACCTCATCACTCACACCCATAGACAGCATAGTACGCCTGCTGAGAATTTAGAAGAATATCTTATTTTCCCACGATGAGCGCCTTCCATCATGACGCTCCTCGCCGCAAGCAATGGGGAATATTCACGTTCATGAACGTTTCTGCTGCAACCGCTGATCCGCTGCATGTGCCGCATGAAGCGCGGGGCGGAAAAAATGTATCTGGACCATCGCCGGTGAGATGGGCTTCATGAGGAACGCGGGTTCTGACGATTTCTCGACGAACCATCATGTGCCATGATGGCGAGCCAGGTGGTTCCACGGGAAAAGGAGACAGGTCCTCAGACGAATGTTTTGTAACGGAGTAGACGAAGCGCAATAGAGACTACGCCCGCATTATTCATGACGGTTCGTCGCCCTTCGACAAAGCTCAGGGTCCCGAGCACAGTCGAGGGACGACATCGCGCAGTCGCGTTGCGAGACGGGCACGCGG
>JAWXBV010000182.1:0-7059 GCA_034440335.1 Nitrospirota bacterium | reverse complement strand
GCCCAGTTGTCAGGTCTCGGAGTAAGCCAGCGGTTCACGAGTGGCATGGGCAGCAAGCGCTCGACCCGCTTCTGCCGATCGGCAGAAGCGGGTCGAGCGAGACGATCGGCGGACCTGCCGTCGCAGTGGCCTTCCGGTGGCCGTTCATGGCATCGCGATTGCAACAATGACGGCCATGTCGAGGGATATGAAAACAGGGGAGACAATATCATGACGCTCTTCGATCACACCATGCAAGTGCTCAATCGCACCCTAGATTTGCGAGGGGCCAGGCAGCGGGTCATTGTTTCGAATATCGCGAACGAAGAAACGCCGGGCTATCGCGCCACTGATTTCAACTTCCTCGACTCGCTGCAAGCGGCTCAGCGCGGTCAAGGACCGGTGACGCTCGCGGTGACGCAAGGCACACACATCGGTATAGGCGGAGAGGGGCTTCAACGGGTTGTCGGGACACTCAGCGACGTGCCTGCGGGGGACCTTCCCTTGGATGCCAATTCAGTGAACATTGAGTTGGAAATGGCAAAAATGTCCGATAACGCCGGTGCATACAACGGCGCCGCAACGATCATGGCGATCCGCTTTCGGCAGCTGATGGCTGCGATCCGCGACGCCCGATAGCAACAGATTTACGCCATCAGCCATCAGCTCTGGTCTGAAAGCTGACGGCCGATGGCAAGGAGGTTGTATTATGGAAATGAGCGAGAGTATGGCAGTGTCCGTTTCCGCCCTCGATGCGCAACGTCAGCGGCTCAACGTGATCTCCAGCAATCTGGCGAACGCACAGTCCACCCATACGCCTGGAGGTGGTCCCTATAAACGCCGGGATGTGGTGTTTCAGTCCACACCTGTTGCCAATCCCTTTCAACGGGCGTTACGGAAGGGTGGCGACGGGGCCGGGGGCCCATGCGCTCGATGGCGTGAAGGTGCTGCGTGTGCAGGAAGACTCAAAACCCGGGCAGGTGATTTACGATCCGCGCCATCCCGACGCAGACACAAAAGGGTTCGTCAAGATGCCGAACGTGAATGTCATGGAAGAGATGGTGAACATGATCGGGGCATCCCGCTCCTATGAAGCCAATGTACAAGCGATTAACGCGAACCGCGCCATGACGAGTAAGGCGCTGGAGATTGGGAGGTAGTCATGGATCAGATCAAAGCGATCGCGCCTCCAACACCGGCGTTCGGGGGCGGAGCCGGCCTGTCTCAAGCCGCAGCCGGCGCGCCCCCCACTGGATTTATGGATTCGCTGCAGCATGCGATCAGTAAGGCCAACGACATCCAACTGGAAGCGAGTCAGGCGACTGAGGCGCTGATGACCGGACAGACACAAAATGTCCATCAAACCATGGTCGCGTTGGAGGAAGCGGATGTGTCCTTCCAGCTGATGATGCAGATCAGGAACAAGCTGGTGTCGGCCTATGAAGACATTCAGCGGATGCAGATCTAACAGGATGCTGAAAAACCCCGCCAGCATCGTTCTCGCCTCGAAAGCATCCTCAACGTAGCCAGGGGCTACGCCTCCGGTGCTTCCATCGGCTGCGGCCTTGCTGGACGGGCTTTTTGAGCATCCTGTTTGAGTAGATGATCGAAGTAAGTAGTTTCGGTTGTCTAGTATGCGCCTTTTTGGTAGCGAGGAGTAAGGTCGTCCATGCTGTCCAAGTTTTCCATCAATCAACGCATGATCATTCTGGTTGCGCTGGCCGGCTCTATTGCCGGTTTGATCGCCATCGCCCTCTGGACTCAGCAGCCCGACATGCAGGTCCTGTTCACGAACCTCAATTCAGAGGACGCGGCAGGCATTGTGGATAAACTGAAAGAGACGAAGGTGCCGTATGAAACGACCGGGGGCGGCACCACCATCCTTGTCCCCAGCGCGCAAGTCCATGAATTGCGCTTGCAGTTGGCGACCCAGGGCCTCCCCCATGGAGGTGGAGTGGGTTTTGAAATATTCGATCGGTCGTCGATCGGCATGTCGGATTTCGTTCAGAAACTCAATTATCGTCGCGCGCTGCAAGGCGAGTTGGCGCGGACCATTGCGCAGATGCCGGAGGTCGAGCGAGCCCGCGTGCACCTTGCCACACCGGAACGGCGGTTATTCGGGAACGACGACAATCGCGCGCGCGCTTCCATCGTGGTGTCGCTGCGGAACGGGCAAGCGCTGGCCAAGACACAAGTCAACGGGATCGTGCATCTCGTCGCCAGCAGTGTCGAAGGCCTCCAAGTTAAGGATGTCACCGTGGTGGATGGCCATGGGCGGCTCCTGTCATCCACGGCGGGAGGGGACGAGGCAGCTGGGCTCACCGGCTCGCAGTTGGAATATCAGCGGACGGTGGAAAAGGATATTGAAACGCGCATTCAAACGATGTTGGAGCGAATCGTCGGCCAGAATAAAGCGGTGGTGCGGGTATCGAGCGAACTCGACTTCCGTAAAGTGGAAACGACGGAAGAGCGGTACGATCCGAACAGTCAAGTCGTGCGAAGCGAACAGCGGGGCCAGGAGAAGTCCAACGGTTTGAATGGCACATCCGGTGGTGTGCCGGGCGTCCAGTCCAATATACCGCCCGGGACGGAGCAGGAGCCGACTCAATCGAGTTCGACCAGCAATCAGACCAAGAACGAAACCGTGAACTATGAAATAAGTCGGACCGTCTCCCGCATCGTGGAATCCAGCGGAAGCATCAAGCAACTCTCTGTCGCGGTGCTGGTGGACGGGATTTACGAAGGGGGCAAGGCCTCTGCAGCCGGGACAGCGGCTGCCGACCAGCCGAAGAAGTATGTCGCGCGACCAGAAGAAGACATGAAGCGCATTGAAGAAATCGTCAAAAAAGCGATGGGCTATTCGGCGGAACGCAAGGATCAAGTTCAGGTGACCAACGTGCAATTCGATATCGCAGTTGAAGAACCGTCCACTCTGGGCATCGAGGCGGCGGCAGATTCGACGAGTTCCCTCATGCCCTATCTCCGTTACGGAGTCGGCGGGCTGTTCTTTGCCGTGATTCTGTTCATGGTCGTGCGTCCGCTTCTGAGCATGCTGGGGACGACGGGAGCGCCGTCAGCCCAGGGGAACCAGCCGACGCTGCCGGCTTCGGTCGGCCAGGTCGAAGCGGCGTTGGCAGGACCAGCGCGCTCCCAACTGGTCGATCTGGCGCGCAGTAATCCGGATTCGACGGCGGTGATTGTGAAGCAGTGGTTGAAGGGCAATCAGTAGTGAGGACTGTTCGCGATGGCCGTACAACTATCCGGTGAGCAGAAAGCCGCGATTCTTCTGCGAGCGATCGGTGAAGATGCCGCGGCGCTCGTCATGAAGAGCCTCGACCCAAAAGAAATCCGCAAACTGGGAACCTTCATGAAGGAGACCGCCAATATTACGCGGGAAGAAGAACAGAGCGTGATGGAGGATTTTCAGAGGGCCAGCGCGTCCGGCGAAGTCTCGTTTCACGGACAAGAATACATCAAAACCATCCTGACGAAAGCCCTCGGTCCTGAAAAGGCCGCTCGGCTTCTTGAGTCCATGAACAGCCGAGTGTACCCGGGGTTGGACGCGTTGAAGTGGGTGGATGCGAAGAGCGTATCGCAAATGCTCAAGTTCGAGCATCCTCAAACGATTTCCGTCGTCATGGCGCATATGGAGCCGGAGCAGGCCGGTCAGGTCCTGACCAGCCTATCCGCCGAGCTGCAAGCGGATGTGGCGTTGCGGGTGGCGACGATGGAAGAGGTCCAGCCGGATGTGCTCGAAGAACTCAGCGGTTCACTGCAAGATTTATTGGTGGCCAGTACCGGAGCCCATGCCTTGAGTATCGGCGGTTCTCAGGTGATCGCGAATATTCTCACTCGACTGGACAAAAACACCGAGGGCAGCATCATGGGGAAGCTTGCTGAACGCAACCAGACGTTAGCCGATGCGATCCGCGCATTGATGTTCGTGTTCGACGATCTCATCAAGCTCGACGATCGCGGGATGCAGGAGCTGATGAAAGAGGTCAGCAAAGAAGACCTTCCCGTCGCGCTTCGCGGCGCAAGTCCGGACGTCAAAGACAAGTTCCTCAAAAATATGTCGATCCGAGCCGCCGATATGTTGAAGGAGGATATGGAGGTGCGGGGACCGGCGAAGGTCACGGATGTGGAGAGAGCCCAGCAGAATATCCTCAAAGTGTGCCGCAAACTGGAAGAGGAAGGGCGCATCGTGATCGCAGGCGCCGGAGAGGCGTTGGTCTAAATGGCCGGTCCCTTGAGCCTGGAATCTGCCGTATCACAGCCGGCCTCGCGCGCTCCGTGGCAGCGAGGCGGGTCTGTCTTAGTCGTCGACGATGAGGTGTCGATCCAGGGATTGTTGGTTGAGCTGTTACGGTCCGAGGGGTACAGCGTCCGCGCCGTTGGCTCTGCGCAGGAGGCGCTCACGGCACTGAAGAGCGCTCCTGCCTCGCTCCTGATTACGGATATCAAATTGCCGGATCAGGACGGCATCGGTTTGCTTCAGCAGGCCTGCGCCCTCGATCGGCACATGATCGGCGCGGTGATGACCGGATATGCCACGATCGATCTCGCGGTTCAAGCGATGAAGGCCGGCGCAGCGGAGTTTCTCATGAAACCTTTCCAAATCGATGTCGTACTCTTGACGGTCAAGCGGCTGATGGAGCTCTACCGCCTGCGCATCGAAAACGCGGTCCTGAAAAAGGCGGTCGTTCTCGCCGGAGGGGTGCATCTTCAGCACCTTGCGTTGACCGACTTCGGCACAGGGCATCAGTTCCTGGGCACCAGCGGTCCGTCGGATTACGACCGAGGCATTACCGAGGGTGAGCAACGGGCGGGCGAGCGAAAGGCCGTCGTCCAGCGACAGGAGCAGGCCTTGTTTGCCGATGCGGTCTGCCGGCTCGACGGGGTGTGGAAGTCGTTCAGTCAGACGATGGAAGCAGATGTCACGGCATTGGCCTTCAGTTTGGCGACACGCATCTTGCGGGACACGGTTGCTGAACGCAAGGATGCCGTAACAGCGTTGTTGAAATCGGCATTGGCCACGATTCGCGAATCGTGCGTCGTGACGGTGCGAACGCATCCCTCCGACGTCGCGATTCTCGAAGCGGCGCGAGTGGGATTGAGTCGTGATCGAGAAGGAGGATTGACGTTGCATATTGAAGGCGACGCGTCCCTCTCTCCGGGAAGTTGTGTGGTGCAATCTACGAATCGACTGGTCGACGCCTCGCTGGACCAACAGTTACTGCGTCTCGGCGAGGTATTACAGAACCGAGGTCGCCGTGAACCTCGTTGAGCTGATTGAACAGACAGACCCGCTGGTGGTTTCGGGCCGGGTGGCACAGGCGGTGGGGATTGTGATCGAGGGCTATGGTCCCATGACTTCGGTGGGAGAGCTGTGCGAAGTCACGCGTGAGGATGGGGAGGGAACCGTGCTTGCCGAGGTCGTCGGGTTTCGAGGAGAGCGAGTCCTGCTGATGCCGCTTGGGGAGATGCGGGGAATCGGTCCCGGCAGCAGACTGTTGATGAAAGGGCGCTGCGCGTCGGTTCCGGTCGGCCCCCTTCTGCTCGGTCGAGTGCTGGACGGACTGGGAGAACCGCTCGATGGAAAAGGCCCCCTGGTGGCCGAGCGTCAATATCCGCTCCATGCGGCGCCGATCAACCCGCTCCAGCGCGCCCGCATCACCAAGCCCCTCGACCTCGGCGTCCGGGCGATCAATGCCTGCCTCACATGCGGGTTAGGTCAAAAGATCGGGATCTTTGCCAGCGCCGGCGTGGGAAAGAGTGTGCTGCTCGGCATGATGAGCCGCTACACCAGAGCCGACGTGAATGTCATTGCGCTGATCGGCGAACGAGGCAGAGAGGTGAACGAATTCCTTCAACGGGATCTGACCCCCGGCGCGTTGCAGCGGTCGGTCGTGATCGTCGCGACGTCGGATCAACCGCCGTTGGTAAGGTTGCGGGGCGCCCTCATCGCGACCGCCATCGCGGAGTATTTTCGCGATTGTGGGAAACAGGTTCTTCTGATGATGGACTCGCTGACCCGGTTGGCGCACAGCCAGCGGGAGGTCGGGCTCGCCATCGGCGAACCGCCCACCACAAAAGGGTATACGCCGTCGGTCTTTACGTTTCTTCCCAAGCTTCTGGAACGAGTCGGGACAGGGCCCGGCGCCGGGACGATCACCGGTCTCTATACGGTGCTCACGGACGGCGACGAGCTGGCCGATCCCATTGCAGAAACGGTCCGGTCGATTCTCGACGGGCATATCGTGCTCTCGCGGCAATTGGCCGCGCGCAATCATTTTCCGGCGATCGATCTCCTCAACAGCACCAGCCGTGTCATGAAAGATATCGTGGGTCGCGACCACTATGCTGCAACCAGGTCGATGATCGAGCTCATGGCCCGCTACCAACAATCGGAGGATCTCATCCTCCTGGGCGCCTATAAGACGGGGACGAATCATGCACTGGACAGGGCCGTGTCGGCGCAGGATGGGATCAACGGCTTTCTTCGCCAGGACATTGAGCAACCGTCCGACTTCGGTACATCGGTTCGGGATTTGCTCGCGCTGGTGAAGAGCACCGCATGAAACTCGACGCGGTGCGGCGCTATCGGGCGCAAGTGGAAGAGGTGGCGCGAATGGAGCTTCTTGTGGCTCGCCAACACCTAGAGGATGCCGACATGACGTGCCGGACTCTTGAGGCGCAGATGCAGGCGACGTCCGAAGGGTATGTCGCCAAAGCCGGCCTGGGCATGGCGCTGGAGGAATTTATCGAGCTGCAGGCGGCTTGTGACGCCCAGGCTGCTTCGCTCGCGCAGGCTTGGCAGGTTGAAGCGCGTCTTCGTGAAGAGTGGAATCGGAAACAGCAGGACTTGCGGGATGCGATGCAGGAGCGCCGGACACTCGATCGGCTTGCGGAACGACAACGCAGTCAGTCTCTGGCCATGCAGCACCGGCTCGAGCACATGCAAATGGATGAGGCCGCGCGTCGCGCCGGCGCGATGGGCGGCCTGCAAAACCCTCTATGAGCAGGCTGAGGATGAACCAGAACCGCGATTGTCTCACTGTCACACGCCCTCCATACTCT
>JAWXBV010000181.1:0-30647 GCA_034440335.1 Nitrospirota bacterium | reverse complement strand
TCGCCTTGCGCAGCGCGCGGAACGCCATGAGCATCGCTCGATATGAATAATAGGCATTCCGACCGCTGGGATTCGGCAGGACAAAAACAGGGCGGTCGGCCAAGGTCTTGACTTGCAGCCCGAGGCTGATTTGTCCGCTCCGGTATTCGGGGAATAACGTACGATAGATCGTGACACCAAGCAGGGCAATTGTGTGAGGGCGATAATGTTTGACTGTGGCAATGAGTCTCTTCCTACCAGCTATATATTCTCGCGGCGTGAGCACATCGGCCCCTGCACTGGGCCGCTCGATGATATTTGTCAAGCCGAGCCCCCAATCCGGAAGTCGCCAATCGTCTTGGTGCGTGAGTGGCTCTGGCACGAGCTTCGACTCGAATAAGAGTTTCCAGAACCGGTTTGAGTATCCCGCAAAGTGATGTCCGGTGGCGGCTGAGCGAAGGCCTGGATTGATACCAACAAAGAGGATTCGGACCCCTGGTTCGATTCGATCAGAGAGCCGTTTGTGTGCCGGCGCCTTTTGTGTTTGCCGCACAAGCGTTCTCTTCATTGATTCTGCCCGATGGACTGCCGTTTTCTTCATTCTGACCATTGCCCCTTCTTATGCAGGACAATAATGTATGACGGTTTCCTCGATCTCTTCCGGTATGCGTCATCCTGCCCTTCATGTATTGAGGCGGTTTTGTTGACCTTCAACCATTCTGCCACAGTTTAATGTAGTCAAATTTTCAATGCGCGTGGGGGGAAATACCATAACATGCTGATAAATATGATGGGATATGAATGTCTTATGCCCGGCACCAAGCTTGCTCTGGACTCCCATCGAGTGCCGATGAATGGCACAAATTTCAAACTCTATAAACTGGGAGACACATATTATGAAGAGCATGTTGATGGCAATTATGGCAGTGGCAGTGTTAGTGGCGTTCAGCGCTCCAGCCTTCGCGGGTGAAGGCAAGGAGAAGAAGGACGAGAAGAAGGGCGGCCACGTCCTCGTGTACGGCGACGAAAAGAAAGACAAGAAGGACGAGAAGAAGGGTGGCCATGCCGATACGTTCGGCGACACGAAGGACGAGAAGAAGAAAGACGAGAAGGGCAAGTAATCACCTTCTTTCGCGAGGCTAGTTAGCTTGAGGGGTCTCCTGCCTAATGCAGGGGGCCCCTTTGGCTTTCCTCCTACCTGGTGCTGCTTCGAAGATAGACTGCTTGCAATCCCACGATCGACTTGGCATCCCTGATCTCCCCAGTCTCAATCATCCTCATCGCGTCCCGCAGAGGCATCTCGATCACTTCGAGGACTTCGTCACGGTCGAGCTGTTGTCGTCCTATCGTCAACCCAGTCGCTTTGTAGATGTGGATGACTTCGTCGGTGAAGCCCGGCGCAGTGAAGATGCTAGAGAGGAGCTCAAGCCTGTCGGCTCGGTATCCAACTTCTTCTTCAAGTTCTCGTGCCGCGCAAGCTGTCGGGTCCTCACCAGGATGAAGTTTCCCTGCAGGGACTTCATAGATGAACCCTCCTGCCGCGTGGCGGAACTGCCTGATCAAGATGACCGTACCATCGTCTTTCAGCGGTACCACCGCGGCTGCCCCAGGATGGCGCACGACTTCCAGGTCGACTGTGACGCCGTTGGGCAGCGTGACGGTGTCGACGTTTAAGTTCACGACGATGCCTGTGTAGATATTCCTGGTCATGAGGATCTTATGGCCTATGGCGTATAGCACAAGCGGAAAAAGAGTTTCATCTTGCCTTGCCCCTGCAATCAGCCGTGAGCTAATAGGATGCTGAAAAAGTCCGCCAGCGGCGTTCTCACGTCGCTCAGAGGCTCAACGTACCGAAGCGTACGCCTCGCCTCTTCGCTCGCTGCGGCCTTGCCCGCGGAACGGCGCGTCTTGGCGCGCCGGGGTTGGGCGGGTGAGAAGTCCGGCCTTTTTGAGCATCCTGATGTTTTTGAAGCCGTGGCTCCGTCTGTCATATTTCACCGGTGTTTTATGTGTAAACCGAGTTCTTCCTCAGCCTGCTATACGCTCTTTGGCTTCCGATAGAACGGTGGCTTGACGATGCGCGCAGGGACGTTTTTGTTGCGAATTTCGATCATGATAGAGGTGCCAGGCTCCGTAAAACGCGCGGGCACATAGCCCAACCCGATGCCCTTCTGTAGGAGCGGCGAGAGATTGCCACTCGTCACATCGCCGATGGGATGAGAAGTTGTGGGATCCAGAATTCTGAATCCGTGGCGAGGCACGGCTTTTTCAACGAGTTCGAAGGCAACGAACCGGCGAGCGACCCCGGCCTGCTTCTGTGCCAGAAGAGCCTCGCTGCCGATGAACCCGCCCTTCTGAAAACTGACGGTCCAGTCCGCATTGGCTTCGAGTGGTGTGGTGTCTTCGCCCATGTCGTTGCCATAAAGCAGATAGCCCATTTCCAACCGGAGGAGATCCCTCGCTCCGAGTCCCGCCGGCTTGAGTCCCCAGGCCTGGCCCTTGTCGACGAGCAGGTCCCAGAGGCGGCCGACTTTGTCTGCGTCGATGTAAATCTCATAGCCCAGTTCACCGGTGTAGCCGGTCCGGGCCAGCAAGCAGGACAGACCGCCGATCGTAGCCTCACAGGTGTGATGGAGCTTGAGTCCTTCGAGCGCCGTCCCGCCAAGACTCATGAGCAGTTCGCGAGATTTGGGACCTTGAACGGCGACCTGGGACAATTCGACTGACCGATCTTCAAGATAAACCGTCTTATCCAGCCCAAGCTGGGATTGTAGCCAAGACAGGATCTTCTCGCGGTTCGAGGCATTCACGCATAAGAGGAACTCGTCCGGGGAAAGCCGGTAGACAAACACGTCGTCTTTGATGCCGCCGGTTTGGTTACAGACCATGGAGTACTGGGCTTGAGACACGGCGAGTTTGCCGACGTCGTTGGTCGTGACGTGCTGGAGGAATGAGACGGCGCCCGTTCCGGCGATTCGCATCCTTCCCATATGGCTCACATCGAAGAGCCCGACATGGGAACGGACAGTATGGTACTCGTCTACCACACCGCTATACTGGATAGGCATCTCCCATCCAGCGAAATCGACGAGTTTTGCGCAACTTGCACGATGTTGCTGGATGAGAGGAGTCTGTCGCATCATGATCGTACTGACATACGAGTCGACTCAATCATCGGACACCGAGCAACTCAACATCGAAAATTAAGGTCGCATTCGGTGGAATAACGCCGCCGGCACCCTGTGCGCCATAGCCGAGCTTGGAAGGAATGGTCAGCTTTCGCTTCCCGCCAATTTTCATCCCCTTCACGCCCTCGTCCCATCCCTTGATCACTCGCCCGGCACCCAGTGGAAATGAGAAAGGTTGGCCCCGGTCTACGGAGCTGTCGAATTTCTTTCCATTTTCTAGCCAGCCGGTGTAATGCACGCTGACAGTCTGCCCCGCCTCTGCCGTCGCTCCGGTTCCGATCGTGAGTTCGAGATACTGCAATCCTGATGACGTCGTGACTTCATTCCCTTTGGCACCTGCTTCCTGAAACGGCATAACGGTTCCTTTCCTTATCGTCGATCACTCAACGACAATGACAGACGACAACTATATAAGATCATTATTATGCACCGAAAACCCTGCCGACATTTCAGCCGGCGATTCTGCTTGAGTACTCTATGAGCCTGGTACCTTCACGTATGTTATGTTCGAGAGTCAGGCTCGGAGAAAATAACCACACTCGCTGTGTAGCCATGTAGAAAATTGCGCCCTCCGACGGGACCGAGCTCGCCTTGCGCGAAGAATCCCGCTGTTGGGATGGGGCCAAGCCGTTCTTGCACGGCTGCGCTATCATGATGGGGTTGGTCGAAGAGGCCCGCTCCACGCCCGCAACAGCTGAACAAGAGGGCTCCGAGAGGGGGGCTCTTGTGCCTCGTGCGGTCCGCTGCCAGGAGCACGTGTAAATCGTCGCTTGCAGACTTTGCATCACGAAGGTGGAACTGTACGGTCTGGCCTTCCTGAACGACGTCTCCGATCGCAACCGCTCCGGCCTGTTGATCCGCCCCAATGAGGTTCCGAACGAGGAAATCTCCCCGTTCAAAATGACTCCCGTGCTCATCAATCACGATGCCCAGATGTAATGCGCGGTGGGCATTGCGGCGTTGTGCCCCCCCCATGGATTCGAAGACGTCCTGGAGTCGTTTCAAGGCCGAGACGCCGCCCAGTTCATAGATGAGGTTTTGCTCTGCTCTCGTCACGACAAACCGCTCGCCGATCGGGCGGCAGCCTTGCGAGGTCACGGTTCGCACAGAGACCGGCCCGGTGAGTTGCACCCCCACCACCCCCCCGTCGAAGACCTGATCGTTGAGGAACAGTCTATTTTCTCCTGACTCCTGGCCTCCACCGGCAAGACCCCCGACGACTTTCCCGTTGGGGTACCGGTCGGTCATGAGGGACAGGACTTCCTGCATTGGCGTCGAAAATGGATCGGCAAAGAGGAGGAAGGTCGAATCCTCAGGTCCCGGTTCCGGCCACCCTGGCATGCGGATTTGGTCCTGCAGCTGAGACACGGAGAGCTGCAGCGGAATCAAACTGACATCAGGAAGGCATGCGACCCAGACCGTAATGGCCGCAGCGGTTTCAATCTCTTCTGAGCCGGCGATGATACCTTCACCGGAACAACCCAGGCAGACCTTCGCCCGTAGCTCCCTCTGCAGCATGGCGGAAATCATGGAGGCATTGGCCGCATGGTGGGAGGAAAAGAAGACGAAGGCCAGATCGATAGGAGCCGTGCCGATTTGCACCTGGATGGCATCGGCGAGATCGTGGATGGCAGCTTCCGTATCGGTCTTGCGCGAGAGTGCAGTCGCGAATTGAAACATGGCGGGCTCTTTCAGCATCCTGCTAGACTCCTGGGTCCATCCGTTCCGGCCGGTCCTTCGCCAGCTTCTTATAGTATCGCCACAAGTAGGAATGGTAGTCGTCGAGTTGGGCCAGGAGATAGTGCAGCTCTGCGGGGTCTTCTGTCTCTACAGCATGCGCCATGCGGGTTTGTAAAAACTCAGCGAACGCGTTGGTTTTCCCTAGCGCGGTGATCAGACTCAAGCTACCGCCGAGTTGGTACTCGTTCATGCTCGTCCTCCAGACGCAAGAGAGTCGCGAAAGAATAACGAGGCACGAGAGGGAAATGCAAGTGAGAGATCTTCCAGTCCCTGGACGGCGGCTGATTCACTCAATTACTCGTCCTGGCGATCGAAGATAGAACCGACTCTGGCGTCATCCCAACAACGGTGGTAGCCATCGCCAGCGATATGGCGGCGGCCGGTGCGGACGGCGAAGGACATCTGGAACGTAGCGCTGATCGAAGTCGGCGTCGTGAGCACGTTGCGCACGAGAATGCCGGGATTGTCCGTCGCCAGCGCCGCGCCGGCGAGATTCGTTCCGGCGATCGAGACGTTGACTGACGCGCCCGCATTCATGGTGTTCGGGGTGATGGCGGTAATCGTCGGTGCGCCGACGCCGCCCGTGTTACGCGTAATCGACAGCAGATTCTCGACGGCATCGTAGGTATACGTTGCGACATTCCCTTGCCCATCAACTACCTGCGAGAGGCGACCCAGATCGTCATAGATGTATTGCGCCTGGTCGGCAACCGCCAGCATAGACTGATACACAGAGCCTCAGCACGCAGGCCCCAACTGTCAGTACTTTGAGCCGTGGGAGGGGTCAGGTCAAGGGAGATACAGGATCTATAGAAAAGAGCCTGTAGAACTGTAAGAAATTTCAACAGGCCATGGATCAAGCGACTTGTTACGTATCCTCAAGGCGTACGTTGTCGGCAGCCCGTGTTCGGTTACACCGTTCAAATGGGGTGCTATATCACTTCACAAGGAAATGCGTCACATCTCCACCAGAGGTCAGAGGGCCATTGAGCTTACTGCTCACACCGGGGGTGGCAAAAGGCACTCGATAAAGTTCAAAGGCGCCGTTAGTCGTCTGGTCGGCGATGTACAGCACGGACGAGCTATCCGGTGTAATAGAAAAAGTGTCGAAGAGTTGAACGCCCCCGCCAGCGACCAGGGGGCCGTTGAGCTTGGTGCTCACACCGGGAGTAGAAAAAGGGACTCGATAAATTTCAATAACATTGTTCGTCGTCTCATCGGCGACGTACACGACGGAGGAATTATCCGGGGCAATCCTAAAAGCTCTGTCGAAATCAGATTGAATGCTCCCGCCGGCTACCAGGGGGCCGTTGAGCTTGGTGCTCACACCGGGGGTGGCGAACGGCACGATATAGAGCTCGGCTTGATCCTGGTTCGATATTATTTTTGGAGAGCCGTAGACTACCCCTGAACTATCCGGCCTGATGGCGAACCTGGCGATGAAACGGTCACTGAGTTTGGTGCTTTGACCGGGCGTGGCAAACGGCACTCGATAGAGGAGCCGTAAGTCGATTGAGTTGGTTAGTGTGTAGATTACGGCGGAACTATCTGGGGTGATCTCGTATTCGCCCACGGATGTGAGATTCCCTAAGACTGCACCTGGGGAAGGTATATTAAGCTTTGTGCTCTGACCTGGAATCGCAAAGGTCACACTGTGAAGCTCACTCAAGAGATCAAATCCACCAGGCGGATTGATTGGAATTCGCAAGACGGTATACGCGACCAAGGTGCTATTAGGAGCGATCTTGAAAAAAGGCTCGACGTCTGCGTTGGGTGGAAGCGTGCCATTCAATTTTGTGCTTTGACCTGGAGTGGCGAACGGAACGTGATAGAGCTCGATTATATTGGCCGTGGCCTGTGTGGCTCGATACACAACGGCGGAGTTATCCGGGGTCACCCTAATGTCGAAAAACACGTTCCCGCCTGGCACCAGGGGGCTGTTGAGCTTGCTGCTCACCCCAGGAGTGGCAAAGGGTACACGATAGAGTTCAGAGACGCCGTCAGTCGTCTGGTCGGCTACGTACACCACAGAGGAGCTGTCCGGTGTAATGACAGCACTCCACACGTCCCCCCCGACCGGCAGGGGACTATTCAATTTGGTGCTCACTCCTGGGTTAGCGAATTCGACCCGGTACAATTCAAAGACGTCATTGGTGTCCTGATCGGCTCGATACACGACAGCCGTTTTGTCGGGGGTGATCTGAAAATCGAGGACATTCTTCCCAGGCGACAATGATGGATTGAGCTTGATGGAGGACCCGGCCAGATAGAGTTCGAACACTTCATCGATATCCTGATCAGCCAGATAGACGATGCGTTCTGTAGGGGAGGCTGATGAGGAACTGCCGTTGCTGCTCCCGCTATCACTACTGCCGCATGCGGCAACTGCAACAGAAAGGGAGAAGATGCTGAGAAGTAGAAGACCTTTCATCATTTACTCCATTCTGATCTTGAGAATCGCATGAATCGGCTCCAGCAGGTTAATGCAGGGGGCTAAAGGTACTGCTCTATTCCACATGAAAGCAAGTCACCTGAGATGAAAGTGGGAGACAGGCTGAACGAGACCGGGTTTGACGGATACCTCAAATGGGGCACGATGCGCTCCCGAGGAGGTACGACAGGGGGCCGAGACGACGGTTCACTCCCGCGTGTAAATGTCAGGCTGTGCAGTCGCTGAACTCGTGGCAACGCTCAGAAGCCGAGATTGCCCGCGAATTCGGCATCCCGCGCAATCGTCTCTATAGTGGTATTGCGAACGCCTTTTCCGGCGGAAAAGTCAGGCCGATTTCACTATGTCTGGAATCACCTGGGGGAACCAGAGACAAGGGCTTTCAGCCGATCGAGGTTGATGGATTCGATGCGGTGGCCGTCGCGGCCTATCACCGTCGTCGCCATGGTCAGCGCATTGAGAATGGCTTCTTCCGTGGCTTCGACCGTCGCCGTGATCAATGGGTTCAGATGCGTATCGGCAAGATG
Source organism: Nitrospirota bacterium (assembly GCA_034440335.1). Classification (GTDB taxonomy): domain Bacteria; phylum Nitrospirota; class Nitrospiria; order Nitrospirales; family Nitrospiraceae; genus Palsa-1315. The sequence continues at coordinate 22,764 of JAWXBV010000181.1, read as the reverse complement.
CGTCTGCTGAAATGTCGGTTCTTTCGGGTAATGCGGAATGATGTTGGCCGTGGAGAAGGCCAGCATGAAGTCCCCGCTTCCATGCCGCGCAGTGGAGCCTGTGCGCGCCAGTCCCAGCGCGGCACGTTTCGCCAACCGCGTGAGCTGCCGACTGTCGAGCGGCGCGTCGGTCGCGATGAGGACAATGATCGAGCCTTCGCTTTGTCCTGCTGAAAGGGCCTGTGCAACGGGAGGGACCGCCTCATAAAGCCGGCCGACCGGTATGCCGCCCACAATAAGTTCAGGCCGTCGCCCATGGTTGGCATTGACGAGCACGCCGATCGTATAGCCACCTTCAGTTTCCGGTAATCGGCGTGACGAAGTCCCGATACCACCCTTGAAGCCATAGGACACCATCCCTGTTCCGGCGCCGACCGTCCCTTCCTGCACGACGCCGGAGGAGGCGCTGTCGAGTGCCTGCACCACATCCGCCTCAGAGACATGCCGCCCTTGTATATCGTTGAGCCTCCCATCGTCGCATTCGGCGACCACTGGTGTCAGGGTATCGTCGGTAATGCCGATCTCCGGATAGCGAGCAATCATCCAGTCCATGACTCCATTGGCGACACGGGGCACGTTCAACGTATTGGTGAGGGCGATCGGATACTCCAGAAAGCCAGATTCAGCCACCCAGGCAAGCCCCGTCATCTCCCCGGTTCCATTGAGGACGAACGACCCGGCCGGCACTTTCTTATGCCACACGTCGTCGCGAGGGATGACGACCGTCACGCCGGTTCGGACCGGACCAAACCCTGCCTTGAGCGGCCCGTCGCCGGAAATGAGTGTGGTCTGGCCCACAGTGACACCGGCCACGTCGGTAATTGCGTTGAACGGCCCAGGCGCATAGGAGCCGACGACGATGCCAAGCGCACGAGCTCGCAATCGTGATTCTTCCGGCTCGTTTGCTTGGGCAGACACAGACAGGGCTAGGCAGATCCCGATGGCCAGGGTCAGCAGCGGGATTCTCTGGCGGGCAATGCTGTTAAACCTCATGGCTCGATCCGACATGGGGGACTGTGATCTCAATCTGGGAATGTTCTCCCTGAATGGCAGCGGCCAGCGAGAGGGCCTGTTTTTCTTCACCATGAACGAGAAAAATCTTACTCGGGCTTGGGCTGATTGCGCGTACGTAGGCCAACAGATCCTGGCGATCCGCATGGGCCGAGAGCCCGTTGAACTTGACGATTTGCGCCCGGCGCGGAGTGGGTACGCCAAAAATCGGGACGACATCCCACCCTTCGACGAGTTTGCGACCGAGGGTATGTTCGGCTTGAAAACCCACGAAGACGATCACATTCGCTTCGTCTTGAATCGCGTGTTTGAGATGATGGACGACGCGGCCGCCTTCGCACATGCCCGAAGCAGAGATGATAACGCAGGGGCCCTTCATGCTGTTCAGGCGCTTGCTGTCTTCCGGCGACGAGACAAAATGAATATAGCGAGAGGCAAAGAGGTCGCCTGAAGCTGTGAAGGTTTTGGTGGTTTCTTCATCGTAGCATTCCGGGTGACGGCGAAAGACTTCTGTGGCCCGTGAGGCCAGCGGCGAATCGATATAGATCGGGATAGGATCAAGCCGCCCTTCGGCGACGAGCTCCTTGATCCGCATCACCAGCTCCTGAGTCCGTCCGACGGCGAATGCGGGAACGATAATCTTGCTCTTGTGAGTTTTCGCGTGGAGCAGGATGTCCAGCGCTTTCTGTTTCATGGCTTCCCTATCGGCTTCGTGCAGGCGGTCGCCATAGGTCGACTCCAGAATCAATATATCGCATGGCGGTGGTGGTTCAGGATCACGAAGGATCGGCATGTTGGAGCGGCCAAGATCACCGCTAAAGAGCACGGTGGTGGTATTGCCGCGTGCCGTGTATTTCACCCGAATGGCCGCCGACCCCAAGATATGGCCGGCGTCGTGAAAGGACGCTGTCACGCGTGGGGCGATCTTGAGCAGGTCTCCGTACCGTGAGCCCTCGAATCGGCGAACAAGCTTACGGACATCATCGGTATTGTATAGGGGTTGGACACAGGTTTTCCCCCTCCGCTGTTCCTTCTTGTTGACGTAGCCGCAATCACTGGCCTGGACTCGAGCCGAATCTTCGAGCATGAGTTCTGTCAAATCGGCGGTGGCTCTGGTGAGGTAGACCTTTCCTGAAAATCCATGCTTCGAAAGCACCGGTAAGGCGCCGGAATGGTCGATATGGGCATGGGAGAGCAAGACCGCGTTGAGCGACTTGGGGTCGAAGCTCAAATCTCGGTTCTGCCGATAGGCTTCGTCTCGGCGGCCTTGAAAGAGCCCGCAATCGAGCAAGAGCTTGAAGCCCGGCATCTCCAGCATATGGCGACTCCCTGTCACTGAACGTGCAGCTCCGTGGAACGAGAGTCTCATGATGAAGATACTCCATTGTGGCGGGCGATCTGGTCCCAGGCCTCTTGAGACGTCTCAGAATAGTGGAACAGTTGAAGATCCTGTTGGGCAATGAGCCCGTTCTCGACGAGCCATTGCCAGTTAATCAAGCGCTCCCAAAAATCCCGCCCGACCAGCACGACCATCACGTTCTCGGTCTTACCTGTTTGGAGAAGCGTCAGCGTTTCGAACAGCTCGTCGAGCGTACCGAACCCTCCGGGAAAGGCGACGAGCGCTTTGGCGCGGATTAAGAAGTGCATTTTTCTAATGGCGAAGTAGCGAAACTGAAAGCAGAGCTCGGGTGTAATGTAGGGATTCGGGTGCTGTTCATGGGCCAAGGTGATATTGAGGCCGATTGATTTGGCGTTGACGTCCGCTGCCCCGCGGTTCGCGGCTTCCATGATGCCGGGCCCTCCGCCGGTGACGATCACATAGTCGCAGCGGCCATCGATTTGGCAGGTTGATGACACCAGCCGTCCGAATTCACGCGCCACGTCATAATATTTCGAGAGAGCAAGTTGTCGTCCCGCGATCATCAGCCTTTTCTGGTTCGTTGGATCCTCCGGGGTTCGAGCCGCTGCTTCTTCGGCCACGTGGAGCGCCTGCTTCGCTGCCGCCTCTTCTTGTAGCCTTGCGCTTCCGAATACGACGATGGTCGATCGGATCCCCTGTTCACGTTGGATCAACTCGGGCTTCAACAGTTCAAGCCCGACGCGGATGGCACGGAGTTCTTCCCGTTGAAGAAACTCTGTGTCGCGATCGACTGGAATGTAGGAGGAGGATTCTTCGGGGGTCTTGGTTGAATCTGGATCTGCTGGACGAATCATAAGGCGTGATTATAGAGGGATTCGAGAGGTCCGGCAATTCTTGACGGGATGGGACATCCTAGCCCGCATGATTCATGAGCACTTCTGCTGCAATCGCGGATTCGCTGCTGCGACGCGCCTGCGGCGGGCAGGCTCGCCGTTCGCTCCCTCGACATACTGTTCAAGTATGCCTCGGGCTCTCACGGCTCCGCGTGCCCGTCTCGCCACGCGACTGCGCGATTTCGCGACGAACCGTCATGAATCATGCGGCCTAGAATGGCCAAAACCACACGACCGGCTCATCTGTGGATTTTCGAGAAAACCCGTATGCGCGCACGGTCCACTGAGGATCGAATACCACTTGGAGTTGTTCAGGGGTAATTCCCATCTTGTTCAGCCTCATCGTTGGGGAGTAGGGTAGGAATAGTCGTCCGATGGCACCGAAGTCGAGAGACGCGGATTTGGTATCGCTCCAATAATAGAGGGCCACGCCCCCGAAATCAGATTCAGTTACCTCATCCGGCGCTCCTATGTGATCGGCTAATTCGCGTATTGTCGTCTGTCCGACGCGAATAAAGCTGACCTGCTCCGGAGTCAGGACGTCGTTGAGCGTGGCTCGGCGGACGCTGCATCCAGCATAGAGAAGAAGGATGCAGAGCGCACCAACGACCAATTTGATCGAGTGGAAATGCGACGCCACGTTAGTCACCAAATGGCCACAGCCGGAATTGTGTGCGACCGGTGCGTTTGCCATAGACCACTTCTTCAGCTATCCCCTCCCTGTTAAAAAATACATAGAGATTATCGCTCTTGATATCCATGCGAATGAAGTTCAGCAATATGAGCATCATCGCCGGCGATTTTCCGTCATAGTAATAGTAGTGAAAGATCTCTCGATCGTGGCCTCTCACAATTCGGTCAGGGGCGCCGATCAATGAGACGACTTCCGACATCGTCGTCGTGCCTTTCTTAATGGCTGAGATGGCTTCCTCTTGAAGCGGCTCGCCGACCGTTCCCCTGGTCACTACACAGCCCTGAAGCAATGCCCATGTCACGACAAGGATGATGCCGGCCAGCGGCTTAAACAATAACATGACGACTCCTTTTGCTAAGCTTCGTTTGGACGATCTTCCAACCCCTTTGGGCGTGCTAACACAAAATCCGTTTCAAATATGGCATAAGATGATGGGGTAAGCCCCACTCGACGATACACTGCCTGCGCCGAGCGGTTGCTCTCTTCGACGTACAGACGGACCCCGCAGACGTGTGGGCTTGTCTTGGCGGTGGCCATCACGGTTTCATGCATCCGGCGAAAGACGTTCTGGCGACGCCAGGCGGGAACCACATACACACTCTGAATCCACCAAAATGCGCCGTTGCGCCAGTCGCTCCATTCATACGTGATCATGAGTTGCCCCAATAGCTGACGATCCATGCCCTGCTCCAATTCGGCAACCATGAAAAAACCACGTTCAGGAGAATGAAGGATGGCAATGGTTCCGTCATGCAGGCGATCGAGGTCGAGGTGGCGTCCTTCTGTTTCAAGCGCCATCGCCGCACTGAACGACGCGATGATTGCCGCATCTTCTGGTTTGGCGAGTCGGACGTTCACATGATCGAGAATTGACATGGGGTTCAGTCTATCGATTTTGGGGCTTGCAACCATCCTGTTTGCGGCTTGTACAAACCGGCGGTGCATTCCATCTTAATAGCTTCTTCAGGTAGCAGATTGATCGGACGCAGCTGCGGCTGAGGAACAAACGCAAGGAATCCACTGAACGGATGAATCGCCGTTGGCACAAAGACCATGAGCAAACTTGTTGATGGTGCAACTTGCAGCTCCGTCGGTGCCGCCCCCATGACAAAGCCGATCGCCCAGAGACCGTCTCGAGGAAACGGAAAGGCCACCACGGTGCTGCGCCCGAAGCGAGATCGAAAGTTGAGCAGATCGGCCATCCCTTTGAGGGTGACGTAGAGACTGCGGACCAATGGAACGTGCTCGATAAATCGTTCTACCTGAGTAATGATGCGCTGTCCGACTACATGGGTCGCGATGGCGCCGACGATCACCACGAGGAGCAGAAGTATCAGGAGGCTGAGTCCAGGCCACTGTCGATCTCCGATATTCCACAGGAGGCCATGAGTTAATTCGTCGAGTGTGTGAAAGAGGGCCGAAAGGATTAAGAAGGTGACCCAGGCTGGTACGAGAACCAACAATCCGGCTAAGGAGTATTTCCAGAAGGTATTCGACATCGCCGCTTGTTTCCTTCGAGACGGTCAAGCGAAGTGTCTAGTGTAGCAGAAATCGCTAGCTGAAATAGAGTCTGCACCAGGGCTTGATCTCATCGAGCCCTGTGATCTATTCTGCCATTGGAATATGAGTCTCGGTTCATACGGGGAGGTGTCATGGTGGAGCGTCACGCAAGGCGTCCGGTCAATATCGACAAGGATCTTCTCGCCATCCTCTGTTGTCCCGACACAAAACAGGACGTGAGCTTGGCGGATGAGGCGCTGATTGCCAAGCTGAATGATGCCGTGAGTCGTGGACATTTGAAAAATAGGGCGAATAAGCCCGTCACGGAACCTCTCGATGGAGGCTTGATCAGAGCCGATCGAAAGATACTGTATCCGATCCGCGAAGATATTCCTGTCATGCTCATCGAAGAAGGTCTTCCGCTGGAAGGGATGATCTAGCAACGCTGGTCGCAGCGGACTTCTTCGGCACGTCTTAGTTGAACGTTATGTCCTAATGCGTGATGGAGAGGAAAGACGGCCCAGTTCCGTGTGTTCGTTGTTGAGGCGCGCAACGGCGAGGCGCCTACTGGTTCTCAGTTTTTGATCCAGTCGACGTTCCGCAGTGCCGGCAGAGATATTCGTACAAATTTCCGGTGGGGAGCACGAGTAGAAGTCGCTCTCGTGTGGGGGTCGCCACTCTGCAAGAAGGGCAATAGAGCAGCGAGGCGTTCAAGGATCTAAATTGGTCCGGCTGTTTAGAGGTATCCTCCCTTGGCGGTCGAGCTGCCCCCTGGTGCACACTGGTCATCCAAGCTGGGTTGGTCGGTTTACGTGGAAGGCCAGGCATACAGTACAAATATAAAAATAAAATGTGCGAGATGCTAATGCCAGGAGTTAGGGTGCTCGCCGGTTCGCCGTAGGACGTGGAGTCCATTCTTCGATGGGAACTTGGGAGCGTACCGAAATAATTTCCACCCCCTCTCCCTTCTTGCAGCAGCTCGGAGCACCCACGTCGTACTCATGACCAGAGGCCGTGGGCATCCAAGACGACGCCGAGCGCGATCGGTATAGCTGCTGACACCGAGCCCAGCGAAAATACGCCTTCCTCGTATCACCGTAACGATCGGCCATGCGTCATGGGAGCCGGTAGATGAAGGTGGCGTGAGGAGCCAGGCTGAAGACGAGAACGTTACACTGCCGGCGTCTTGGCTGATTCAATGTCCGTTGCTGTGATCAGGCTCGATAAATAATCAGCGACAAAATTGAGAGCCTCCTCTCGTCCATCCGCGCGACGTCCCTTTTCTCTGCGCTGAACCGATAATTCATGATCGAGATCTGATTTGACCTCCGTCAGAACTCGCTGAAGGGATGATGGCGTCAAGTTCGCATCCATGTCTTCAAGCTCTTGGCAGCGATCAAGCACCCAGTTCAATCCTTCGATTCGTCCCGCGTAATGTTCCTGTTCCGCCGTGTCAATCCGTGACATCGTGGTGGCAAATGTTTGGGCCTCGTAGATGAGATTATAGAAGCTGGTCACTGCTCGCTGTAGCGTTGGATTCATATCACTCCTTTGCACAAATTATTAACGAGCCAATTACACACCAGAATTATACACCAGAATGCCAGAGCGACAAGGAAAAAGTTGCTGGGCTAGGTAAATAGAAGCGAATGAAATTCGTTCATGAAGCCGTAATAGAGCGGGGCGAAATCTTTGAGGCTCTCGGGGCTGGTTTCTTTGAGACGTTTGAAGAAGAGGATCTGTGCACGAGGGTTGATCTGTTCCAGTAGCTGGCCTAATTGAGCCATGGTGTAGCTTCCGGCTGGAACACTGAGGACATAGTGTACGAGGCGCTCCACGAATTGCTGGGACATATACTCGCTAGCGAGATAGTCATCCGGGAGTTTTCCTGAAGCCAGAAATTCGTCGAAAGGTATGGCTTGCGCGGCAAAGGGGATCGATGGTTGCTGACTAGAGGTCACGCCGATGATATCCCGATTTGTGATTGTGAGATGTCACTATGACTCTTCAACTCTACTGAACCTCCTGGTGCGCGTCAAGTGTGCAGAAGGAGCAGTCATGGCCTGAGTCGAAAGACCGGTGATGATGGGATACTCCGAGTGAAATAAGAAGGGGTGGAGTCCCTTCAGGGACTCCACCCCCTATGAAGCGATGGCCTAGAGAAAACCTACAGCCAGGTGACACGCTCTGCCGGCCGAATGTAGATCGGATCTTCGACCTGAATACGCGCCACTTCCTTGCCTGACTTGTTGAAGCCCAGCACGGTATCGTTGTACATCTCGAAACGTTTCCCGTGGATCTGGGTCTCGAACACTTTTGGACCGGGAATGACATCGTACCGGAAGATGATCTGCTGACTGGCCCTCCAGAGCTGTAGGACCGCCAACAGTTCACGGCTTGGCACGAGGTATTTCTCGATGGCGTTATCGACACCTGGGCCGAACATCTGCCGCGCATAGCCACGAGGGCTATGCCGCGGGGGGATGTAGAAGCCATTGGGCTCCGTCCCCCACTGTGGGTACAACGGAAGGGCGACCTGCTCCACGCGAATCGCGTAGTAGAGTGGATGCCACCGATCTTCCGCCCACAGGCCGTCTTCGCCAATGCGCACCAAACTCTGCATCCGGATCTTGCCGACACAAGCTGCCATGCAACGGGTTTCCATTGGCTCGCCACCTGTCAGCGGGTCTTTCCCTTCGATGCGCGGATAACATGCAATGCACTTCTCTGACACACGTGTAGTGCCACGATACATCGGTTTTTTGTAAGGGCACTGTTCGACGCACTTCTTGTAGCCGCGGCATCGGTTCTGGTCGATCAACACAATCCCATCTTCGGGTCTCTTGTAGATCGCCTTCCGCGGGCAGGCCGCCAAACAGCCTGGGTACGTACAGTGATTACAGATCCGCTGGAGATAAAAGAAGAATGTCTCGTGCTCCGGGAGACTGCTTCCCGTCATCTTCCATGGTTCGTCCCGTGAGAATCCGGTTTTGTCGATGCCTTCCACAAGGGCACGCATCGAGGTGGCCGTATCCTCATAGATATTCACAAACCGCCACTCTTGGTCCGTCGGAATGTAGCCGATCGCCGCCTGACCGACTTTGGCTCCGGCGTCAAAAATGGTCATCCCTTCGAACACCCCGTACGGCGCATGGTGCTTGCGTCCGACACGGACGTTCCACACCTGTCCACCTGGGTTCACCTGCTCGATAAGCTGGGTGATCTTCACGTCATAGAACTGTGGATAGCCACCGTACGGCTTTGTTTCCACATTGTTCCACCACATGTATTCCTGACCCTTGGAGAAGAGCCAGGTTGACTTGTCAGCCATTGAACAGGTTTGACAGGCCAAACACCGGTTAATATTGAACACAAAGGCAAACTGCCACTTCGGATGCCGCTCCTCATAGGGATACAGCATCTTCCGTCCCAGTTGCCAGTTATACACTTCAGGCATTGTGAATCCTCCTTCTAGCCATGATCAGTTGGTAGTAAGTCTCAGCAGCCGCTCCCTCATGTTCACAAGCTGCACGCTGTTCTCTCCCTACACCTTGATCTTGATGTGTTCGCCTTTGAGCCACTTGATCATGAACTCATTCTCTTGGCCCGGCGTGAATCCGGTTCTGACCGGCTCCCATGGACCGCGTGCTCCAATCCCACCGTCTTCAGCCTTCGTGATCCGGATCAAACATTCCTTCGGAACCGTGTTGATCGCATGGTGGTCGACCTGATAGCCCCACTTGAACTTCCAAGCGATGGCGTGCTTGCCAGGCAATGAGTCGGTTTGGTGCATCGGCATCAACCAGTTTCTGGTAAAGGACTGTTGGGCACCATACCGAAAGTTAGATTGATAGCCGGTATCCACCGCGATGGCGCGTCCGTCTGGGCGCGTCTCATGGCCTTTGACCGACTTCGGAGTTGCCACGTAGGGGGCATGCTTCGCCATCGTGACATGGTATGGGTAGGCAGGATTATATTTCGCTCGGATCATGAGGCGCGCCACCTTATAGTACGGATCCGACGGTTTCCAACCCCGATAAGGCCGATCCACCGGATTGCCGTCCACATATACGTAGTCGCCGTCATTGATGCCACGGTCTTTTGCTGCCTGCGGGTTAATGTGCAGCTGGTGCTCGCCCACCCCTGGAGTCCGTTTGTCCATACGGTAGGGATCGCCAAAGTTCGACTCGTAAATCTGCACCCAATCATTCACCGACCATTGGCTATGCACCCGATGCCGGGTCTTTGGAGTGACGCAATAGAATTGGTAGCCCTTCTCCCACAATGGATTCGCATGTCGCTTGATTTCCTGCCACGGCAGTTTGATATTCCGCACCGTTTTGTCATCATGGTGCTGCGCCGTGATCGGAATACCGTAGTCGTCAGGCCGGACATACGGGTTGCTGGTCATGATCGCATTCGGCAAATATGGCGTCGCTTCCGTTCCTTCACGGTGCGAAATGAAGTTTTCTCCGTATTCGATCGCCTCTGGCTCAGTTCGGTAATTCTCGTACCGACCGGTCCTGGTCCACATGGGCTTCGACTCGTTCGTCTCTTCCCAAAAAGGAGTACGCGGATAGGTCCGCACCATGACCATCCAGCCCTTTTCAGACTTCAGCATGACATCCGCGCTGTAGCCGTAGAAGGTGCTGGAAGCATCGAGCAGACGCTGTGCATAGACATCGACGCGGTTCTCGTACACGAACTTAAAGTAGTCGCGCATACGCTTGTCGCCGGTCATGTCCGACAACTTGGCTGCGACGCCTGCAAAGGTGTCGAGGTCATTGCGGGTGTCGTACAGAGGCCGGATACCGCCCTTCCAGATCTGCACCCAGGGGTTGGACACCGTCACCGTCATTTCCGGATAGGTGAACTCCATCCAGGTATTTGCGGCGAACGCGATGTCGTTATGATTGATGTCGGAGGTCATCTCGATGTCTTGCGTGATCAGGGTCTCGATGTTCGGATCGACGTTGCGCACCATGTCATAGTGGTGCTTGGCGTTGTTGAGCACGTTCACGTTGACGACCCACCGGAACTTGCTTGGAGTCGGCATATGTGTCTTGCCCGTGAACACTTTACGTCCGTACTTCGGCGTGCTCACGATCAGAGCGGTGTCGCCATGGTTCCAATAGCCGACCTCTTCACCGTAGTAATAGGAATTCGTCTTGATTTCCTTGCCGTGGGCGTTCGGATCGAGGGTAATATTGAAGGGATCTTCACCTGTATGCACGGCGAGACCGGCGCCGGACCAGGGCGTCGACGTCCATGTTCCGGCCTTGTAATTGCCGGCCCAGGTATGTTGCCCGGTCCCAAACTTGCCGACGTTACCCGTCACGATAAGCACCATCGCGGCGCCGCGGGAGTTGATGGTCTGGTGGAAGTAATGGTTCGTCCCCTCGCCGTTATGAATCGCGGCTGGCTTAATCGAGCCGGAATCCCGCGCCCACCGGACCAATAGATCCTTCGGCGTTCGGCAGATCTGATGGCATGTATCTAGGTCGTAATCTTGGAAGTGCACCAAGTACATTTGCCAGACGGGCATCGCGTCGACTTCGCGGCCATTGAGCAGCTTCACGCGGTAGGACCCAGTGAGGGCGGCGTCAATGCCGCTGGTCTGGTAATGCCAACCGACCTGCTCCCGGTGCAGCGGCACCGCCTGCTTCTTGTTCAGGTCCCAGACCATCATTCCGCCGAGGCGCTCGACCTGCGCGGGCTTCAGTGACTGCACCCGGCCTGAGTAGCTCTTGGAGAAGTCTGGGAATTTATAGTCGGCCACCACATCGCGTGGATCCAGAAACTGCAGGGTATCGGTGCGGACGAGCACGGGCGAATCGGTATAGCCTTTCATGAAGTCGACGTCGTGCATGTTCTCATCAACGATGATCTTCATGGCCCCCAAAAAGATCGCCCCATCCGACGCCGGCCGCAGCGGCATCCAATAGTCGGCCCGATAGGCGGTGGGATTGTACTCTGGCGTGATGACCACGACCCGTGCACCCCGCTCGATACACTCAAGCTTCCAGTGGGCTTCCGGCATCTTGTTCTCGACGAAGTTCTTGCCCCAACTGGTGTTCAGCTTAGAGAAACGCATGTCGGAGAGGTCAATATCGGACCCCTGAGCTCCACACCACCAAGGATGAGCAGGGTTCTGGTCGCCGTGCCAGGTGTAGTTCGACCAATAGCGACCGCCCTGTGCCTGTTCTGGACTGACTTTCCTGATCCAGGTGTCCAGCAATGCGTTGATACCACCGTTCATCCTGGTGTTTCCCATTTTGCCGATGATGCCGAGGACTGGCATACCGGCGCGATGCTTGAACGTACGGGTCCCCGCGCCCTTCATCATCTCGATCATTTCGGGAGCATAGCCTTGCTCACGAAGACGGCGGGCTCCAGCTTCTCCGCTGTACCGCGTGGCAATGATAATCATGGCCTTGGCGGCATAGGTGAACGCTGTGTCCCAGGACACGCGGAGCATGTCATCGAGAAAGCGGCTGTCGAACTTATACTTTCGCTTCGTTTCCGACGTCAGCTCCGGTGAGCCGGCGTCCATCCACTCTTTCCAGCCCTTCCGCATCAAGGGGCCCTTTAGCCGATAGGGACCGTACACGCGGCGATGGAAGGTAAACCCCTTTAAGCACATGCGCGGGTTGTGGGCAAAAGTCCCGCGGTTTCCATAAAGATCTTCGTAGGTCTGGTGATCGTAATTCTGCTCGACCCGCATCACCACGCCGTTGCGGACGAAGGCCCGAACGCGGCAGGCATGTGTATCATTAGGAGAACAGACCCAGGTGAAGGACGAATCGTAGCGATACTGGTCGTGGTAGACACGCTCCCAGGACCGATCAGGATAGTCCCCCAATGGGTTGCCGACTTCGATGACCGGCTGGAGCGCGGTCAAGGCCAGTACATTGTCTGCGACTGCCACAGCCGCAACCGTCCCCGCCGTCACTTTCAAGAACTGCCTACGTGACAAAAACATTGGTAATACCTCCTACAGTTGAGGGCTTCAATCAAGCCCGCAAGACATCACTGATGAGATCGGAAACCCAGACTTCAATTTTCTCAGCGGACTGCATTAAAAAAACAGGAAGAGTCGTATCTGTCATCGTCCGATAAATCATATCCGTATTTTCTGTTTGCATTCTTCTTATTGGTGTTTCTAACAGCATTGGTTTTTGTCTACTCGCAATATGCGCGCCAAATAGCACCGACCCAGTGAGACTTGATAGCATGTATTAAGCAATTGAATAGTCAGATTAAAATTGATTGACGCCTATTGATTTATGCCGATCTAGATTGGCATCGCTGAGTACTTGAAGTATCACTTGTTATCGCCCGCGCGATTTTATTAAATAAAGACTCAATAAGTCAATAACTTGATGGCAATATTCATGCGTTACCTTTTAGTAGCGTCCTTGTGCCAATGTAACGAAAGTAATCGCATCACAACCACAACAATGATGAACATGGTCTGCTAGATTGCTTGACAGCTTCGCTGTCGCATCAGTAGAATTCCACCCCTCTGAGTAACATGAACGAGCGGGAATAGCTCAGTGGTAGAGCATCGCCTTGCCAAGGCGAGGGTCGCGGGTTCAAATCCCGTTTCCCGCTCCAACATTCAGTCTTCTTCTCAAGAGACCTTCCTCCCCTCTGCAATATTACGATGGGTGAGTCTGCTTGATTTCGCGGTGCGGGCACTTTTCTCTCCATAGGTCATGCAGGCCCAGACAGGATCGACGCATCCGTTGCATCGGTTGCAGAGGCGGTTCGTGCGCTGCAAGGCATATGCACCACAGTCCGGTATCGACCGTTTTCAGCGTGACTCGCCATGACGCATGGTGCGCAGATTTTGGGCAAATGTGAAAGTTCCCAGCGCATCAGTGCCTTATTTTTTTTGCAGCATGCGCGCGATCGCCTAGCCGATGTCTTCGCAGCCGTCTCGCATACTTACCACTGTCTCATTAGAGAATCCGAGGCAAGGGCTTACAGTGGCCCCTTGTCTTAGCGAGCCCCCACGCATGTCGTGATACCCAAACTGTATAACAATCCATTCGTGGTGGACGGTCAAGAGACGGTGATGGTCTAGTTTGGCGATCAAGCTGGTGATCTCGACATCGCCCTAGGTCCAGTTAGTAGTGAAGGTTGTCCGCTAGGACCGTCATACGGCGCAGGCACTCCGCCTACGCATGGCCACCTTGCTTGTAGGCCAACAGGCTCATTGGATGTATGGATCCCGTCAAGATGAACCGTTTCGCTCCCATACCCAACCAGGACAGGCCTGGGGATGCCGGTGAACGAGTTGTAAGGATTTCCCCCTTCCGATTCTCCCTCAACACTTGGGTGATCCCGCTGCGCAGGCAAGACCTCACTCTGTCGACAAGTAGGTCAGCGTGGTGCTTACGAACGGTAATGGAGAATGGTTAGGCCTGGTCATGCCTGAAATGGGCCGAAGCTATGCAGCGGTTGGGTAGTTAACGGGCTACGTGTCTCAGCGATTGCAGCCGTCTCACCAGCTCAGCCGCACGAGAGAGATCGCCTGCAGTAAGCGGGGTTCGACTATATCGTCCCTGATGATAGAGGGCTGTCACATCAGCCACCATAGGGCCGGCCGCCTTCCATTTTCGTTCAACCAGTCTAGCAAATTCACTGGCTGTGGTAGATGAAGGCTTGCTCACACCCTGTCTCTCCAGCATACGAATCATGCGAGTATAGAGCTGGACGATCGCAAGCTGCGGATGTGCTGTCGGAAGATGGGTAGCCACCCAGAGCCCTATTCTATCCCGAAGCATGAGGAGCACGAGAGCCAAGCTGACCACGATCACTCCTGCCACGAGTTCCAGCATGCCGGGCTGAAATGTTCGGGCCATCTGCGTCAGGCGGCTGAAGACCTGACCTATCGGCGCACTGATCGCCGAACTCCAGCGACTCACCCATTCACGCAAGGCATCACTGCCTTCTCGCACTTCATGAACCACTGCCAGTTGATCCGTCGCGCTATAGCGCACGAATAGGCGATCCCACTGCAATCGAACGGATTCCCCGAGTCGGCGAGCGGATTCCCAGCGATTGGCGGAAGCGATGGTGTTGATGGTGGGGGTGGGATCCATGACGATCCAGCCTGAGTCAGGAAAGTAGACCTCGACCCAGGCATGGGCATCTCGCTGGCGCACCGTGAAATAGCCCCCGTATTCATTCCATTCCGTGGCCAAAAACCCTGTCACTAAGCGAGCGGGAATGCCCACGGTTCTCAGCATCACGACCATCGCGGTTGCGTAATGTTCACAATATCCTGTTTTTCGCGTGAACAGAAATTCCTCGAGCGGATGACTGAGCGTGGCCGTGTTGTTTTCAAGGCTGTACCGGTAATTCTCCAAGAGATGCTGCTGGATGGCCAGCGTTTGTCCGAAGGGAGTGGTGGCCTGTTGAGTGACGCGAAACGCCAAGTCTGCCACCTGCTCTGATCCCACGGGAATCTGAAGATATTGGGAGCGGATTGAGTCTGGGTAGACCAGGGTCGATGCGGTCCTTTCATCCTGGATGAGCCGTGGATTTTGAGAAATGACGGAGTATCGGATGCGGGAAGAAGGAGGAAACGGCAAATAGAGTCCACCCATGGCATCGGTCTGTACCGTGGGAAACTCGCCGCTCAGTCGTTCTGCGAATGGTGTGGCGAACAGGACTGCCGTATCGAGTGTTTCTAACAGGATATCTTGGCGAATCGTGATAGACGGGCTGCCTGGAGGACGGCCACCGGCTGGGCGGGCCAGGAATGTTCCATCAGCCGCGAGACTCAACGTGCGCCGACTGATCGCGCTATGGTTCCATGATCGCCCATTGTACTGATCGTACGCGAGCCCTCTCAGATAGAGTCGATCTTTTTCAATCGAGGGCTGATCCGGCAATTCAACCCGCATGACGATCTGGGGGTCTTGCTTGACTGATCCGATCGTGCCCAGATCGACTCGATCAGAAAATCCCGTCGCCCGTTGTGCCTCTCCGCTTCTCTTCTGAAGCATGCCCGCGCCGATGCGGGGGATGAGAAAGAAAATTGTGAGCGTCAATGCCATCGCGACGACAACAGTGCCGTTGGTCAACCAAAAGAAGGGCTGGGTGATGCGACGTGGGAATGTGGTGTGAGAAACGGTCAGACCCGAGGGTGTGGGGACCGTAGCGGTGGCGCCTGTTTCTTGGGTCAGGTGATAGAGCAAGAGGGTCCAGACAGCCGTGAGCAGATACAGGAGAAAAATTGGAATGAACCATGCGTCGGTCGTCAGTGCCGCAGAAGCCAGGATGGCCATGAGGCTGATGGCGTAGAGATGCTGATAATCGCGTCGCTGTTGAAGCGTAAGCAACTTGATGCTCAGCAGCACGACTAAAAAATGAATGCCGGCGGGGAGAAGATCTCGTGATATCAGCGTGAGATCAATCAGCAAAATGACGAAGGAACCAACCAACAGGACATTCCACAGGGCTGGCGAGACCGTGACCCGTGCCATCGCTCGACGGACGACAAGACCTCCTCCCGCGTGAAACAGCGAGAGGAGGAGGAGGATGGCTGTGGGAAGGGCGAGCCAAAAGGGGACCGTCTGAGCAAGCACGAGCCCGCTGAACGCTGTGGCGGCAAGGAGGACGGAGCTGAGGGCAAAGGCTTGATCAAAAGGCATGGGTCAATTCTTCGAGTTGCGCGGCATAGAGCACCCGATCGGCTTGCACTGTAGCTGCCGATACCGCCTGGTCCGACCAGGGTACGACCGCTACCGTATAGCCCTGTTCGCCTGCGTAGGGGAGCGGGGGAAACTCGCCATGATGGGCCATTGCATCAGTTTCAGGTGGCTGCCGTTTGCACAACGCCAACAGGCGCAACATTGCCAGGAGGTGGGCAGACCCTGATCCAAGTCCTGAGTCCTCTGTCCCTACGATTAGTCGCACAGGATAGGCTCGCTCTGTCAATTGCGAAAGCAGTGATGCCACGAACGTCACGCTTCGCTCGAAGAGGGATTCGAGTTCTTCAGGGGCGATGATTGAGAGGACGACGGTGATGCGGCGTTGATCCTCTGCTTCGGTTTCCCGCACGATCAACTGAGACGTGCGGGCCGTGGTCATCCAATGGATGGATCGGGAGTCATCGCCCGGTTGATACTGGCGGAGATTGTAGAGTTGGGTTCCATCTCCTCGTCGTGGGATCGATTCTCCTTGCCCTTCACTCACCAATTCATCGACGAATCGCAAGGTGAGGGGTTTGATGGGGGGACTGACAAGCAGATGCACGTCTGCGGGATAGTGCCCTTTCTTGAGAAACAGGCCGAAGGGGAACAGTGTGTGAGCCCGAGTGGCTTCAAGCCGGATCCAACCCCGTGTTGTGGCAAGAAGTGGATAGGATAGGAGCACAGAGCTCCGTGCGGGCAGGAGATGGATCGCGAGACCTCGGTCGACATCTTGGCCCTCGACGACATCGAAGAAGCGAAGGGAACAGCTTGGCAGGTACCGATTGCGATTCGTGATGGAGAGGGTGAGGGTGGTTGGCTCATTGGCAATGATGAGATCTGGCACATGCCGGCGAAACTCCAATCTCCGGAGACAGTGCTCTGAGAGCAATCCGGAGATCACGATCAGGCTGAGCATCATCGCGAGGAGTAAGTAAAACAGATTGTTACCGGTGTTGATGGCGGCGAGCCCGATCCCGAATGTGAAGAGCAAAAACTTCGTCCCTTCAGATGTGAGACGAATCGACCGCCGCCCGGATAGGGCCCGGACGAAAGAGAAGGCTGGGGAGGCACGAAGGTTGAAAAATAGGTGCTTCACACTCGTTAGGGTATTCAGTTGGCTGGGACATCCATCTGAGCCTGCCTAGCCCGCATGATTCATGACGGTTCGTCGCGAAATTGCCAGGAAAACGTGTTCCTCGTGAAGCGTATCTCGTGTAAGTGTTTCGCGTTTCATATTTCTGGTTTCAAGTTGTGTGAGTCGGATTGGTGAAATTCAGAGGTCGAACTTGAAACTTGGAACCTGAAACTGGACACTCCACTTCCGGACAAACGACGCTTCACGCCCAAGAGCAGCGGATCGGCGATTGCAGCAGACGCGTTCATGAATCATGCGGGCTAGACAGGAACGGAAACGGTCTCGACAATGTCCAGCACCATACGCTCTGCCTGTTCAAAGCTCTGGGTCCTCATGCCGTGGGTCCGCTTCAACATGACGCGGTGGGACAGCACGATCGGCGCCAGTTCTTTGATGTCGTCGGGGAGACAATAATCGCGTCCGCGGACGACCGCTAAAGCCTTGGCTGCTTTGTTCAGCCCCAGCGCGCCACGTGTACTGACTCCCAGGGATAGGAGCTCACTCTGACGGGTGGCTTGTACGATCGCGAGCAGATAGTCCGTCAGACTCTCTTCCATGTGGACCTGATCCACCCGGGCCTGCAAGGCCAATACTTCGTGAGCTGAGAGGACCGCTTCCAGTCTGTCAGCAGGGTGCAACGAATAGGGACGGTCGAGCACTTTCCTCTCTTCCTCCAGCGTGGGATATCCAATAGAGAGACGCATCAAAAACCGATCGAGCTGGGATTCCGGAAGGGGGAACGTCCCGTGATACTCCGCAGGGTTTTGCGTGGCGATAACCATAAAAGGTTGTTCAAGCGGATGCGTCTGATTATCGACGGAAATCTGCGCTTCACTCATCGCTTCCAGGAGACTACTCTGGGTCTTCGGTGTGGTGCGATTGATCTCGTCGGCCAACACGACGTTCGCGAAAATCGGACCTCGTATGAACTCAAACCCCTGTTTTTGCCGGTTAAACATGGAGACGCCGACGATGTCGGAAGGCAAGAGATCGCTCGTGAATTGAATGCGCTTGAATGAGCAGTCCAGCGATCGGGCCAAGCTATGGGCCAGCGTGGTTTTGCCGACACCAGGCACATCCTCGAGCAGAAGGTGCCCACGGGCCAGAAGGCAGACGACCGCCATTTCAATTACATGGGTTTTCCCCTTGATAACCAGCGCAATATTGTCCTGGATCGACCGGATGGTGTGAACTGAGCTCATGTTAAGATTAACGGTCCTAGTGGTTCAGGCATGTATGGTAATCTGACACGCTCGAAGTCTAACAAAGGGTCTATGGGCGGTCAATTTTCACATGAGTTTTTGCATCGACAGGTCTGGAGAGGAGAGGCGACTCGTAGGGGTTTGCGCCGAAGAGGCTGTTCGGGTTCAGTGTTATCAGGCTGCGAAAAGACTATATTCCGCACACGAGAACTTCGACGGGTCGCTCGCGTGCCACAACAACAGCGGGACCGTCCCGCAGGAGGCTCAAACATTTCGTTCAGCAAGGCCGCAGCTCAGAGGCTGACCCTCGTTTCACGTTTCACGTTTCACGCCTCACGTTTCACGGTCTTTGGGAGCGACGCGAGAACGATGCTGGCGGACTTTTTCAGCCTCCTGCTATTCCGGTACGAGGATCAGCATCCAAGGAGGGCTTTCTTCGACCATATCGGAAAACCGTCGTGCGGTACTGCTGGCGGGAGTTCCTGGGAAAACCGCTCCCCGGCGAATCTGAACGGACCGAAAGCGATAGGAGGAATCCTGCGTAGGGAGAAGGGGGAGCACGTGGGGGATCTGTCTGCGTAATGGGCCGCAGTCTGAGAGATTCACCGTCTCGCCATTCGTAAGGCCTGAGAATCGCTCAAAGATTTCGCCGAATATCGTTGGGAGGTTCTCCGATGTGAACGGCTGATTCTCTGGTCGGTAACGGACGTCGTCGAGGAGTTGTGCCAGGACTTCCCAAAAAACTTGGGTGTCAACGGCGCCGAGCACGCAGAGGAGGCCTCGGCGCGCCAGGAGGTCGAGCAGAACGAGGGGGCCTCGAATCTCGAACTTCCATGGTGGAAAAAGAAGAGCGCGGTCCCCGTGCTGAACCTCCAGTGCCGGTTCGCCCAAATAGTGAGTTTGCCGGAACGTCCCTTTGGTTCGATGGAGCTCTTGCGTGATAATCTGATCGGACAATCTGGTCGGTTCGTAGGCAAACGTGGGTGTCGCGGGAGCCCAGCAGGTCGTGATCGTGTAGCGGGGTGCGAGCTTCCCTGCCTGATCGAGATTGCTCAGGTTAAACATGTCCTGGTTCCCGTAGAATTGAAACGAGAGCCCAGTCCGAGAGCGAAGGCCATTGAGTCGCTCCCGATCCGGATGGAGCGGGCCACCCAGTTTTGAGCCTGGTTGTAGTCGATCAAGCGCATGAAGAATCAACTCGCGCTGCCGCTGTTGAAGGGGAGCGACGTAGAGCTCGACCAACTCTGTGGCAAATGAGAGATCGCCGGCTCCCAGATCGAGCAGGGAGGTCACGTCTGCTTCGAGCAAGAGGTCAAAGGGATTGGGATGGGACTGGACGAACGCGTCAATTTCTTCGCTGCGCAGGGAGGTCACAGGCCATTGAGACGCCGGGCCCTCAATGATGCCGAACCACACACAGAGGGCTCGTATGGCTTTGGTGGGAGGAAGCCCCGTGAGTTCTTTGAGCCGTGGGCCTGGGAGATTTTGAATACTGGTGGCTTCTGAGTTTCCCAACGCCAGGGTGATCGCATCGCGGATAACGACGGGAAGATCGATGCGGTGGGCTTCATCGATCACCCGTTTCAACGTGTCACTGAGCTGCTTGGCCTCAACAAGTTTGCGCGAGGCCTCCCACTCCTTATCGCGTTCCTGCAAAAGTTGAGTGACCTGTGACCGAAAGTCTGCGAGAACCTGTTCGGGAGAATTCATGAGTCGCTTGGTGTGGAATGTGAACGCAGATCTGTCGATGTTAGTTCATAAGTCGGTAGCAGCATAACGACCTGGCCCATCAGCGTCAAGGTTGCTGCCTTGCCCATCCTGAGAGCGCTGTGTTAGGAAGTGGGTATGAGTAAGACACCGGTGATGTTCGCGGCACAGGCCATCCTTGCCACATTCAAGGTGCTGTTGATCGTCGGGGGATTATGGTTCACCGTCGCCTGCACGAACGGAGGCGGTGCCAGATCATCTGCTTCCTCACAGGATGTGCAGCACGCACCGTTCAAGGAATGGCAGATCATTGATACCGCGACGGGTCACCCTATCTCTCTCGACCAGTGGACCGCGTTGTTGCTCCAGCAGGAGATCATTTACCTAGGAGAGGAACATCACAATCGGTTTCATATCGATGCGGCACTGTCGATACTGCGGAGGCTGAAGACAGAAGGGCGTACACCGGCCTTGGCCATGGAAATGTTTGGCTGGGACGGCCAAGCGGCGTTAGATCTGTATGTTTCAGGGTCAGACATGAACCGCCAGGAATTCCTCGAGGCAGTCCGGTGGCGACAGAACTGGGGCGGCCAGTTCGAGGACTATGAACCGCTGGTTCAGCTGGCGAAAGATCATCATTGGACTGTGGACGCCATGAATCCTCCAAAGCCGTTGGTGCGAGTCGTCGCCAAGAACGGCTTGGCTCAGGCGTCGTCTGATCCCTTGATGGTGCAATGGGGCATGAAGGATGAGGCGATCGTCGAGGATCCAGTCTATCGAGCCCGTATTCTTGAGCAACTTCAGGCCTGTCATGGCAAGGGAGACGACAGCCTCTATCAGACGATGCTCGACGCCTCCATGTTTCGCGACGAAGGGATGGCCAAGACGTTGGTCCAGCGCCTCAACCGGATTCGCGTGGGGGCTGACGCCATGGCTGGGCCGCTGGTGAGCTATACCGGAGCTGGGCACATTCAGTACAACCTTCCGGTTCCGAAGCGAGTGGCCCGCCGCCTGACCGATCAGGTCCGCCAGATCAGCATCTATATGACATCGTTCGACGTGGGGCGTAGCGAGGAGTTACAAGGCATGATCCGCGAGAAGGTTGCGGACTATCTGTGGCTGACACCGGTCAGTGCGAAGGGGCTACCTCGCCGATGTTGAAATAGCCGTAAGTTGTACAACAGGTTTCCGAAATGATCCTTTGCTTGCTCATGTTGTACGTTCAACGAACGCATCATGGACGAATCTAGTTCCAGTTAATCTCGTGATGGCGCACCGACACCCTGTCTGGTTGAAGTGGGCACGGGCACTGTCACGTGATGTCAACAATCCGGACGATCACGACACAGCCGCCCCGCCCCTTGCCGACGGGTCTCACTCACGGATCTGATTGGTGTCGATGAACGACGCGAGCGGTGATGCAACCGCCCGTTGAATAACGATGGATTCTTGACAGTTCTCCGGCTCTGTTTCAGACTACGCCGCAATAGCAGTGGCGGGTTGTTCGCGATTGAGAACGCAACACATGCGAAACAAGATTCCCTGTTCCGCTCAGCGATTAAGCCTCCTGGATCCTCCCATGATCAAGTCAGTGGCTGATCGCAATGCCTTTCACATCGGCAATCAGTACCACTCTGAAAATCGCGTTCGGATCGTCGATGCCGATAATGCCCAGATTTCGTCCGCCGTCATCGGGAATTCCGGCCTCTACGAACAGACGATCCGTCTCAAGGAGGGGTATCTCATCTCAAAGTGCAGCTGCCCACTCCCGGAAGAGCCGATGTGTCGCCATTGTATCGCGGTCCTGTTGGAATATCATCGATGGGCACAACCGAAGAATGGCCAACAGAGGAACGTAAAACCGTTCGCAGCCTCACAGCCGACACAGGCCCCTCCGAACTGTGAGCGCACACTTTGGCCAAGTCCCGCTTCGACGACCGACCTGAAGATGGGCGAGGTGATGGCATTCATCGAATGGCTACACCCTGCGGTAAAGGCGTTGGAGCGTGGGCAGCCGTTGCCTGATTCGCCAAAGTTCAACGGGGACCTCGCTTCCTGGATTCAGGCCCTTCGTAATCTGGAGGAGCGCCGCCGCGAGAGCGAAGAAGTACGGATCAACCTGGAATCCGATATGCGGAACCGGGAAGCCTATGTCGGCCGATTGACGCAACAGGTGCAAGCTTCGATGGAGGAGATCAAGGCCACCCAAGCCAGTTCCCAGCAACTACAGCAGGAACTGACTGCCTGTAAAGAGATACTCGCGAAGGTGTCCGCCGAGGTTGAGAGCTATGAGAGCCAACTTACGTCTATCGCCAGTGAGGTGACGTCAAAGGGATCACAACTGGACAAGCTTGCTGAATCGTTCAAGGAAGTCTCAACGGTATTGAGAACATTTGCCAAGGCCTCTGCCATCTCCTAGCCCGCATGATTCATGACGGTTCGTCGCCCTTCGACAAAGCTCAGGTTCCCGAGCACAGTCGAGGGACGAAATCGCGCAGTCGCGTCGCGAGACGG
>JAWXBV010000180.1:0-5905 GCA_034440335.1 Nitrospirota bacterium | reverse complement strand
GGTGCCGGCCGGCACCTTCAAGGATGCCGTGAAGGTAGAAGCGCGGATGCACATGCAGATTCATCTCTCCGGTGCGAAGAGAACCGCAATCGGGATCGATGTCATGACCGCCTGGTTTGTGAAGGGCTTGGGCTTGGTCAAATATGTCGAGCGGCAGGAACTCTCTCCGTTGGAAGATCGGGGCGTGGTCACGGAGATCATGGAGGAACTGGAATCGTACGACATCAAGCCGTCGAAGACCTCACTCGGGCGGGGCGAATCCTCGACGGAGGGTTTGCTCGCTCACGATGCGGGCGACCACGAATTGCATCAGGTACTCTTCCCCTCCGGCCTTCGCGCCGACTCCGGAGAGTCGATGGCCCCCAAACGGCTGACGCCCCACTAACGCGCCGGTAATCGGACGATTGAGATAGAGATTCCCGACATCGAATCGCTGCCGTGCCAGTTCCAGGTGAGCCGGGCTTCTCGAATAGACACCGCCCGTGAGGGCATAGGCCGTCGAATTCGCCAGCATCAGCGCGTCGTGGAAGGACCCAGCCTTCATCACTGACAGAACCGGCCCAAAGATTTCCTCTTGAGCTATTCGATGTGTCGGCGCCACATCCGCAAACACCGTTGGCCCGAGATACCACCCTGGCCTCGTCACGGTTCCTTCTACCAGCAGGCGGGCTTCTTTCTTTCCAATCTCGATGTATTCCTGAATCTTTGACTGCGCTCGACGATCGATGACCGGCCCGACCTGCGTGCCAGGTTCTTCCGGATTGCCGATCCTCAGACTCAGCACCGCTTCTTTGAGGCGATTCAGAAAACTCTCGTAGATCGCCTCATGCACGATTGCCCGCGAGCAGGCGGAACATTTCTGTCCCGCATAGCCGGTGAACGATGAGACCACTCCGGTAATCGCATCATCGAGATCCGCCGTCTCATCGACGATGATGGCGTTTTTCCCTCCCATCTCTGCCAGCACCCGCTTCACCATCTGTTGCCCCGGCCTCAACGTGCCGGCATCGTTAAGGATGCCGAGCCCCACGTCCTTCGAGCCGGTAAAGGCAATCGTGGCAATATCGGGATGGCGCACCAGTGCACGCCCGATGTCAGGTCCGCCTTGCACACAGCAGAGCACTTCCTCCGGCACACCGGCCTCCCGCATGATCTCTGTGAGCCAATGCGCCATCATGGGCGAGCGCTCGGAAGGTTTAAAGATCACGGGATTCCCGGTCACGAGTGCCGCCGACACCATGCCGGTCGAAATCGCCAGCGGAAAATTCCATGGAGCGATGACCGCCGTCACCCCACGGGGGCTATAGAGGCGCTGGTTCAGTTCCCCCGGTTCCTGTCCTAACCGTCGTGGGGAAGCGAGTCTGTGCCAGTCTGCCGCATAAAATTCCAGAAAGTCGATCGCTTCCGCGAGATCTGCATCTGCCTCCCGCCAGGGCTTTCCACATTCCACGATCTCCCAAGCCGCCAACTCATCGCGCCTGCTCCGCATGATCGAAGCGGCGACACGCATGATGCCCACTCGTCGTTCCGTCGATGTGTCGCGCCAGGACCCCGATGCCTGAATCGCCTGGCGCACCGCCTGGTCGACATCCAGCGCACTCGCACTGGGCAACCGGCCCACCACTTCATCCGGGCATCCTGGATTGCGGGACTCAATGAGAGGCCCCGTGAGCGGTAGGCCCCCTGACGACGACATCCATTGACGGCCCAGTTGAGACCGCACAGTCGCCAAGGCCTGTTGCATCGCCACTCGGCTGTCAGCCTGAGAGAAGTCACGCTGAGGTTCATTGCGAAACTCTTGAATACTGCTGGGGTGAGACACCAGGGGCTGCCTCTGACTCAGTGCTTCAAGAATCGGCGGAGCCAACAAGGTACGCAACGAGTGCGATTCCACATACTCCTTGCGTAGGAACGATTCGTTCGAGGTGTTTTCCAGTAACCGCCGCACAAGATAGGCCATGCCCGGAAGTAGATCGCCTACCGGGGTATAGAGCCGTAGGCGGCGCCCATACTGCGTGACCGCATGCTGAAAGGGCTCGGCCATGCCGAAGATCATCTGATATTCCCAGGCCTCAGGAGAGAGCCTGAGCGACTCTGCCACCGCCTCGATATGGGCCAGCGTACGGAGATTGTGTGTGCCGAAGGCTGGTCGTATGATGGAGGTCTGAGACAAGATGAGCTGCGTGAGCGATTCATAGTTAGCATCCGTCAATGCTTTTTGTTCAAAGAGAGGAACAGCCCAGCCTCGTTGCTGATAGCGGATCGTATCCGAATCCCAGTAGGCCCCTTTCACCAGTCGAATCGTGATGGGTACCCCACGGCGACGGACCCAGGTCAAGAGCCCCTCGATATCCTGTTCCGTGTCCCGGTGATACGCCTGCAATGCGAGGCCCGCATAGGGGTAGTTCTTATAGGCAGGCTCTGCGAAGAGCCGGGTGAAGATCTCCAGCAGCAACGTTTTCACATCGGCCTGTTCCATATCAAAGATCAACGAGGCGGGGAGGCGCATCGCCAGATCGAGAATAGGTCTGAGCCGAGCCGCCACGGAACAGTAACTTCCTTCCGGGTCGATCGGGTCGAGATGAGGAGAGAGGGCAGAGATTTTGATGGAGAGCTGGACCCGCGGAATCAGTCCGAGATGGTCCTTCTCGAGTAAGGGAAGGGAAGGCCATGTGCCCGCCTCTTGTCCAAGCAGAGTCAGGGCTTCCACACAGCGATCACGGTATCGATCGGCATCCTGATCGCTGATGGTGGCCTCACCCAACAAGTCCACCGAGCAGGCTCGTCCATCCTGCCACAGACCGGTCAAGCGCGGCACCGCTTCCTCGATGGTCGCTCCGGCAATAAAGGTTCGCGCCATATGCTCAACCTGGCTTCTAATCGCCTTGCCGCTGAGCCGAGCCCCCAGGCTGGTGCTGGAAAGGGCTTTGAGTCCCCAATGAGTGCCGAAGAGCGCCGTGTCTCCATCGCCCAAGTATTCGCGAGCCAGCGTGAGCACCTGTTCGTCGTCTGTAATTGAAGGCAGGACATCGATGAATCGAAACAGCTGTGCCTTGAAATGGCTGTCCTGCATGGCCAGGTTGAGCGCCTGGTGCGACCACCAGCGGCCTTCAAAGAGCGTGGGAGTTCGACCGGCAGAAAGACGGGCGAGCTGTTCACCGATACGGGCTACGCGAGATTCGAGGGGGGAGGTTATTCCCGGCATCGGTACCTCACTGGTCGTGAGTCGGAGTATACCGTCAGTATACACTGTAAGCATTTGCTTGAAACATTCATGAGAATTCGGTATGCTGCATGACGCCTATTTTCTCCCTCCCGTAGCTTGGCCCAACGTAATGCGAGACTCGATTCTATTCTTAAGGAGAGGTAATGCTCGCGACAACAACAACAACTGAAGTCCCACAAGCCACAGCGCCGTTTTCACCGCTCAACTTTGCGCTCTTCTGCGCGATCGTCGTTGCCAATATCATCGGTCTCCCACTCTATGGCTATTACTATGGGTTCGGCCTCTTCGATTGGGGACTGTTCTTTGCCCTGTACATCGTGACAGGCATGGGTATCACCGTCGGCTATCACCGGCTCATCTCGCACCAAAGCTTTGAATGTCCGAACTGGGTCAAGGTCTGTATTCTCATCGCAGCCGGATGGGCGCTGCAAAATTCTGCCCTCAAGTGGGGTAGCGATCATATCCGCCATCATGCCAAGACGGATGAGGAAGAAGATCCCTATAACGCGACGAAGGGATTCTGGCATAGCCACTGCGGCTGGCTTTTTTACAATAGCATCCATCGCAAGGAAAAATACGAGGTCCGTCTGCGCCGAGACCCTATTGTGATGTGGCAACATCGCTACTATTGGCCGATCGTGGTGACGGGACTGCTTCTTCCTTTTGTTCTTGGTCTGTGGCACGGCGGCTGGCAGGGCGGCGTCAGCGGACTACTCTTGGGGGGTCTCTTCCGATTATTTATGGTGCTGAACTCCACCTTCACGATCAATTCACTCTGTCACATGGTCGGGGCGCAACCCTACAGCAAGAAAGACAGCAGCCGCGATAGTTGGCTGGTCTCCTTCGTGAGTTTCGGCGAGGGCTATCATAATTTTCATCATGCCTATGCGCGCGATTACCGCAACGGACCGCAGTGGTACAATTTCGACCCCTCGAAATGGATCATTTACACGCTTTCGCTGATCGGCCTTACGAGTAATCTTCGCCGTAACGATCCCACCGTCGGGTAAACGATTCCCGGCAATTCAGGTAAATCGGCTGAAGGTCTTTAGGGTTGGGAACGTGTTGCGTGATCATGAATTCCCCCTTCAGCGTTCAGCCTATCTACCTAAATCCCTTCCTCATCCCCAATAGCCCCATTTTCTTTCACCCTCTCTTCCGTTTATGATGTGTCGGCTGGCCCGAGAGTCAGCCACATGAAGATCGTTCAGCAAGGCCGCAGCAAGCGGAGCGGCACGGACGATTCAGTACATTGAGCCCTGAGCCATGCGAGGACGCCGCTGGCAGACTTTTTCAGCGTCCTGTTAGAGGAGGAGCGATTCATGGCGACAGAACATCCCGCCGGACCTCAGACCGGTCATGGGAAAGAGAACCTCATTCCCGGCGTCAAATATGTGATCGCTGTCAGCAGCGGGAAAGGCGGAGTCGGTAAGTCTACCGTCTCGGTGAATCTCGCCGTCGCCCTCGCCTTAACCGGCGCCAAGGTCGGCCTGCTCGACGCAGATATCTATGGCCCAAACATTCCCATGATGATGGGGGTGACCAAGCCGCCGGAACAGAAAGACGGCAAGATCGCTCCAGCAGAAAGCCACGGCGTCAAGCTCATCTCCATGGGATTTTTCGTCCCGGAAGATACGGCCGTGGTGTGGCGAGGCCCAATGGTCCATACGGCGATTCAACAACTCTTCCGCGACGTACTGTGGGGAGAGCTGGATTACTTGTTTATCGATCTGCCGCCCGGCACCGGAGACGCACAGCTGACCCTAACCCAGTTAGTCCCACTGACCGGCGCCATCACCGTGACCACGCCACAAGAAGTGGCCCTGCACGATGTCCGCAAAGGCATGATGATGTTCCAAAAGGTGAATGTGCCGCTCCTTGGGATTGTGGAGAACATGAGTTATTTTCTCTGCGGCCACTGCGGCGAGCGAACCGAAATATTTTCGCACGGGGGAGGGGAGCGGGCTGCTGCCAAGCTCGGGATCCCATTCCTCGGCCGCGTACCGATCGACCCGGCCATTCGCGACGGCGGCGACTCAGGCACCCCGATCGTCGTCGCCGATCCTGCGTCTCCGCAATCAGCGGCATTCAGGGAGATTGCACTGAAAGTTGTGACGGGAGTCACCAGCGCCGCAACGGGAGTGCCACCGATCGAAAGTCTGCTGAATAAAATCAAGAACCCCGCTGCGAAAACATAATCGGCAGATAACAGGATAGGATGGGTGATGGGAACGTGTGTACGAGTGACCGGCACAACCGATGTGAAACCTGGCTGCGGGATCGTCACAGAGGTGAACGGCAAAACCCTTGCGGTCTTTCATGTGGATGGCACATTCCACGCCATCGACAACACCTGTTTCCATCGAGGCGGTCCACTTGGTGAGGGGGATCTCGAAGGGTCGGTTGTGACCTGCCCCTGGCACGGGTGGCAATTCGATGTGGCCACCGGCGCCTGCGTGACGAATCCCTCGGCGAAAGTGGAGCGGTATGACGTGCAGATCGACGGCACTGACGTGAAGGTGCGTATCTGAGCTCAGATGGTCGGGGTTGAGTCCAGTTTCTAGCAGGATGCGGAAAAAATCCGCCAGCGGCGTTCTCGCATCGCTCAGAGGCTCAACGTACCGAAGCGTACGCCTCGCCTCTTCGCTCGCTGCGGCCTTGCTGGACGGCCTTTTTGCG
>JAWXBV010000179.1:0-7905 GCA_034440335.1 Nitrospirota bacterium | reverse complement strand
GCACTTCGTGGGGCCGTTTGCCCTTACAATAGGTCTTGGCGAACGGAAGAGCCCCTCCAGTACTTCCGATTTCCGAACAACTCTCGTTGAGCCTCTGAGCGATGCGAGAACGCCGCTGGCGGACTTTTTCAGCATACTGCTAGACGGTTTTCACTTGCCGGCCACAACACCTACGGTCGGGGATCCAACTCGATGAGGCCTTTCCGAATGGCCAAGATGGCCGCTTGCGTGCGGTCGTAGACTTGCAGCTTATGGAAAATGTTCCGCACATGATTTTTGACGGTCTTTTCGCTCAGGTCCAAGTTATTGGCAATCTCCTTGTTCGTCTTGCCGTCTGCGACTAAGCGTAGGACCGTGATCTCTCGCTCCGTCAGATCGTGTTCGACCCATCCAGGCTTTCTCCCCTTCTTCTGGGACATCAAGGAGAACTCCGCCAAGATCTTGCTCGCGACGGATGGATGGATCAGTGACTCACCCTTATAGATCGCACGAATCGCGGCGACGATCTGAGAGGACTCGGAATCTTTCAAGAGATATCCCGTGGCGCCGGCGCGCACCAAATCGAAGATGTACTGTTGCTCGTCGTACATGGTCAGGGCCACAATTCCGATGTGAGGGAACTCACGCTTGATTTGTCTGGTCGCTTCGACTCCGCCCATCCGGGGCATGCTCACGTCCATCAACACAACATCGGGGACCAACGTCCTGACCTTCTCGACTGCTTCCATGCCATCCTGCGCTTCTCCTACGATATGAATGTCGTCTTTCGTCTTGAGGATTGCAGCCAGTCCTTCGCGGACGACGCGATGGTCGTCCGCAATGAGCACCTTAATTTTTTCCATGGGATATCATCTCCTTATTCACCAGGGGAATGTCGACAACGATAGTCGTCCCGCGCCCTTTCTTAGACTCGATCTTGCCTTCACCGCCCACAAGTCGAGCCCGCTCCAGGATGCCGCGAATCCCGAAATGGTCCCATTTATCGGGATCGCGCAGCACGGTGTCCATGTCGAATCCCACGCCGTTGTCCACGATGGTCACCTTGAGGCGTTCGAGGTCGATGTCCAGCCCCACAGTAACCCGAGTCGCTTTCGCGTGTCTCTCCACGTTGCTGAGAGCCTCTTGCACAATGCGAAACAGAAAAATCTTGGTGCGCGGATATAAAATTTGTTCATCGCCGGAGACCCGAAACTCCGTCTTAATGTGATATTGAGTTTCGTAGGAGGTGAGATAATTGGTCAGGGCCGGGAACAACTCCATCTTGTCGTAGTGGAGGGGGCGGAGATTGAAGATGACTTGCCGCGCTTCATGGATGGCCAGCTTCAGTTGGGCTTTGCTTTCTCGCAAGGTGGCCAGGCTGGCTTTCGGGTCTTTTCGAATCAGTTGTAGACTCAGATCCAGCTTGAAATTCACCCCGGCCAAGTTCTGTACAAGGCCGTCGTGCATCTCGCACGCAATACGTGTCCGTTCCTCCGTCACCGCCACACCTGTCTCCTTGACATACAATCGATAGAGGGATTGGTATTTATTTAAGGTTTTCTCGATCTCGGAGGTTGCGCGGATGCGGGCATCGATGAGCTCCCACATGAATTTGGCGCTGGCCCCACCGATGATGGTCACGCCCATTCGATGAAAGTCTTGGAGCAACTCCCACACCTTGGCATCGCCCGACACGTCGATGATGAGGTCCACGCGCTCGAGGTCCAGGAGCCGCCGGTAATTGCGGGTCACAGGGATGCCAAGCTGTTTCGCCAGTATGACGCCTGGAGCGTTTTTCTGAACTTCGGCCACGCACACGATTTTGACCAGCGGGTCTGTCGCAAAGATCTCCATCAGCGCCGTGCCGCCGCGGCCTGCACCGATGATCGCCACATGCGTCCCGCTCGATACTCCAGACTTGGGTGGCAGCCTGGGAGACTTGGATTGAAAAGCCGGCATTATGACACGTACTCGCTGAAACATGGCGCCATGGGATAACCCGACGAACGATGGAAAGACATGGAGAGGGGACGCTGAAGAGAAGAAGGAATTCCGCAGCCCTCACCGCTCGCGACGTTGCTGAGCCAATGTTTTCAGCTCGTCCATGAACTGGTCAATGTCCTTGAATTCGCGGTAGACAGAGGCAAAGCGAACATAGGCGACCTGATCCAGCTGATGAAGCTCTTTCATCAACTCTTCGCCCACGATCCGACTCTCGATTTCGGTTTCGCCCATTTCCTGAATGCGTTTCTCGATACGATCCGTCACGACTTCGATCGTGGCGGTACTGATCGGTCGTTTTTCACAGGCCTTCTTGAGACCCGCAAGAATTTTGGTACGGTCGAATGACTCGCGGCGGCCGTCCTTCTTCACCACCATTGGAAGAATTTCTTCAACACGTTCGTAGGTCGTATAGCGGCGCTTGCAGCCGAGACATTCGCGTCGGCGGCGAATCACCTCGCCATCCTTCGCCGTGCGCGAGTCGACGACCCTATCTTCGTGTTCATCGCAGAACGGACATTTCACAGGCGGTGATCCTGCCCCGTCTGACGCGGGTTAGTAGGGATGAAAGATTGGGAAACGACCGCAGAG
Organism: Nitrospirota bacterium; assembly: GCA_034440335.1. GTDB lineage: Bacteria > Nitrospirota > Nitrospiria > Nitrospirales > Nitrospiraceae > Palsa-1315. The sequence continues at coordinate 5,334 of JAWXBV010000179.1, read as the reverse complement.
TGCTTTGGCCTGAGCGCGGACTTCCTCGAGTGCCGCTGGGTCTTGCCGATACTGTAGGACCCGGTCGACCAAGGCCACAATCTCTTTCATCTCGGCTTCCCGCATCCCACGGGTCGACACAACGGGAGTGCCGAGTCGAATGCCGCTGGCGACGGCCGGCGGCTTCTCGTCGTAAGGCACGGCATTCTTATTCACGATAATGCCGGCAGCGCCCAAAGCCGCGTCCGCTTCTTTGCCTGTAATGCCCTTGTTCGTCAGATTCATCAGCATCAGATGCGTATCCGTGCCGCCCGACACAATCTTGTACCCACGGTCGAGGAGCCCTTGGGCCAGCACCTTTGCATTGGCGATGACCTGTTGTTGGTACCGCGTAAAAGATGGTGAGAGGGCTTCCTTGAAGGCGACGGCCTTCGCCGCGATCACATGCATCAAGGGTCCGCCTTGTATTCCTGGGAAGAGGAGTTTGTCGACCGCTTTGGCATGCTCAGCTTTGCACATCACGACGCCACCTCGGGGTCCACGCAGGGTCTTGTGGGTAGTCGTGGTGACAAAATCGGCATAGGGAACAGGATTCGGATGGAGCCCTGCGGCAATCAGCCCGGCGATGTGGGCGATATCGACCAGCAGATAGGCCCCAACCGACTTGGCGATCTGTTGGAATCGTGGAAAATCGAAGGTGCGCGCATAGGCGCTGGCGCCGACGACGAGCAGGCGTGGGCGGCATTCCTCCGCCACCTTCTGTACCGCGTCATAGTTGATGATTTCAGTCTCACGTTCTACGCCGTAGGAAAACACACGGAACAGAATCCCCGAAAAATTGACCTTACTGCCGTGAGTGAGGTGACCCCCTTGGGCGAGGTCCATGCCCAGGATGGTGTCGCCTGGTTTCAGCACAGACAGGTAGGCCGCCATATTGGCTTGCGACCCTGAGTGCGGCTGCACATTCACATGCTCGGCGCCAAAAATTTGTTTACACCGTTGGATCGCGAGGTCCTCCACGGTGTCCACATGCTCACAACCACCGTAGTACCTCTTGCCCGGATACCCCTCGGCGTACTTATTGGTCATGATGGAGCCTTGAGCGGCAAGGACGGCGGGACTGGCGAAGTTCTCCGAAGCGATCAGCAGCAACCTGTCACGTTGCCGCTCTCCCTCGGCAATAATCGCAGCGTAGACATCCGGGTCTGTGGCTTTGAGTGCGTCTAAAGAACCGACCACGTCGCTCATAACAGCTCATTCCCTCGTTAGTAGGATGCTGAAAAAGTCGGTCGTCTCACCCGCCCAACCCCCGCGCGCCGAGACGCGCTTTTCCCCGAGCATCGTTCTCGCATCGTTCAGAAGCTCAACGAGAGTCTTCGGGAGTCGGAATCACTGGAGGGGCTTTTCCGTTCACCAAGACATATTACATGGGCGAACGGACCCACGAAGTGCAGTCCCTACCTCCTCGCCCCTTCGCTTGCTACTGCTTTGCGGACAGCCTCTTGAGCGCACTACGACTATTTTCGCATCAGCGCTGCGTTGTACGATTCCGACACTGTTTTATGTAAAAACTGAGTTTCCCCGCGGTCCGTTAGGCCTCAGCTGGGGCCGTTTCGGCTTCCTGTTTCTTCACGACATGGATGACCACAGTGGCCGTCACGTCCCGCGGAAGCTTAATCGGCACAGTGAAGGTGCCGAGTTCCTTGATCGGATGGTCCAGTTGGATTTTGCGCCGATCCACGGTAAAGCCCTGTTCTGCCAATTGTTCCGCTATATCTTTAGTCGTGATCGACCCGAACATCTTGTCGTCCTTGCCGACCTTGGTCTGCATGGTGAGGGACACCGCCGAGATGCTCTTGGCGTGGGTTTCGATCTCCAGCTTTTCTTTTTTCGCCCGCTCACCGGCGACGCGCTTGATATGCTCAAAGGCCTTGATGCTGCGACTATCGGCCAGCACCGCTTTCTTACGTGGGAACAGAAAGTTCCGTGCATACCCAGCTTTCACATCGAGGAGGTCCCCGAGATGTCCGACCCCCTCCATCGTTTCTTGTAGAATGACCTTCATGCCCCTAACTCCTTTGGTGGAAAGGGAAAGAGGATACTGGGGGGCCGGCAAAAAGTCAATTCGCAATATACGAAAGATGGTCGCTGCCTCTCCGGCTCAACATGATCATGACCACGCGCATGCCCGAACAGGCAGGCTGGACAGGTGGAAGAGGTCGACCGTATGATGGCGACCGCGATACGAGGACAATCTCCCAAGAATCTTATGACCGCTCGAGACCTTCTCGAAACATGGGCGCTCCGCCTTGAAGCCGAACAGACACGGGTGAGCGGTACGGCGCTTGACCAGCCAATTAATCAGGTGGCAGGCCGACTTGTACACACAATCGGCACGTTACATCTCTATGAGTTGACTCTTCCGCAAGGCTCGTCTATCGAGCATGACATCCCCTTCTCAATTATTCCTCCGGACGACATGGAACCTACCGAAGGCATCGTGCTGAGTGGCCAAGGCAACATGGCCCTCGTGCAAACATTCGATACCATCGGACAGTCCTGTGTCGAGGCAACAGTGGTTCCCGATCGGGCCGGGCTTCTGGCCACGTCCGTCAAGCGATTGCGCAACATGCTGGCACAGCCAGACGCCTATCGACTTGGTCCAGCAGACCGTCTTGCCCCTCTCCTCGAAGCGACGACGGGAGCGGAGGAACTTTCCGGGTCAGGCACCAAGTCGTCGATCCTCACGACCGCCTGGGCAGACGAGCTTTCAGTCCGACGGCAGCGATTAGCCGTGCTGGCGATCGAATTGATTCGCGCGAATAAGCGCATCCTGGTGGTCTGCCCTGACCACCAGGCGGCGGACGTACTCGTCGGAACCATCGCGCGAGCCATGAAAGCGGTGGGGCTCACATATAAAACGTGGCTGAGTCGCTATGAAATGTCCTTGGCCCAGCAAGCCGAGGGCGTCGGGATTCAGGAACTGGGATTCGAAGCGCAGATGCATCAATTCTATGCCAAGTCCCGCGCAGAGAAGGCCGCGCTCCGGCGCAAATACGACCGATTCCGCGAACTGACGCCCATACTGGCGTATAAGAGGCAGAAGCAAAAAGATCTCGATGAAGTGCGTCTCCTGGAGTGGCGACTGCTGACGCAGCACGGCGACCTACAGGCTAAGATCAACGAGGTGAATGCCACCCTGGCCGAGTATGAAAGCCTTCCCCTCTTCAAGCGGCTCAGCCTGCAGGTTGTGGGGAAAAACGTCGAATCACTGCATCAATATCTCGAACTGTATGAGAGTCAGTGCGCCGAATTGAAAGGGGAGCTCGACATCGCCACGGTGCGCATCGATGTACTCGTGCCGGAGGCAGCAATACCGAAAGACATGCGGCCGGAGTTTGACGAACTCAAAGAGGAGATCGTCCGGCTAGGCGGGACGAAAAAAATCCGAGAATTGCTCGCAGCCGAAGACAACACGAACCGCCAGGCCTTCATACAGAATCGACGGCTCGTGGTCACCACCGCATCGAGAGTGTTGAACGATCCCCTGTTTCATCGCGTCCGATTCGATATCTTGATCGCCGATGAGGCGCCATGGATCGCAGCGGCCCCGTTGCTCGGCGCCGCCGGGCTCGTTCACGAACGAATCGTGATCAGCGGCGATCGGCGCGACATCGCATCGGCAGGACTGTGGGCCTCACGCGAGTCAGCGCATCGGCAATCGAAGCCGCTTGCTTGACGGGGACCTCAATAATTCAGGATAATCCGGGACTCACCTCGATGTGCCGAAGTGGCGAAACTGGCAGACGCACTAGATTCAGGGTCTAGCGCCCGCAAGGGTGTGCGGGTTCAAATCCCGCCTTCGGCACCAACTTCTCTCCTCTCTCCCAACAAGGGCGTCCCGCGTCTCAGCGCTCTTATTGCTGACACCAGATAAAACACCTGCCCCGGCATCGTTTCGGGCTGAATTGTCACGTGAGCCTGCGAGATCATGCCCCGTCAAGTTCTCCGTCATACTTGTGGTCGCGCTTCCCTTGGTTCGGTTCTGGACCTATCTCTTGCTCCTCTGAGCTGTCGCTAGCCCGCATTATTCATGACGGTTCGTCGCGAAATCGCTGAGCCGCGTGGCGAGAGCGGCGCGCGGAGCCTTGAGGACCTTCAACGTACTCGTGCAGTACGTTGAAGGTCCGAGGGGCGAGCCCGCCGACCGAAGGCTTGTCGTAGCAGCGGATCAGCGATTGCAGCAGAAGTGTTCATGAATAATGCGGGCTAAGGCTTGTTGGGCTAGCGGTGCCATCACCGCATATCCATTGTCGTTTGGATGGAGTCCATCATCACTCAGTTCATCTCTCAATAAACCTTTTTCATCAATCATCGCTGAATGGTAATCCAAATAGGTATGGCTGTTTCTTGCCGCATATTCTTGTATCCATTCATTCAGTGCTTTGATTTGATCAGGAGGTCTCTGCACGGTCCTGATGATTGGCTCCCCATCGTTGTCCCTCTCATAATCACTGACGGGTAACAGCGAAGACAAGACGACGAAAATGTCGTTCGCGCGAGCCAATTCAGCCATAGAGACGAGATTATCTGTAATCGCGTGGAATGTGCTCGGCCTTGCAATGCCCGCAGCGTCGTGTACGTTGGCAAATTTGATATCGTTTGTACCTGCGAGGATCACGACCACTCTGGGCCTTATTGCGATCACGTCAGATCGAAAGCGGCAGAGAATCACACTCGTGAGCTCGCCACTGATGCCTCGATTGATGTAGGGCTTGCCGAGGAAGAACATCCCAAACCCATGGTCAACCCACAGAGCGGTGATTGAATCGCCATGGAAGACCACGCGAGTTTCGTCCATGGTCGGCAATGGTAGCTTGGCGTTGGACTCGCGAAAGGTCGATAGAGAGGGGCAATCTTTGCGTCTAGATTCCAGCTGGGCAGCGACAGCATTAGCTGCCGCGTCGCCCCGAGACTGTGGAGTGCAAGATTGAATTGATGCGGCGGCAGTCGATACAAGCAAGATGGAAAGAAGAGTGAATAATCTCGACAAGTTCAAGCCTCCAATTCTCTGGATAAACAATGACCTTCGCCCAATCCAGTGGACACCCGGTTGCGCAACGTCTGAGTTGACATCCATGAAAAAACCGTCCCATCCGGCGACTCAGACGCTGTGAGGAATCTACCCCAGCCTCGTGCAGATACTGGGCCTCTACTTAGGAGTCTGCGGAAAAACTCGGTTAATGCCCAAAATGCCGAAAGAATTTTCCCCATGGCGTCGATGTCAACATCGCCTCAGGATGCTCAAAAAGGCCAGACTTCTCACCCACCCAACCCCGGCGGCTATGCCACCCG
>JAWXBV010000178.1:0-8766 GCA_034440335.1 Nitrospirota bacterium | reverse complement strand
CGCAGAGAGGGTCAAGGCGAAGGGTGAGCACTGCTGCACAGGCACTCAACAGGAAAACTGCGACGTTGCTGTAGAGTTCGTCTAAGTCGTGCCTTGCCCAACCAGTATAGTGCCCTGTTCGCGGAGGCACGATTATTACTAAGTTCTCAGCTCACGACTTATATCATGGAATGTCGAATTGCCAGTGTCCGCGTCGACCTGGAAGTGTTAGCGCTGTATTGAGGTGATCAAGAAATTCCCGGCGGGAAATCTCCTCTGCGCCGAGGGCTATCACATGCGGTGAGGATTGCTGGCAGTCGATGATGCGGAATCCCCAGGTCTGTAGCTGGCGCACGAGTGAGACCAACGCGACTTTTGAGGCGTCGGGCACAAGGGTGAACATCGACTCAGCAAAAAAGGCTCCGCCGATCGCCACGCCGTAGAGTCCGCCGACTAACTGTCCATCCTTCCAGGTTTCAACGGAATGGGCGTAGCCTTGTTCATGGAGTGTCGTGTAGGCGTCGAGCATCTCCGCTGTGATCCAGGTACCGCCGTCCGGATATTGTGGTCTTGGTCCTGCGCAATGTTGCATCACGTCGCGAAAGCAGGTATCGAGGGTGACGGTGAAGAGGCCGGGACGAAGGCTTCTTTTGAGGCTGCGGGAGATGTGGAGTTTGTCGGGAAAGAGCACGGTTCGCGGATCGGGCGACCACCACAAGATCGGCTGATCGTCGTCGTACCAAGGGAAAATACCGTGGCGGTAGGCTTCGAGCAACCGCTCTGGCATTAGGTCGCCTCCGACGGCGAGCAGTCCTTCTGGCGATGCCAAGTCAACGGGTGGGAAGCGCAGATCGGACGGGTTTGCGCTGAGCCTGAACAGGGCCGTCACCCCTTCGTGGTATCCGCCTGGGCCAAGATTGGTTGGAAGATGGGATCTGCGTCCAACACGGCCTTCAACGATTCTGCTCCAATGAAAAAGTTCCAGATGTCGGGAGTCTGCCCGGGAATTTCAGCAAACCATCGCTTGGCTTCCGTGAGTCGCTCCAAGAGCGCCCGATTGTCCCGATCCGGGGTGAACAGCAAACTGTAGGCCTTGGTGTATTCGGCCATGAATTTATCGAGCGGCAGATCGGCGAGCCTGAGCGCGTCGTCGGCATCTTGATAGGCAGTTCGAATATCTGTGTCGTCAAGGATGCGGTTCCAAGCCACTTTGTTGATGCGGGACCAGGCGAGCTGAATCAAGGCTTCGGATCTGCCGGCTCTTCGTTCAGGCGAAATGGCTTTGACCAGAGATTGGTGGGTCGCGATCGAAGGCTCTTGATCGTTGTTCCAGCGTAGGGCTACGCCTAACCGGAATCGGTTGTCGAGCTGTTCCGGCCGTACGATCGCCAATGTTTGCATGGCTGAGAGCATACGGTAGAGATAGTCGGCGGTCGTCGGTTTGTCGAACCCACCCATCTCCATTCCCAGCGACAGGTCCACCCGCACAGATTGGGAGTAGATGTTCCAAAAATGCTCGTTCACGACCAAGGCCAGCGCCGGATCCTTCACGGTGAGTTTGTGAAATGGGATGGCCTCGCCCAGGACAACGGTGTAGAGGTGCCGGCTCAGTGCCGTGAGGGCCTCGGCCCGATTGGGATCGATGATGAGGACACGATTCAACATGGCCACGCGGTCGCGCAGTTCTGGAAAGCCTGCTGCGCGAGCGACCCCGGCGGTTAAGAGGCCAGCGGCGTCTGTCGGTCCCCACCAGACTAGAGAATCAGGGAGAGCCCGGCTGGTTTCTGTGACAAAGGGAATCTGTTCCTGCGCACCGCTGCCGAAGACGGTTCCGCTGGTGACCGGAAGGTTGACGACGGCTGTGTCGTTCACAAAGCCGTGTGTCTTCAGTCCGGAGAGAACGACCCACTGGGTGGTGACTTCCTTCAGCGCGCGTCTGGTTCGTTTAATGGTCGTCGTCCATTTGACCGAACCGGAGGCGTAGGTCACGGGAGCAGTGAGAGGATCCTGGTAACGAAAGGACAATTTCACCAAGGTGGTCGGCACTGCGACGGTGGGGCCATCTGATCGAAGGCGGAACGAGACTGAAGGGAGCGGTGCGCTTCCAATAATGTGAGTGTGGAATCCTGTTCCCGGCGGTGCGAGACCCAGCGAGTCGGTCACGAAGGCCGAGGCAGGATAGCGGTCCAGGTCTTCACTGAAAAATGTCAGTTCGCCATGACTCGGCCACAAGACCTCCATGCCGACATCGGTCCGGATGAGGGTGGGGGCATGGGCCTCTCGGAGGCGCTGCCAGCAGGAGTCGTAGACGAGGTCGGAGTCGGCTGGATAGCGCTTGAGGCCATGGGGGGCTGCGGCCACGAGGGGATATTGACAGGAAAAGTCGAGCTGGCCGACTCCAGCCTTGTTTCCCGCCCCCATCGCTTCAGCATAACGCTGAGCCGTCGCTTCGGCAGAGGTGACAGCCTGCTTGGCCTTCTTAGGAGCGGTAACAGCTGATGCCGATGAGGCCTCGATCAGGGTCATTGCAGCGACCATCGACAGGGCTCCAGCGAGGAACAGGGTTCTGGACCAGTCACATGGGAAGGTATGCGAGTATGTCATGTCGAACAGACTCCTAGTGTGAATGCCGAGATGAAGGCGGTATTGTCGTTTCAGGTTACAAGTTTCAAGTTTCAAGTTTCAAGTTTTCAGAGGATGGTTCCTGACAACCTGAAACCTTAAACGAGAAACCAGCAACTCTATTCCGAACGACACACGAAGAGGACGCCCTCACTTCTGGCTATTCGACCACGATCACGGCCCGCATCTCATGGCCCGGCATGTCGCACAGGTATAAGAAGGTTCCGGTCCTTGTCGGTGTGAACTGAAACTCGATCATTCCCTCAGCCGGGATGATGACCCGCTTGAGTCCATTGGGACCATACTCCTGCGCCCCATTGCCGCCCACATCGATGTCGATGCCGGCAAAGAGATCCTTGGCCACCACGCTATGGAGTTCCGTATCGTGGTTGCGAAACCGGATCACGGTCTTTTTCTCACGATGCAAGAAGACGCGCTCCGGGATAAACATTCTGGACCGAATCTCTACGGCCACTATGTCCATCTCGGCTTCGGGTAGATTCGAGCGAGGTGGTTGTTCGGTGTGGCCGTTCGTGGCGGGAGCAAGGCCGATGTCGGAGAGACCCTGTGTGGGAATCGAGAGGAGCAGAACCACACCGATGAGCCCAAGCGTTCCTTTCACCGCGCGTTGGCCGCGTCGAGGATCGTGCGGCGCATGTTCAACCGGTCGGCCGAGGTCAACGGTGGGACTGGGCGATGCCGGCAGAGCGCGACGGTATGTTGGAGGGAGGCAATGAAGACTTCACAATTCGGGCAGGCTCCGAGGTGTCGGCGAATCTCTCGGCAAATATCGGACGGGAGTTCGTCGTCGATATAGGCGGACAACTGTTTGAGAAGATCCAGGCAATGGCCTTGGCCATGCGTATGGGGGTGAGACGATGGGCTGGACGGTTTTTCCTTCGCCGGCGTCTTTTTCTTGGTCATGAGCGCAAGCCTCCAGACTTGTGGTCATCGTGGTGGGTGATGCCGCGAGCGCTGAGCTCTCGCCGCACAAACAAGCGTGCTCGGTGCAGTCGCGATTTTACGGCGCGCTCATTCACACCCATAATGGTCCCGACTTCTTTGGCGCTCAGTCCTTCCATATCGCGGAGCACGAGAGCCATTCGATATTGGGGGGGCAGTTTCTCGATCGCCTGATCGAGGGCCTGACGGAGCTCCTTGTTTTGCAGCGCCTCTTCGGGACTGAGTCCGTCCATCGGAATCTGAAGGCGAAACTCCCCTTCCGATGTGGGCACAAATTCATCGAGCGATAGTTCGTGCTCGGGCTCTCCTTTTCGTTTGCGCCGCATCCGTATGCAGGCCCGTGACGCGATGGTGTACAGCCAGGTGGAGACCTGCGCCTCGCCGCGAAAATCTTTGAGTCCTCGGTAGGCATTGAGAAAGGTTTCTTGAACGAGATCCTTTGCCGACTCCGCTTCGCCGCATAGGCGATAGGCGTACCGGTGGATGAGGTCGACATGGTCTCGATACAACCGGTCGAATCCGTCAGGCCCTTGTACTGGCGGGTGTTGGGGAGGCATTTTAGGAGCAGTGGCGCGCATGGTTGGGAAAGTCTAGGGGGTCGGCTGAGGCCTGTCAAGCAAACCTAGCAGGATGCTGTAGCAATGGTCGAGATTAGCGGAGCTTCGAGGGTGTGCGTTGGGACGAGGTCGCTTCCTTAGGTGTCAGCGTGACGGTGACATGCGCCTTGTCGATGTGCACCGTCAATGGTTGCCCTACCTTCACTTGGGGTATCCCAATCTTCGAATTAAGCATCACGAGGCCGATCGGGGAGCGGACAAAGACGAAGTTGGATTTGAGCTTCGAGACGGTTCCCGAGAGAAGGAGCTGCACATCTGACCCGGACGGCGGGATCTGGCTGACCTGCAAGTCGAATTGCAGATCGTGCACCCCGATGATGGTATTGGTTTCATCGACCTCAACGGTCAGCCTGTCTCCTTCGCGATGGTTGACAAGGTGTTCCTGCTGCGTGCCGACTTGAACGGCCAGGTCGCCGTCAGGCCCCCACCAATGCAATGTTCTCGGCTCACCGTCCTCAGACGTCATGGGTCCACTGAGGTAGCGATGGACTAACGATCCGTCAGTCCTTTTTCGGATATCGACGACGACATGCTGTTCGTGTGCCCAAAAGTGCACCTCCATCGAGGCTTTGAGATCCTTCAGCGTCGTTTTGGACGTGAGACTCAACAATCCGACCGGAGTCTTGACGAAGACGATCCCAGGCTTCGTCCTCCACACCGATCCCCATAGCTGTATGAAGGGATCGCTTGTGACCGGTTCAGCCTCGTCAGGGGTTGGATCGGAGGTTTCTGTGCTTGTGGGGGAGAGGATTTCTTCCGGTGCAGCCGGCTCCTCAGCATCAACGGGGCCGAAGAGGGTGAAGACCGCCACCCCGGCACAGAGGGTCTCGATCAGGCCACGCTGTAGTCTGCGAAGAAAGGGATCACACCGCCCGCTGATCTGTGCGCGATTGTGAACCATAGGAAGGTACGTCTCTGTCTGTGCGGAATGCATCATCAGGTTGAGCGAATACCATGGCGCCTGTGAGGAGTCAAGGCGAAAAGCCATCACGAGGTGGCTCGGAAGGTCTACCGTTACGAAGTTGTGTGGCAGATGAAGTGGAGAACAGGGGCGTGAGAGTCACGATGACACGGATCTCACGGTTCGATGAACTCGGCACCCCGAACCCTGTGAGCAGGAGAGGTGGTGTGACCATATGGCAGATGCGGCGAATTTCGAATTGTGCCCAGTCCTGCGTCTCGGTTCGACGTCGGAGTTGTGCGAGTACGTCGAGACAGCATTCCGTGAGGATGGACGGCATGGATTCAGGCTCCAGCTGCGGCCAGCGCTCATGGGATGCACCGAACAATGCCATCAGTGTACGGGCTGGCGCATTCATGTGCAGGATGCGAGCGGATGAGGAAAACACGATCATGCCTGACTCGGGAGAAGGGAGGAGGGGTTGTTGTCTCGCATCTGTTCCGTGAGTCGCAATCTCCTCTGTTCCGAAGACAGTATTCGGAAAGGAGTTGGGTTGGTTTTGCAGCGACGATTGTGGCACGGATATCCTTTCGGGGGAATGGTCTCAGGACAGTGCAAGAGTTGCACCGGAGCGACAGGTGTAGGAAGCGCGATGATCTCGCCTGTAGCGACCATCACGTGACGCCTTGAATCATCAGATGGTGTACAAAGTCGGTGTCGGAGTGGCGGAAGTTGAACGAACTATTTTTTGCGAACCAGCATGCGAATCGGGGTTCCCTCGAATCCATACTCCTCGCGGATTTGGTTCTCGAGAAAGCGGAGATAGGCGGGGGTGATGTTGTCAGGATGACCGACAAACAAGGCAAAGACCGGTGGGTGGGTGGCGACTTGGGTCACGAAGGCAGATTTGGTGATCTTCGTCGGTTTGCCTTTCCGCACCGGCAAGGGATGGGTGGCGAGGATTTCCTGGAGGAACTTGTTCAAGGCTCCGGTCGGGATCCGTTTTGAAAACGCGGCGAATACCCGATCGATGGTCGGAAAGAGCTGGCTAAGCGAATGGGGGCGCGCAGCGGATGCGAAGAGGACCGGGGCCCAAGCCAGAAAGGGAAAGCGTCGATGAAGCTCCTGTTCGACTTCCTGCCGGGCCTGGCTGTCGCCTTCTCGGAGATCCCATTTATTCACCAGGAGGAAACAGGCTCGCCCTTGCTTGATGATGATCCCGGCGATCTTCGTGTCCTGCTCAGTCACACCTTCTGTGGCATCGAGTAGCAAGATCCCGAGGTCGGACCGTCCGATGGCCAAGTGCGATCGGATCACGCTATAGCCTTCAATCCCACGGTCGATCTTTCCTCGCCGACGAATGCCAGCGGTGTCGGTGAAGAGATATTTGCGTTCTTGGTGGAGGGCGATCGAATCGATCGAATCCCTGGTGGTGCCCGGCACATCGCTGACCACCACTCGCTCTTCTCCGAGCACCGCATTGACCAGCGTGGATTTGCCGACATTCGGCCGCCCCACGACGGCAATGCGGGGCATCGTCGTCTGTTCAGCATGCTCATCCGGGACCGGGAGAAGTGGATAGATCGCATCGAGAAGGTCGGAGACGCCGATGCCATGTTCAGCAGAGATAGGATAGAGTGTCTCGGTACCCAACCGATAGAAATCCGCCACGAGCGTTTCGACTTTGGACGTATCGATTTTGTTAATCACGACAAACAACGGCTTCGGCGTTCCGCGCAAGAGACGGACCACTGCTTGGTCCGGGGTCGTCAGCCCGGTCCGGCCATCCATCAGCAGGATCAAAATGTCCGCTTCGGCAATGGCGAGCTCCGATTGACGCTTGATGAGGGCCAGCATACCTTCCGAGGCCGACGGGTCCAGGCCTCCCGTATCCACCAGCCGGAACGGACGATTTCGATAGGTGCCGTCGGCATAGTTACGGTCTCGGGTCACACCGGGAACGTCGTCCACGATGGCCGTGCGCTTGCCGAGCATGCGATTAAAGAGCGTCGACTTGCCGACGTTGGGACGACCGATAATAGCCACAATAGGCGGACGAGCCGTTGTGGCAGAGGGTGCTGGTGTTGTCTGGACGGGGGTGTTCTTGGTGCGTGGCATGGAGATGTATCTGTCGACCGTAACATAAGAATTTTGGCAAACACAACCCTGGTCGGGTACACTCTCACGAGATGACGCCATTTCAACTGAATTGGAACGAGATCGATGACGTGCTGCTCGACATGGATGGCACGCTGCTCGACCGCCATTTCGACAACTTCTTTTTCGAAGAGGAACTGCCGCGTCGGTATGCGGTGCTTCACGGTCTCCCGTTCGAAGAGTCGCGCGACAGACTCATGGCGATGTACCGGTCGGTCGAAGGTGAGTTGGCCTGGACCGATTTGCATTACTGGACCAAGCGAGTGGGAATCGATGTGGTGGCGTTGCATCGTGAGTTGGATCACATGATCGGGTTCCTGCCGGGGGCGGAGGAATTTTTACGATACCTTCGGCAACTCGGGAAGCGTGTCACGATCGTCACGAACGCACACGAAGCGGGTGTATCGGTGAAGATCGCCAAGACCGGCCTCAATCGGCATGTCGATCGAATCGTCAATGCGTTCGAAGTGGGGCATCTAAAAATGCGTCCGGAATATTGGCCCAAGTGTCAGCAATTACTGGGGTTTGACCCGGCAAGGTCTCTCTTCATGGATGATGATGAAGGCTGTCTGGTTGCGGCACAACAATTTGGCGTCGCCCGTTTGATTCATAGTGCCAAGTCGAGCTCTCAGCTGCCTCCCGCCCCGCTCACTCAGTTCGTCTCGGTCACCGGTTTTTCCTCTCTCCTCAACGGACGGTCTGCGATCTAGTCCGGTCGGATTGCTGTACCTCTGTACATTTCGCCGCCGAGTCTGGGCACGCTCTGCATCTGGAACCGATCGAGAGTCATGATCTTTAAGCCGGCCTGGGCGATGAAGTCGTCGATCTGGCGATTCAGGTTGCAGCCACAGCCGATGATGTTCTGAAGGGGATTCAGCCGATCCTGCCACGACGCGACTTTCGTATCTTCGCTCCGGCCATGTTCCAGAAATAGAAACACTCCGCCGGGCTTGACGACTCGACGAACCTCTCGGAGCGCCTTGATCGGATCGGGAATTGTGCAGAGAGTCCAGGTACTGACGACGAAATCAAAGGAATGGTCGTCATAGGGCAATGCCTCAGCGGTGAGGTGCTGGATTCGTATGGGAAAGGACTGGCCGACGCTACGTTCCATGACGATCTTGGGAAGAAGGTTGGCTGGATCGACCGCATGGAGCCAGGTGATGGTCTTGGGATAGTGCGGCAGATTCAGCCCGGTTCCTATACCCAGCTCCAGTACTTCCCCATGGACATGAGAAAGCAATTCCGTACGTAAACAACGGAATTCCTCTCCCGCCATGACCCAATCCATGAGGCGAGGGAAGATATGATGACGATAGAGTCCCATCGGATCTCGTAGTATAGCGGAATCTGTCAACCCAATTTAGCAGGATGCTGAAAAAGTCCGCCAGCGGCGTTCTCGCATCACTCAGAGGCTCAACGAGAGTCGTTCGGAGATCGGAAGCATTGAAGGGGCTTTTCCGTTCGCCAAGATCTATTGCACGGGCGAACGGCCCCACGAAGTGCGGTCCGTACCTCCTCGCCTCT
>JAWXBV010000177.1:0-13978 GCA_034440335.1 Nitrospirota bacterium | reverse complement strand
CTCGCCGGCGCCGGCGAGATCCACGTGATTTCTGGTTACCGGTCTCCCGAATACAACGCGAAGCTTCTGAAGCGGAGCCGGCGAGTCGCGCGGCACAGTCTGCATGTTCAGGGGCAGGCGGTTGATTTCTATATTCCCGGTGTCCAGCTTCGCGAGATTCAGCATGCCGCATTGAAGCTGCAGTATGGTGGGGTCGGGTTTTATCCACGCAAGAAGTTCATCCATCTCGATTGCGGTCCTTTCAGGACCTGGTAACGCTCTTCAGCAATTCCCGTGAAACGATCGAGGCAGACTTGAAGCTTCGACAGTCTGCACGTGTGCCCAACAACCTCCCGCAGGGTCTATCTCTGTGCCCTGGGCCTGCAGGCCAGAGGAGTTCCGGCATGTCCACAGAGTATTTCAGCAGCCTGTGAGAGGCCGTTCATCACGAGACTGAGATGTGCTGAAGCAGGGAATGAGTCAAATGGTTACGGTTCGTGGCGTCTCCACGAACTGGGGAGAATCTGCAACCTCGATCGAGAGGCGCGGAGGGGGCATGGCGAAGCAAGAGCTCCCATGACGATGCATGTATGTTCCGTTCTCGCTCTAGCCGGAAGAAACGTCACTGCAAAGAAGGAAAGTGGTGCGCTCGGAGAGACTTGAACCCCCCAATCCATATATAGGTATTTAAGCCTAGTTATAGTGTGAATGATGATGAAGAGGTGTGACGGAGAGAGAATCCTCTGTGACTCTCACGAGTGAGACCCCTCGGCATGGTGAGGCAGTGTGATTGTGTAAGATTCCCAACTGTGGCCACAGTTGGGGCTGGAACTGTGGCCAGAACGTGAGGGTGGCTTGTTCGGCAGACGGGGGCCTGAAAATGGCACCCAACCTACTCAGCGATATCGCTTCGCTGCTGTGGTGTGGACGGAGGGGTGGGGCAGGATAACCTTAGCCCGCATGATTCATGAGCGCTTCTGCTGCAATCGCGGATTCGCTGCTGCGACGCGCCTGCGGCTGGCAGGCTCGCCGTTCGCTCCCTCGACATACGGTTCACGTATGCCTCGGGCTCTCACGGCTCCGCGTGCCCGTCTCGCGACGCGACTGCGCGATTTCGTCCCTCGACTGTGCTCGGGACCCTGAGCTTTGTCGAAGGGCAACGACCGTCATGCATCATGCGGGCTAGAGTGAACCGGTCCGGCAACCGACACGCGGTACTCACTGGGGTAAACGGGGGTCAACGAGACTGTTCCCGTCCGGCTGAGACGGTCCACTGACAAGAAGACTTGCCCCCACCCGATGCCCGTCAGCATGGTGAGATCGTCTATTGTTTGTGCTCCTTTCCGCCTCAGCAGCAGAAGCACTGTTCGATCGACTGATGATGAACTGGAAGGCTGTTTGATTGTGGGCATCATGATCCCCTTCCGTAGCAGAAAAGTGAGAAGCAGCGTGACAGGTACTTGAACGTAATTATGCGCGCACATCAACAGCGTGCAATAAATTCGTGATAATACGCAGGTGACCATTCCACTCCTCCCCTGTGCCGGATGGGATGGGGATTTTCTTGCCGAGGAGATACTATGTTTCCCCTCCTTTGTCTTTGCGCTTCCGCCACTACCCACGGTGGCACCGGCTGCGGATCAACCCGCAAGCTTTTCCGCTCCTCTCGTGCCGACTTCTCTTGCCCTTCCAGCACCATTTCGCCCGGCGCATACTTCCGATACCACCCCAAGCAGCTGGGGGTAGGTCATGATGCCACGACCGCGCCGCAGCCTCTAATTGAAGACCTGCCGCGACCTGTGAAATGAGGCCAGGACGCGTTGTGGCTCTCCGGTAGGTTCATCCATATCCTGCTATTTAGGTATGTGTGGCTAGTTCATTCTTTGAGTGAAACGGTGGGATTTCCCATTTCATTGGTACAACTGGCCCTGTGTGTTGTAGGGTAATTATATATACGGACATTTTATAAGGCTCAACACATCACCACGTTGCTCGTCCTTGTCTGGCGGGTGAATGAAGGAGGTGCTGTATGGCTCATAAAGGACTGGGCTCTCAGACCACTCGTGAGGCGCCGGCCGCTCCCATGAGACAGTTGGTCATCGCACCAACAGTACTCCCGGTCTGTTGTATCTGCGGAAAGATTCGAGACGAGACCGGCTCGTCCCCTGATCGGGAGCACTGGGTCACGCCGCGGACGTATCGACAGTCACACCACATCAATCCAGCAGATTTCCCGCTCACACACACCTACTGCCTGAAATGTTTCACGAAGCTTCAGGATACACTCAGGCAGTACCGCCGGGAGATCGGATCGTCGCCTTGATCCTGCTCGTCGGCTCTCCCGACATCGACTTCTCCCCACTCTGACCGACGCTTCCCGTCTGGCACGGGACCGAGAGAAGGGCCCGTCTCCCCGGCGCATATGTCCGACACCCCCAGCATCAGCCCTCTTTGTGGAGTTTCCCATTCAGGTTCATCCCGTCGGGGAGGATCACATCGCCAAGTGTGCGCCCGTATTTGTCGAGGCCTTGTGTTTGGAGCGTCACGTCTTTGCCAAAGGCCAACACTGAAGCGTTTTATTTAGCCTTCTCAGGACAGTCAATCCCGCTGAGGTGGATAGGTTAAGCATGGTGACCGTTCAGGACTTCGATGGTGTCGCTGTCGAGAATGGTGACGACGGGGCCGGAGAAGTCTACGGCAAGGGCGCATGGGAACGGAGAGAAAACAGACCTAATAATCGAAAACAGGACGCACCCCGTCTGACAGGAAAATGGGTCAGGAGCTTTTTGGGGCGGCTCGTAAGTAATTAAGACTCCCGACCCATTTTATTTCCCAATGCGGATGGCGTGAGGCTGAATTGCTAAGGCTGGCGTGGAAAGGGTTGGTTGATTAAGCCGCCGTTAGGTTGTGGGCTCCCCACGGACTCTACATTGATCTCTAACTGGCCTTCCTGATGCTTTGCTTTTAGTTTAATCCAGAGCGCAAACCCCCGATGCTGTAGTCGATATATGCCGCGCGCACCTTCTTTCGCAAGGATGATCTTGCGATCAACCAGGGCTTTAATTGCATTGTTGAGTGTGGTTGTGTTGCCGGAGAAACTCTTTTTTATATCTCCCTTTGACACCCATTTATTACCGCTGCCTGCCATAATGAGAAGGACTTGTCGATAGCTGGCCGTCTGAATTTTCTTGTAGAAATCGCCGCGATAGTAGCGGTCGCCGATCTTATCCATCGCGCCCAGCGGATCGAACCCGCCATTAATAACATCCGTTTGGTTGATGACCATGTCCGTGTCAGCAGCGAAAGCCGAGTACCCGAACTCTTGAATGAAATGCGGGTATCCCTCGGAAAAGTGGATCAGAAATTCGCGGCCTTCCTCATCAATGGTTGTCTGTTCCTCATTCTCTCGGTTGGCTTCTTCGAGGGCGCGGTCGATAACCTGGCTAACTTCATGTCGCGAGAGTGTATCGAGCGGCAGCTCGTCAAAGATTCGGAGCGAGGAAGGGTGTCCCTCACGTAGCACCTCGCGAAGCGTGGGCATGCCCGCCAAGCCGATCATGAGACGATTGCACCCGGCACGCTGGACTCGCTCTGATAACAATTTCAGAAATGCACCGAGACGTAGCGACTTCGGAGCGTTGTCAGCCTCATCGATGAGAAGGATAACCCCGTCGTATTTTGCCCCGAAAACCGAGGCCGCATCCGGTTCTGAAATTCGGGAGGTCGTCCTTGCCAGTGAATAAGCAAACTCGTCGTACAAAGTTTCTGAATCTGTGTCAGGTTCGCTCTCGCGGAGGCTCACACCACAGGCCTCAAGCCGCTGGAGAAACTCCCAGCTTTTCTTCAGGAAGGAAAGGGCAGGGTCTGCCTTAGAAAACTCCCGTTTCAATCCCAGCTCCACACGGCGGATTAGTCCAACGTCCGTGCTAGATGAGTCATGGTCAAGTTGCGCGACCAGGAAATTAACAGTGTCGCTACCACCAATAGGGATGCGCCCCTGGGCGACCCATTTAAAGTACTGGAGCAAGGAGGTTTTGCCAATTCCGCGCTCACCAGTCAGCATGAAGCCCTTGGGTCTGCCCGCGCGCGTTTGGAGAAGTGCATGCTCAAGCGCTTCTACCTGAGGTAAGCGTCCGACGAACATTCCCGGTGCAACTGGTGAGTTGGGAGCGAAGGGATTGATACGAGCCATGGGAGACTCTCTTCCTGGGTAGCCGTTTTCTCGTGCTTAAATCACTAGCGGGTATATTCCCCGCTGCTTGCGGCGTAAACTCCTTGCGTGAGCGAGTACATACACAAGAGCCATAATGTTACGGTCTTGCTGTACCATCTGGTCTTTCCTGCCAAATACCGGCGTGCGGTATTTGATTCAGCAGTTGATAGGGTGTTGAAGGATGTCTGCGTAGAGATCGAGAAGCGATATCAGATCCAATTTCTGGAGATTGGCACAGATAAAGATCATGTACATTTTCTGGTCCAATCAGTTCCCCGCTATAGTGTGACGAAAGTGGTCACCATCATAAAAAGTCTGACAGCCAAAGAGATATTCCGTCGAGCGCCTCAGGTGAAACGACAATTATGGGGGGGAGAATTGTGGACAGATGGGTATTATGCAAGCACCGTGGGCAAGCATGGAAATGAAAACATGATAGGGAACGATGTCAAGCAACAAGGGGGCACGTATCAAAAGTTATACGAGAATCAACAGTTGGCTCTCTTCTAAATACCCCGCTGCTTGCGGCGGGGATCTTTATTTCTACACTGCTTCTACACGCATATTTTCCAGACCAGCAAGAAATGCACAACTTATTGATTTATTGGTGCGCCCGGAGGGACTTGAACCCCCAACCCCTAGATCCGTAGTCTAGTGCTCTATCCATTGAGCTACGGGCGCCTACTGAAGAGTGATGCGTGCTGAGTGTCGAGTCACAATAATAGAAAGGCTGCTGAGAGATAGGGGCTATCAATCAGCGTTCTTCTTGATCTCAACACTTTGGCTCTGGGGACAGCAACCAGCGTTTATACAGGTCTCAGGGCTGGTGGGTCAAGGGATCGGGACACTTTATAGAGTGGAGGCTTGTGGAAGCATGGTGGAGCAGGGGATTTCAATGTCCCGTTTTGCCACAGGCCTTGACGCCAGAGTAGGACGTCGTGTCTGAGTCGAGATTCCTCACGGGAGAGGTGAAGACGATGTGTGATGGGTTTTGCCACGTTCAGTGAAGAAAGGGAAAACAATGTTCAGAATTTTTCCTCTCAGGTAGGATGACCTCTCAGGTTATGTGAAGGGAGGGTCTTGCCGATGTCTAGTCGCGCCATGTCGAATCAACAAGATATTCAATCAGCCGCTCTGGCGCCGGAAAGCACGAGAGGCCTTTCGGGAGGGGCTTGGCTCGTCGTGCAATGGATGGTCGGAGCAGTGCTTGCTTTTCTCATTGGATCGTGGTTGGTATGGTGGGGAGTCAATCTTCAGCGGCAATTCGCGGAAGACGAGATCAAGGGGGCCTGTCAGCGCATGATACCGGGAAGCGTGCAGCGCTGTGTGGACACGGTGACTATTCAGCGGGGTGTCGCGAGACGATGAGTCAAAGATGGAAGCCTGCGTCGATCGGTACGCTCTGCGGAATGATGATATTCGCGATGGTCTCGGTGAGTGCCGGGGAAGAGCGAGTTCTGGAATCTCGGCCACGGGTCGAACTCAGTGCGGGAACGTGGATCAGTGTCGGCGACACTCGATGGGCTCACGATGCCTCTTCGGTCGCAGGGCTTGGCAATCCGACGTCGAAACTCACCTACAAAGATGTCGGCACGAACGTCATCGATCTGACGGGAAAGTTCTGGTTCACCCCAGGGGTGTTTGGCCGGCTGAATGGGGGATTTGCGGACATCGGTGGCGGCCGGCTGACGGACGATGATTTCGGATCAAACGGAGGGCAGCGGTTGTTCTCGCGTACCCATAGCGACCTATCAGGTGACAGCATGTGGTACGTGAATGCAGATATCGGCTTCAGGGTAGCTGAATATCCATATCATCGGGGTTGGCTGGACCTGTTTGGAGGATATCAGTATTGGCACACGACGTATCAAGCCACTGGGTTGACGCAGGTAGCCTGCGATCCAGGCGCGATCCCCGCATTGCCCCCCTGTGCTCCAGCCGGCACGAGCGGCTTTGAGGGAGAGACGGTCATTACGAACACGGCTGATTGGCACTCGATTCGAGTGGGTGCCTCAACGGAATATCGGCTGACCAGGCGTTTGAGTGTGCTTGGCACGCTCGCGCTCATTCCGATCAGCGTGCTGGACAACAAGGACGTGCATCATCTACGAGGGGATCTCCAACAAAACCCAAGTTTCTCCATGACCGGCTATGGGGTGGGGGCCAATGCGGACGTGGGGGCGCGTTTCATGCTCACGAACAATCTGGCGGCGAACCTGGGATACCGGCTGTATTATAACCGGATGTTCAGTGGCGACCTCACCGTCCATCCTGCCACAGGGTCTTCGGAGTCTTTCCCCCTCACGCAGTTCGAATCCTTACGGCATGGTTTTACTGCCGGCCTCAGCCTCATATTTTAACCGTCTGTACTCGGTGTTTACCGGCGGCGCCCTGACGGCAGGGTTTCGTCTTCGTATTGGTCAAAGAGCCGTTTGGCCTCTGGATGGAGGTGGCTTGGATGGCCGTGAGGAATGCCGACCGTGCGGAAGAGCGGTGTGAGCTTGCCGTTCGGATGCAAGTAACCGGCGCGAAGCGGCACGGTGCGCGTGCTGTGCCGGATCAGGTGGCAGGGAGTCGCTCTGATCGTGGTGAGCCACTCGGCAATGTCGTGCGGGTTGCCGATCGAGGCGGAGAGTAAGAGCAGTTTTGCTTGGCTTGGGCAGAAGATGATCGTTTCTTCCCAGACGACACCCCGCTCCGGATCCGCGATATATTGCGACTCGTCCAAAATCACCAGACCGAGCGTATCCAGGCGTAGGTCGATCTCACCGCCCCCTGCGTCGTAGAGCAGATTTCGTAAGATCTCCGTCGTCATGATCAGCAGAGGCGCTTGCCCGTTGTCGCGCCGATCGCCGGTCAGAATGCCGACCTGGTCTGGACCGAATATTTTCGAAAACTCCGTATATTTAGTATTCGAGAGGGCCTTGAGGGGCGACGTATAGATGACGGTCCGATTCTCCGCGATGGCGCGACGGGCCGCTTCGATCGCGACATAGGTCTTTCCGCTTCCAGTCGGGACGCTCACGACCACGTCGCCTTCTCGCAGTTTGGCGATGGCGTCTTCTTGCCAGGCATCGGGGACAAAGGTCTGCGGCGGCGGCACCCCGAGCCCCTCTAACCAGCTGGTGAGGGTGACGCCTGGCTCATGGGATTCCGGCTCAATAGACCTGCGCGCAGTACGATGTTGCGGCGCGGTGGGTTTTTGTTTTCGCGCGGCTGGGGCTTGAGGAGGGGGTGGCGCGGGGCGGGCCTGTTGCTTACTGATCAAGGTCTGGAGGTCGGACTCAAATCCCGGACGATTTTCGGCGGAGTGGCGCAGTAAGACCTCGATCAAGCGGCGCTTCCCCGCGCGGAAATGTCGCTGTACGCGGCCGCGCGCCAGGCGGTGCAAGAGCGCGATCGGTTGTTGAACCAGCAATTGTTCGAGTTCTTCGGTGGTCATTTCTGCCTCGTGAAACGTGAAACGTGAAACGTGAAACGTCCGAATCCGTGGACGAGATACGCTTCACGCGTAACGAGCGACGCCATCATGGCAGTTCCTCCAATACGCCTCGGCGCAGGGCGGCCATGGCGCGTGAGGCGCTGTCTGCCAATCCTGGGTGTGTGCCCTTGAGCGTGCGCAGTTGCGAGAGAAATTCCATGGTGCGCGCTAAGAGGCGATAGATATCTCCTTCAGCCATCGTCGTGCTTTTACAGAGCCCAATCCAGGTAAGCGTAGGATCGCTGATCCACCGCTCCGTCACCGCGGCAATGTCGGCCCGCAAGAGCGGGGGATCTTCATGCGGCGACAGCGAGGCGGCCAGTTTGCGAACCTGTCCGAGCAGTGAAGCGAGCCCGGAACTGACGCGGGGAAAGGAACCAGGGCGATCGTCGTCATTCGAGATGCTCGACATGACGGCGGCCAGCATGGCGGGGTCGGCTCCATTGAACGCATCGGCCCGGAGCAATTCCGTGATGAGCAGCGAGTGGTCGATGCGGATGAGCCTGGCCCATTCGCCGTCATCGGTCAGACGAGCCGCCGGCGTGAGGTAGCCAAATTGTTGCAGGACGTCGATCTTCTCCTGGAAACGATGCCAGAGACTCGTCCGCAGGGCCTGGATCGATTTGACGTGTCGATGTTGTTCCTGCCGAAGTTTGGAGGCGAGGGGATAGTCCCTCTGACAGGCGGAACGCGAAGGACAGGTTGGACAGGCAAAGTCGCCCAGGGTTTGTACGATGGCATCTGGAATCGGTTCATGGTCTTTCGGAGTCAGGATGGGAAGCTCCGGCAGCCTACCAGGCAATTCTTCCAAGTGACGGAGTAACTCTTCCACGCTCTCCGGTGTGCACCAGGGATAGACCGGCGCGTCGACGCAGTCGAGGACACGGTCGGACACTTCGGTCACGGTGGAGGCGGGAGATTCGGTAATGCCTCCGCCTAGACGTAGCGCCGTGATCATCGGGCTCTTCTGTCCCTTGCTGCGATATTGTCGCAGGACCACGCCTCGGGTACGACCGAAGCCTACGACACGACCGGGAGTGAGAAAATGAAAGCGTGCGGCGAGTTCCGGTGGTTCATGCCTCCTGACGGGGGCACGGTGCGATTTCTGTCGGCGGACCTGGTCGAACGTGTGCCATTCTGTGATCCAGTCGGTGCAGACGCGCGGCCCGAACGGTTCCATCTGATCGCGCAAATCGTCCAGCTTGCCTTCCAAGATCTCGGCGCGCTGGTTGAGCTGAAATTGCGCAAAGCTCTTGGCGAGAATCGGTTGGATTTGATCCAGGGGATGCGCTTTCAAGAGGTTCAAGACCATCGGATAGCTGATGACGAATTGGCTGTTGATCGCTTCCGGATGGCCGGTGAAGCCTTTGGTCAATACGTTCAGATCGATGTAGGGCGAGGGGGCGACGATGGCGAAGCCCACGAGATCTTTTCCACGGCGTCCTGCACGGCCGGCAATCTGCTGCACCTCGCTGATCGTCAAGTCCATGAAGTCGCGCGACTTGCGGATGCTGGACTGGGTGATGATGACGGTGCGCGCAGGGAAATCGACTCCGGCGGCCAATGTGGTCGTGGCGAAGACGGCGTCGAGGCAGCCATGACGCATCAGTTCCTCAACCGCGATTTTCCACGAGGGCAGATGGCCTGCGTGATGCGCCGCCACGCCGATGCGCTGGACGGTTGGAATGAGTGGGTGTTCGGCGATGCTGGGATATTGGGCGATCACCTTGTCCAGCACGTCGGCGATGGCTTGCCGGCGAGGCGGCGGGAGGAGAATCTGGCTATGGTCGAAGGCCTGCATGGCTTCATCGCAGGCACGGCGCGAGGTGAGGAATACGATGGCAGGGGTTAAGTGCTTGTCGCGGAGAGCGAGAATTAGGTCAACAGGATGAATCGAGGGAGGCATGTAGTTTCATTCCCTTTGAGATCACGACCAAGCCGGATTCAGTGACGGTAAATCGCTGGGCGTCGGCCTCGTGGTTATATCCGATCTCCGTTTTGGGCGGGATGATGACGTCCTTGTCGATGATGGCCCGTCTGATCCGGCTCTGTGCGCCGATGACGACGTTTTCCATGACCACCGATTCACGCACGTCCGCATGGTCTTGCACGCGAACGTTCGGCGACAGCACGGAGTTTTGTACCCGGCCGCCGGAGATGATGCAGCCGCCGCAGACGATGGAATCCAGCGCCACGCCCATTCTACCGCCTTGATAGTCTTGCGAGAAGACGAACTTGGCCGGTGGATATTGCCCTTGATAGGTTCGAATCGGCCATTGTTGGTCGTAGAGATTAAAGAGGGGATCCACCGTGACAAGGTCCATGTTTGCTTCCCAGTAGGCGTCCAAGGTGCCGATGTCCCGCCAATACTTCACATCTTTATTGTTCGCATCGACAAATTTGTAGGCGTAGACGCGCTGATCGCGAATCATCCGCGGAATGATATTTTTTCCGAAGTCGTGACTCCCGCCCTCCTGGGCGTCGGCAATCAAGTGCTCGCGGAGAACCTTAGTGCGAAAGAGGTAGATGCCCATCGAGCCAAAGGCGTGGGTTGGATCGTTGGGGATCGACGGCGGGTGAGCCGGTTTCTCGAGGAAGTCCGTAATCCGGAGATCCTCATCCACGTGGATCACGCCGAATCGATGGGCTTCTTCGATCGGAACATCGATCGCGCCGACCACGGCATCGGCGCCTTTGGCGAGCAGCCAATGGAACATCTCCATATAGTTCATCTTGTAGATATGGTCGCCGGCGAGGATAAGGACATACTCAGGTTGTTCGCTGTCGAGCAGAAACAGGTTTTGATAGACCGCGTCGGCGGTGCCTTGGTACCATTCTTCGTTGATCCGCTGCTGAGGTGGAAGCGAGGTGATGAATTCGCCGAGTTCGGCATTGAGGATGTTCCAGCCAGTGCGGATGTGGCGGTCGAGCGAGTGGGATTTGTACTGGATCAGGACGGCGACTTTTCGAAGCCCCGAGTTGAGGCAATTGCTGAGCGTAAAATCGATAATGCGATATTTCCCACCGAAAGGAACCGCCGGCTTGGCCCGATGTTCGGTGAGGGGTTGAAGACGCTCGCCCTTCCCGCCCGCCAGCACCATGGTGAACACGTTCAGCATCGGGGCGGATTGTAACAGGACGCAGTGGAAATAGAAAGAAAGCAGACTCGTTGACATCGTGCGAATCTGAGACGATACTACGTACGATAGTCTGGATTAATTGATGAGTCTTCAAGCAAAGGAGTCAGCATGAAGCGGGATGTCCTGGTCACGTCGCTGGTGAGGCAGAAGGTGGCTCAAAAGCCGGCACTGGATCGCAGTGCGGATGCGCTGCGGCGGGTCGAGCATCTAGAAAGTCAAATGGCAAAGTTGTCCGAATTGGTCCGCGAGCATGCGGAAGATGTCGATCGATTGGTTCGGATCGTGGCCGAAGATCGCGACGTCATTCGGCGGCAGCTCTTGCGCAAGCATCACGAGCAAGTCAGGGTCCGCAAGCATCTTCGCGCCTCCAATTCTAAGGTCGGACTCGACTTCTGAGCCTGGCGATCTCCTGCCGGCGCGCGCGCTCCGCAAGTCCACTCTCACCGGATCTTACCCAGCCCCGCCCGTATTCCTTTTCACGGGATACCCCGTAATTTCCAACGTTCGTTGCGGAAGTGTCTACTTCGGGGGTAGGCCCATATAGTAGACACGTGACGATCGCACATGGTATCTGAGTTTTGTATCCTGATAGGCGCACCTCTATGAGAATGTCTGTGTTGGGATTTCATTCACCTTGCCCTATCTGTCATCTCCTCCTCCTCGTCGGTGTTGTTGGCCTCATCGGCTGTGCTGGGTCTCAGCCGATTGAGCCGAACCCTATCGGGAAAGGCTTGCTGGGGAACCCCCAAAAAGAACTCGTCGCCTGCGCCGGCAACCCTCTTCGGGATATGAAGACGGCCGAAGGAAAGATACTGACATACTACAAAGAAGCGCATATATTCGAGGAATCGTTCTCCCTCTCCAAGGGCAGTACATCGGGGGTTCATCACGGGTGTTGGGCCCATCTCCTGATCGAAGAGGATCGTGTGGTGGGGGTAGAGTATAGATCGGCGCCCAGGTCGGTGCGCGCGACAGATCACTGCTAGGAGATTTTTCGCACCTGTGTTCAGTGAAGACTGGCCTGCCGAATCTTGAAGCGCATCATCCAAATCTGCGGTTGATACATTGTACTCATTGAGATAGAGGGTCTCATTTTCCGTCGTGCCAGCCTTGCTACCAGGCAACGTGCAGATTCCGGACAATCGTTTCGACGTGGGATAGCTCATAGGGGTGCGGGTGGCCGTAGCCAATCCGACAGAGTCCGCTTGAATCCATACAGTCGAGTATCTACTGGTATCCCTGCGTAGCATCTCCTCTCGAGGTCTCGATCTAGGGGCATGATGATGGCTCCGCCGCGGTCCTCGGCGGCAGGCGACGAAGGAGAATATCATGACGTTTCTCATTCTCCGGCCAATGCAGTGGTGCTTTGCCGTTTACCCAATTTGATCTGTGACCTGAACTGAGCGAGGGACGCGTGTGGAACAGCGACAGACCCCGGTACGTACCCGTGCAGTTCGTCTCTTGGTCCTGAGTATGATTGGGATTCTAGCCGCACCTTCCTTGTCTCTTGGATTGGAGAAGTACGGTCGCCCGTTACCGTCGATGGCCCACCCGGACGACGCGACGGCGCGGGAAGTCGAGGAAACCCTATTCGGGGGATACGTCCTCACAGCCGCCTTCGTATCCAATCCAACCTTCGCTGCTCGTCCCGATAACACGGGATTGGTCGGCCTCCGGCACATGCTTCATTTGGAAACGGATCTCTACAAGCAGTACCTGACCTTCTACACCGACCAAAACTTCTTCTCAGATCGCACCAAGGGCTGGATCGATCTGAGCGAATGGGATGGCACCTATGCCTTCACCGGACTGATCGACCGGTGGAGCTGGCGTCTCCAGTACGAGCGCGATGCGCCACTTGACAAGAGCGGTCTCATCCAAGCCTATGCCGATGCGTTACTGACGGCTCGATTTCAAGCCATAAAAGATTTCAGTTGGTGGAAAAGTATCTTCCCCCATCAGAACCTGACTGCCTATGCAGGTGCTGGTTGGCTGTTTCACAACAGCAACTACTTCGCGCGACCAGACAATACCGGAAGTGCCTTTTTTCGCTATGTGGCCCATACGGATCTCGACCTCTATCAAAACAAAATCGTGCTGTACGGGGATCTGAATTTTTTCACGGATCGTGAGGCGGGAAATGGGCTTAACCCCGCTGAGTTGGATTGGATTATTGGACTGGCGGTGCGGTTTCGAGAGGATATGGAACTGAGCCTATATCGTGAACAGGATCAGCCATTGGACAAGCCAGGCCTTGTTCAAAAATATGTGGCGATTCAACTCCGGTACTCGTTTGACGTTCCCAAGCGACTCTGGAGGTAATCCCGTGCAAGAGTTGGTCTATAGGTGACATGAAGTCCGAATCATGCGGACGAAGAACCTCTTCTCAAGAAGGTCATTGTTTCGATCCTGGCGCGCTGTATACTGTATGCTTGCTTGAGAGGATAAGGAGGGCTGCCATATCCACCCAGCACCCATGCAGTGGTTTATGCGAAGGACTGTCGATGTTTGTGAACCGACAATTGCGTGCCATCTGCTACAGTATCGTTCTCAGCGTTCTGAGCGCTTCGGCCTATCCCTCCCACGCGGCCTCGCCGGCGCAGGCTCCTGAACAGGCCACCGTGGCACGGAAGGCGCTTCGTCTCAGCGTGAATGACGCGCTGGGATTGTTCGTCAGTCAGAACCTTGATGTGCTTATCGCCAGGTATGGGATCGAGTATACGAAAGGGCAGGAAGTCACAGCGCGGCTCTTCCCGAATCCGTTGGTGTCGGTCGGGACACTCAGTTCCTATACGCAAGGAAGGACTCTGTCCAATAGCGGCCAGCTGTATACACAGGTCGCTCAGCTGTTCGAGTTAGCGGGAAAGCGGGGCTATCGAATCGAAAGCGCTGGGTTCGGCACGCAATCGGCAGAAGCGGCCTTCGAAGATGCGGTGCGGCAACTCGGGTTTACGGTCAAGGATACCTATTACCGGATTCAGTTGGCTCAGCGCAGGCTGGCGTTGGCAGAAGAAAATCGCGAACGGTTTTCCCGTATCCTTGCGATCAATACGATCCGATTTAATAAAGGGCGGTTTCAAGTTCCAAGTGCAACGGGTGGTTGATGACGCAGTTGCGTATAGACTTCCAGGGGCGTCGCAAAGTCGAGACATTTTCTCGGGCGCG
>JAWXBV010000176.1:0-3301 GCA_034440335.1 Nitrospirota bacterium | reverse complement strand
GAAGAAGGCGTGAAGCGTGAAGCGCCATCCGAATCCGGAAAGAAATACGCTTCACGAGATACGTTTCACGCTTCACGCGGGCACGAACGACGCTTCACGCTTTACGTTTCACGAGATGCGAGATATGAGGGAGATTATGGCAAAAATTCGTGTCCTGACCGTCGATGACTCGGCGTTGATGCGGCAGGTGTTGGTGCAACTGCTCTCGAAGGACCCTGGCATCGAAGTGGTTGGATCGGCGCCTGATCCGTTCATCGCGCGAGAGAAAATCAAAGCGCTGAATCCGGATGTCATTACATTGGACGTAGAAATGCCCAAGATGGATGGGTTGACCTTCCTGGAAAAATTAATGGCGGGACACCCCATGCCGGTCGTGATGGTCAGCTCGCTGACGGAAGCCGGCTGCCAGACGACGCTCCGTGCGCTGGAACTCGGCGCGGTGGATTTTATTGCCAAGCCCAAGCTCGATCTTCGGGAAGGGATGGAAGAGGTCGCCCAGGACCTGATTGCGAAGATCAAAGCTGCGGCCATGGCGAAGGTCGGCGGTAAGGGGGTAGGGCGTGGAGGGAAGACCGAACCTCTTGCCTCTCGCCTCTTGCCGACGGTGTCGTCCGCGATGATTAAGACGACCGATACCATCATCGCCATCGGCGCCTCGACGGGAGGGACGGAAGCGTTGCGGGCGGTGCTCGAAGTGCTTCCGCCGAACACGCCGCCGATCATCGTGACGCAACATATGCCGGAACGATTCACGAAAACCTTCGCCAACCGCTTGAACGATCTCTGTCGTATTTCTGTCAAAGAGGCGGAAGACGGCGACAGTGTGTTGCCCGGGCACGCGTTGATCGCTCCCGGCAGTTTCCACATGACGTTGGTTCGAAACGGAGCCCGCTACACGGTTCGAATCAACCAGGATCCTCCGGTGAATCGTCATCGTCCGTCCGTCGATGTGATGTTCGATTCTGTCGCACGGTATGCCGGCGCGAATACCATCGGCGTGATCTTGACTGGTATGGGGGGCGACGGTGCCAGGGGGATGCTGGCCATGAAGCAAGCCGGCGCCTATACGATAGCCCAGGATGAAGCCAGCTGTGTCGTCTTCGGGATGCCGAAGGAAGCGATCAAGCTCGGCGGAGTGGACAAGATATTGCCGCTCTCGGAGATTCCCAATGCGATTGTGGCCTATGTCTACAAGCTCTAAGAAGTTGAGAGTTTCGAGTTTCAAGTTTCGAGTTTTTGGAGGATGGCTCCTGACAGCTAGAAACATGAAACAAGAAACCAGAAACTCCGTTCGAGGCTGTGAGTCCGTGTATTAATCTGCACTCGAAAGGATGATGCCATGCCGATCACAGAACGTATCGTGCCGCAGGGAACAATCTTGGACGTCGTGGGAGACTTGACCTATGCCAATCGGGCCGTCTTTAAGGCGGCTGTCGAGAAGGTCAAACAGAGCGGTTGTCGGCATCTCATGGTGAACTTAGAGCAGGTGCGATTCGTGGACAGTGCGGGGCTTGGGCTGCTGGTGCTCGTGTCGCAGAGTTTCAAATTGGTGCAGGCCCAGGTCAGTCTGCTGAAACCGCAGAGCTATGTGCGGGAGATCATGAGCCTCTCGAATATCCCAAAGATGATTCCGATCTATGAGACGGAGGAAGACGCGTTCACCGCGCGTGCGGCATAGCCCGGTGTCGGAGAGGCGCGCATGATGCATTCCAGCCCCATGACACACATTGAAGAAGCCTCCAGCCTATCTCCAGAGTTCGAGACACCCGCTCGGACGATCCTCCTCATTGAGGACGAGCCGGTCACAAGGGCCAGTATGGGTGGACGGCTGACCCGGCTGGGGTACCGAGTCCTTGAGGCTGAAAACGGCCTCGTGGGTCTTGATGTGGCCAGGCGTGTACGGCCAGATCTTCTCATCGTCGATTGGATGATGCCGGAGATGGATGGGCCGACGTTCTGTGAAGCGGTGCGGCGCGATCCCTTACTGAAATCCAGCCAGATTCTTCTGATGACCGCCCATGACACACCGGCGCAGATTGCCGAGGGGCTGGCGCGCGGCGCCGACGATTTTTTGAGTAAAGCCGCCAGCAAGCAGGAAATTATTGCCCGCGTACAAGCCGGTCTGCGTACCAGCCGATTGGTGCGGGAACTGGAAACGGCCGGCGCTCAACTGGCGTCGTCCATGCGCCTGCTGCAAGTGAAGCAGGTAGAGATGGAAGCCGACCTGCAATCGGCCGCGACCTTTGTCCACTCCTTGCTTCCCCCGCAAGGGAACCCCGTTCGCGGTATCGCCATGGCGTGGGAGTATCAGCCGTCCTTGCTGTTGGGCGGCGATCTCTTCGGTGTGATGGCGATCGACGCGAACAATCTCGGCCTGTACATTCTCGATGCGTCGGGACACGGAGTCGCCGCCGCATTGCGCTCGGCCGCAGTGATGACATTCCTGCGCGCGGATAACATCCTTCAATTGTTCGGGTCGTACGATCCTGCGCAGGTTCTATTCGAGGCCAACCGGCGGTTTCCCTTGAGCGCCGAAGGGGAGTATTTCACCCTGTGGGTGGGACACCTTCATCTGCCCACAGGCAGTCTATCCTATGCCTCCGCCGGCCATTCAGGCACATTGCTGAGCTCCGCTGAGAGCCCTTCCCGATGGCTGACGCACGCGTCGTTCCCTCTTGGGTTCGATCCTTCGGCGCAGTATACAGGCGAACGCGTGTCGCTGAAGCCCGCAGACCGATTGTTTTTATTGAGTGACGGAATCTACGAGGTATCCTCTCCAACTGGTGACGTGTGGGGACGAGCGCGTTTCCAGGCCGTGGTCGACGCAGGGAAGCGGACGTCTCTTTCGGCGACCATCGCCTCGTGCTATTCAGCAGCCCGAGACTGGCAGCAGGCGCAACACTTTCCCGATGATGCGGCGGTGGTGGGAATTGAACTGATCGGCCGCCTGGAAGAGACCTGTCATGGATAAGACTGCGGTCGTGGACCTTTCCGAGGCATTGAGCCGAGTCGATGGCGATCGTGATTTATTCCTCACCCTGGCCGGGCTCTTTTTGCAAGAAAGTCCGAAGGAGGTTGCGGCGGTTCATGCAGCGCTGGGGCTGCATGACCGAGTCAGGTTGGTTGCGGCTTCGCATAAGCTCAAGGGGTCCGCCATCGAGATGTGCGTGCCTGGTCTCATCGACAGCGCGACACGACTAGAAGAGTTGGCCCGGCTGGGGAAATTTGCTGAGGCCTCGCCCGTCTACGCAGAAGTCGAGATACGCTTGGCCGGAGTGCATGCCGCGCTTCGGGATTTCAT
>JAWXBV010000175.1:0-11361 GCA_034440335.1 Nitrospirota bacterium | reverse complement strand
CAGGGCACCGCGGTGCCCTGGTACGAGGGCATCGCCGGAACGGTCTACAAGACGGGAATGCCTGAAATCGTCCCTGACGCGCAGGCCGATCACCGCCATTTCAAGAAAGTCGATGAAGCGACCGGCGCCGTGACCCATGACATGATCACGATTCCCCTCAAGCGTTGGGAGGGCGACCCCATCGGTGTCATTCAGGTCATGAACAAGCGTGGGAGAAAATTCCTCGACCGGGACGATCTGGCGATTCTCACCATGATCTCTGCACTCGCTGCTGTAGCCATTGAGCATACACGGTTGGTGGAAGCCGCGAAGCTTGCCGAGGTGGCGACGTTGATGGGCGACATCGCCCACGACATCAAAAACCTCCTCATGCCGATCGTCTGTGGCACAGATGTGTTACAGACAGAGATCAAGGAGCTGCAGAGTTATTTGCCCCAGAGTGAAATCAAGAGGGCAACGGCGAGTCGCGAACTCTGCGATGAAGTCATTGCGATGCTGAAGGACGACGCGAGCCGGATTCACGATCGTGTCGCGGAAATCGCGGGTGCGGTCAAAGATCTCAGCACCCCGCTCAACTTTTCCGCCTGCGAAGTGGCTGGCGTCGTCGGCAACGTGTTTCGCTCTCTGGGAATTCTGGCCCAGGAGAAACATGTCCGACTGCTGACTGAGAACTTGGAGTTACTCCCGTTGATCGTGGCGGACCAACGGCGCCTCTATACCGCCTTCTTTAATTTGATCAACAATGCGATTCCCGAAGTGCCCCCTGGCGGCTCCGTGACCCTGTGTGGGCACCCCCCTACGTCTGAAGGCGCGATCGTGGTTTCGGTTATCGATACAGGGAGGGGGATGTCACCGGAGGTGAGGGATCGGCTCTTCACCAAACGCTCCATCAGCACCAAGCCGGGCGGAACAGGACTCGGTACGAAAATCGTGAAGGACGTGGTCGAGGCTCATGGAGGAACGATCTGGGTCGAAAGTGAACTGGGAACGGGAACGAAGATACATATCCGGCTTCCCCGCACGGCAGGAGAGTCGGCTCACTCCTAGAAAGTTCTGAGTGCTGGGTTCTGAGTTATGAGTTAGTTCCGGACAACTCAGAACTTAGAACTCAGAACTCAAAACCTCCCAGCGATTCAAAACTTCCGTGCTCGTCCAGACCGCTTCCCGTGAATCTAGAATGCCGCCTGCTCTCCGATCGCCCGCCTCACTGCTTCCAACAGGGTTTGTGCCTTGGCCGGCTTGATGAGATAGTCCACCACGCCTTGCTTGAACAGAGACGCGGCCCCCTGGACATCGGGATGTCCAGTCAACACGATGACGGGCACCGACGGAAGTGTCGCCCGAATGAAGGCGATGAGGTTATGTCCGTTCATCTTTGGCAAAGCAAGGTCGCAGATGATCGCATGGACGGAGAAACCAGTGGGACAGGATCGAATCATGGCCATGGCTTCTTCACCGTCAGCTGCTTCAAGCACCTCATAGCCGCCTTGTTTCAGCGCAAGACCGACGGTTTTCCTGACATGCTCTTCATCTTCAATAATGAACACTTTTCCGCTTGACATACTCGCCCTCGCGAAATCGGCTATGAAATGATCGCTCACCCTACCGAGTGGACCCATTCGCTTCGGCAGTCCTGAGTATCCCATATAGACCTCTTCGCGGTGAACTGCAACCCCACACCATCAGATAGCACTCCAGTTGAGACAAATCCACTGCGCGCATATCTCGGCAGGATGCTATACATTGCTATCCCTCTCTGGGCTATCCCCTCCAATAGACTCCCCCCTCGTTTAGGTCTATTCACTCCGATCGCACAGCCCAGTACATTAGAACCCGGTGAAGCTTGTTTGTTTTGTTTATCTGGTTGATTTGGTTCATCTGGTTGATCCGATTCAACCAAATAAACTAAACAAACCAAATGAACCAAATGAACAAAACAGACTGGCAGAGCCTACAGCATGAATATTAGAGTTCTCGGTTGTCATGGCTCTGATTCGCTCCTGCAAGATGCAACCGGACTCCACGCCTGCAATACGTGTCGTCTCTTACTAAACGGAACTCTCCTTCTTGACGCCGGGACTGTGGCAGGCAAGCTCACCTTGAGCGAGCAGAAACAGATCCGCCATATTGTTCTTTCACATCTTCATTTCGACCATATTACAGGGCTGCCCATGCTCGCCGACAATCTGAGTGAACAGATGAGCGCCCCGATCGTTGTGGCAGCCATCCCTGAAGTGCTTCACGGACTGCAACGTCACATCTTCAATACGGATGTGTATCCCGATTTTTTCAGCATCCCTACGGCGGATAGCCCCACGTTCACCCCGTCTCTTCTAAAGCCTGGACATGTGTATTCATTCTCAGACGTCGATGTCACGCCTATCCTCGTCAACCATAGCGTTCCAACGGCAGGATTTATTGTGCAAGATCGTTTCTCAGCCTTCGTCTATAGCGGAGACACCTATTCCACTGATGAACTCTGGCGCGAAGCGAAGCAGATCCCTCACCTCAAAACCGCCTTTATCGAATGTTCCTATCCAAACTCTATGATGGAACTCGCCCGCACGAGCAAACATCTCACACCGGCTCTGCTCGCACAGGAAATCAGAAAGCTCGACCGAGACGATATATCGGTGTATGCCTACCACCTGAAGCCGACATATAAAGAGCCAATTCTGCATGAGCTTCGTGAATTACATATCCCCCGTGTTACTGTCCTTGAGGAGGACCAAACCCTTACGATCTAGCGGGAGAGACGAGCGAGAGGGAGGGGGGAGAGAGAAGTTCTGAGTTCTGAGTTCTGAGTTCTGAGTTCTGGACGGACTAGACTGGTTCAACCAAATAAACAACACACACTCAATAAACAAGATAACCAGCCGTCATCACGCACCACGGCCGCGGAATCAGGATCCATGCATTTCGACATCACCACCGCCATCGGCATGCTAGGCGGGATCTTTTATCTCGCTAGTCACTACATGAAAGATATGGTGCCCCTGAGAGTATTGGCGTTGGCCAGCAGCGCCCTTCTCCTGCTTTTCAGTATGTTGCACACGCACTTCGATATCGCAGAGTTGATCATGTTGCCGGAATTCATTCTGAATGCAATTCTTTTGCCCATCAATGCCAAGCGGCTGGCAGAAATCATCCGGCTGACTAAACAAATCGAGAAGGCCACTGTGGAGTCGCCGGTAACCGAATGGCTGCTGCCGCACATGCACCTGCGCAAGCACAAGGCCGGCGAGATGCTGTTCCGCAAGGGCGACGTGGCTAACGAGATGGTCTATGTGGCCAGCGGAAAGCTCAAGCTGCAGGAAATCGACCACTTCATCGGCCCGGGCGAACTAATCGGGGAGATCGGCCTGTTCTCGGCCGAAAAGGTGCGCACGATGACGGTGCGGTGCGACACCGACTGCGAGCTGTACCAGATGACCGACGCGCAGATCTACCGCCTGTATTACCAGAACCCGAAGCTGGGCTTTTTCTTCATGCGGCTGATCGTCGAACGACTGCTACGCGACGTGAAGCGTGGCGCGATCGAGTAGGGAAGTGCTGAGTTGTGAGTTCTGGGTTCTGAGTTCTGAGTTAGAAGGGATAAGAGAGGCGGGACGAGCGAGATGGAAGAGGGTTGATTTGGTTTACCTGGTTAGTTTGCTCAACCAAACACACGCGACAAACCAAATAAACAAGACCGGCGGGCGGGCTAGCTCTCCACCAACCGGTTGACGATCCTTGTAACCGCTTCTCCCATTTCAGAACTTTCCGCATATCGTGAGCGGTTCCCACCGGATGGACGCGCGTTGATCATCGAATCAAAATCGATCCACTCCTCTCCACCCACTAGCCCGCATTATTCATGAGCACTTCTGCTGCAATCGCGGATTCGCTGCTGCGACAAGCCTTCGGCGGGCAGGCTCGCCGTTCGCTCCCTCGACGTACTGTTCAAGTACGCCTCGGGCTCTCACGGCTCCGCATGCCCGTCTCGCAACGCGACTGCGCGATGTCGCGACGAATCGTCATGAATAATGCGGGCTAGAATAGCGGGTGGCGCCGACCTGGGAGCCCGACCGCTTATCTTGCATCGTACTGGTAAAGGGGTGGCCCGTTTTGGTCTCCAACTGCGCGCGTCCAACGAGGGCCTTCTGAGGCCGCGCGTTGCGCGAGCAAAGGAGACTAACGGGCTACCCCTCCCTCCCTACACCGGGCGGGGTGCGAGGACGGTTGGGCTGGTCGGCGACAGGACCCGCTGTTCTCCTATCTTCACTTCCCACAGCTTCGTATAGACCGACCCAGTCTGCTTCAATTCGCTCTTCATCAGCACCACCGACCCCACCGCGAATGAGCCCAATGAAAGTCGTCGATCCAGCAGGCCGCTCTTGGCCAATGCCGCTCCAATGTGTCGCTCTCCCAGTTTCATCCTCGCCAAGGTCAGATGCGGACTGAACGATTGTGTCTCGCGAAGAAAATTCAAGCCTTCGCAAGCCTGTTCGATGGCGTCATGGATCTCAGCAAGTCGCTTCGCTTCTGCTCCTCGCTCCCAATGCTCCGACGGCCCGACCCACAGCACGCGTGGATTGTGCGGACGCGGAAAGACACCAAGCTGTTCAAGCGGCACATTCACCGCTCTCTTATTTGCGATCGCCTGTTCGACCGCAACAGACAAGGGATCGATCAGCTGCTCATCCATGTCGCCGAGAAACTTGATCGTGAGATGAATCTTGGCCGGCTGCACCCATGAGATACGGGTGCCTCGTGGTATCTCCGGCTCAATTGTACGGTTGAGATCCTGTTGGAGAACGGCAAGCTTGGCCAACAGCTCTGGCGACGGCTCGACAGCAAGAAACGCCCGGATCATTTCACCGCCCGATCGAGCAACCAGCGGCGCAGGACGTCCAGTGCCGCTTGTGACGACCGTTGCTTGATGACATTCCGGTCTCCGTGGAACCGGAATTCCCGCGCGATCGGCGGTCCAGTTCCATCATCCAGCCCAACATAGACCAACCCGACCGGCTTAGTTTCGGTTCCACCGCCCGGCCCGGCAATGCCGGTGACGCTGAGTCCCACCGATACGCCGGCGCGCTCACGAATACCGCTGGCCATCGCCGTTGCGACCTCCTTACTCACCGCGCCATGTTGGGCAATCAGTTCCGCCGGCACACCCAGCATCTCCGTCTTCGCTCGATTGCTATAGCAGACAGCCCCACGATCCACATAGGCAGATGAACCAGCCACCTGTGTCAGTCGATGACTGATCAATCCGCCGGTGCAGGACTCCGCGACCGCCAACATGAGCCCCCGTGTGGTGAGTTCTCGCCCGACGACCTCTTCCATCGTGTCGCGCCCCTCGGCAAAAAGCCAGTCGCTGAGTCGTGAGCGGACCTCGTTCGCCAGCTGCTCCATCAGACCATGACTCTTCACTGAGGCAGATCGGTTCCCCCTCGTCGTCAGCGAGACCAGCACGCCCATGGGCGATGCGAGCAGCCCCAGATCGACCGGCGCTCCATGTGGAATGAGTCCTTTGAGCTTGGCATCGACATCCGCCTCCGCTAGGCCGAATGTATGAAAGACCTGACGAACGATCGGCGCTCGTTGAGGCCTGCCAGGCGATTCACTTGCTGTGCGTAGTAACGGCAGGACTTCCTGCCGCATCATCTCTTCCATTTCCCGCGGCACGCCGGGCAACGAGATGATCAGCGCCTTCTTCCATGTCAGGCAAAACCCCGGCGCAGAGCCGACCGGATTCTTCAACACCGTGGCGCCGGACGGAATCATGGCCTGGCGCAACTGGGCGGTGTTCGGTATGCGGCCCCATTGGGCGAGTCTGGCAGTCATGCCTTCCAGCGCTTCTTTTCGACGACCGAGCCGATGCCCAGTCGCGCATGCCACCGCCTCTCTTGTGCAATCGTCCACGGTGGGACCCAGCCCGCCAGTCACAACGATCACCTGCGCTCGCTTCACAGCTGTGTGAATAGCCGTGACGATATCCTGTCGTTCATCACCGACAACCGATTTGAAGCGAACTGCGATCCCGAGCTTGCCGAGTTCATCGGCAAGGAAGAGCGAATTGGAATCGGATCGGCCCCCGATCAACAGTTCAGTACCGATCGCGATGATTTCTGCATCAATCTGGTTCATCTGGTCTATCTGGTCTGTCTGGTCTGTCTGGTCTATTCGGTCTATTCGGTCTGTCTCGTGCGTTTGGATGAACGAAACTAATCAGATGAACCAGATAGACGAGACAGACCAGATAGACCAAATAACGATCTTCTCATGCTAATGGATCTGCGAAAAGTCCACTAGGAAGCTCGACTCTCCCCCGTTTGCCGGGAACACCACGATGGTCGTATTGGCACTCGGATCGAAGTCGGTATAGTTGAACGATGCCACGACTTTCGCTTTAAATCGTGGGCTTTCCGGCCAGGCAGCCGTGCGATTGGCGACCCCATCGAAGCGGACCGTTACAGGGTTGATGGTTGTTCCTCCCTGATCGAACACCATATAACAGTCCACCGCGAAGTTGGGAGCATTCCCGAAGATGACGGTGCTGACCAGCAGGGTCTGGCCTTCCAGCACTTGCGCCACATCAGTTTCGCTCGGCTGCAGCCCCCGCAGAGCCATATGTGTCGCCATGACCGACAGTCCTCCAAGTTTCGTGATCAAAAACCCGTTGGAATGGAGCTCGTCGGTGGCGCCGAATCGAGCATAAAACATATCCGGAGGACGCTGCTTCTGCCCCGCTTCTTTTCCCCGATCGAGTGCGATCTGGATCTGCTCCGCGGTGGGGTGCACCTCGATGGCATAGGCCGAAACAGGAGAAAGGCAAGTCACCACAACCAGACCCGCCCGCAACACTCTGCGCCTCAACCAATGGACCGATGCCATCCACATGAGCATGCCAGTACCAGAAGACTCTGTCCCTGTCAACGAACGGCCCAGCCTTCTCTGCCCGTTGACAACAGCAAAGGTGAAGTGATAAAAATCCGAACCGTCGGCAAGCCGACATGATTCACGAATGCCGTCGTAAACAGGCTTCAATGTCAACGGTCCCGTGCCTCTCGCCTGAACATCGGCGATCGCAGCAGAC
Source organism: Nitrospirota bacterium (assembly GCA_034440335.1). GTDB lineage: Bacteria > Nitrospirota > Nitrospiria > Nitrospirales > Nitrospiraceae > Palsa-1315. The sequence continues at coordinate 4,277 of JAWXBV010000175.1, read as the reverse complement.
CTATTCATGAATCGTCAGGGTTCGCCTACTTTTAAGGAAGTTATAGTTATACGGAGGAGTTTCGATGTCCACCCCTGAACAAGCCCCAGCCCCTCAAGCACCGAGACGCCAATATGTGAACTTCGCGTTTTATAAGATCGACCCGGCCTGGCGACGCCTTCCCGAGAGTGAACGCACAAAAGGCAAACAGGAGTTTATCCGTGCAGTCGAGGAGTACAGTGGCAAGGTGCTCGTGGTGGCCTACTCCTCCGTCGGTATCAGAGGCGATTGCGACATCATGCTCTGGCGGATCAGCTATGAGCTGGAACTGTTCCAGGACATGACCACAAAAATTCTGGCCTCTGGGTTAGGACAGTATCTGACCACCCCCTATTCCTATCTTGCGATCACCAAACGCTCGGTCTATGTGGATCATCACACCCACGAAAATCAAGAGAGCAAGCGTCTGACCGTCGTTCCCGGGAAAGCCAAATATATTTTCGTCTACCCGTTCCTGAAAACGCGCGACTGGTTCCTGCTCACGAAAGCGGCGCGGCAGGGCATGATGGACGAACACATTGAAGTCGGCCATCGCTTCCCCTCGGTCAAACTGAACACGACCTATTCATTCGGGTTGGACGACCAGGAATGGGTGGTGGCGTTTGAAAGCGATAAGCCGGAGGACTTCCTGGATCTCGTGATGGCCCTCCGCGAAACCGAAGGCTCACGCTACACGCTGCGCGATACGCCGATCTTCACCTGTATTCGCAAGAGTCTCAAAGAAACGCTCGACACGCTCGGCGGCTAACGCCACGTCGTTCGTGAAACGTTTCGAGTTTCAGGTTCCAAGTTTCAGGTTCGATATCGGAATTTCAGCAATCCGAAACGAACAACGTGAAACCTGAAACTAGAAACTAGCAACTCCACTCTCGGACGAACGACGCTTCACGCGCCTGAACAATGGCTGACAATAACGCACTCTACGCGGTACGCTTTCCAGACGGGTCGGTAAGCCTCTACATCGACGAAGACTACGCGATTGAACGTGGAGTCGATCCAGCGACTCTCACGCGCGTGGAAATCCCACGGGACATGTTCGTCAGTGGAACCATTCAAGAGATTCGAGAATATGTGGCCCTCTATCTAGAATCGCACCATTCCGGCAATGCATAGACGCTCATAGCCCAATGACCACCATCGCCCCCTTCACATCGCCCCTGACGGTTGAGTTGATCCGATCCGTCATTGATGCCATGCCGATGCAAGGGCGGATTATGCTTCGACTGATCCTGCTCCAGTACCTCGACGTGACGGACGAAGAAATTCTGTATATCGTGGCGGATCGACCGGATCCCCGCTGCGTTGCCGGGACCAAGCCCACCAACACCACCATGACCAAGGAATCGATTAAGGTGGTCACAGATCGGCGCGACCAATACCGCCGGCAGGTGCGGCTCAAGCGGGAACGGACGTGGCTGCAATGCGAAAGTCTTCGGAGTCTCGCGCGACTCCGCGAGGCCTTCGCCGACCGTGCCCGCACCCTCCTGGCCGAGCGTTTCTCCGTCTCCACCGACAGGCTTGACGCCTTACAGGCATCTGCGAGAACGGTGCTGCCAAAACCGGCAATCCGCCTACTCGAGCAACGGTGGGACGCTGATGACATCACGGCTGAAGATTACCAGCAGCAACGGCTCAGCGTCGAATTCCAAACCCAACTCCGCATGGCCGAAAAGTATCGCACCAGACTCAATCTGGCAGAACGCGAGCGGCAGAGCGCGATCTCTGCGCCGCTGCAAGATCACGAAATCGCGCATGTATGGGGCCTTCCCGCCAGCAGTCTCGCCGCCCGCAAAGTGAAATACCTCACCCAGTACCTCCAGGCCCTCCAGGCCACATTACAGGCCGGCACAGCAGCCACGGCGATCTCGCCATTGGATTTGTGGAAGGAAACATCTTCGATCCTCGCGAAGCAGCCCATCGAACGTTCACACTCGACCTACGACGGATTGGAAAAAACAGAGTCCGCGCTCATCGACAAACTGACCGCCATGATCTGGGGGAGCCTCGCAGAGGAAATCGAAGTCAAGTTCTGGACCTCGCTCGTCTTCGGGGCCAGCTCCAATGCCATGCACTCGGAAATCACCAGGAACTTGTTTGGGCTGCAGCGGCTCATCACCATCCTCAACGACATGGAGCGCTCTCCCGAAGCCGTGGATGAAGACTTGCTCAAACGAACCGCGCCCACACCTAAGGTTGTCGTCGGCGCGCTTGACGCCCCTGCCGAACCTCCGGTCAAAGAATTAAGCGAAATGCAGACTCAGATCCTCAACAGTATGAAGGGAGAAGATGCGAGCGGAAGGCCCTCCGATAAATGGTAATGCGACGGACGAAGAAGTTCTGAGTTCTGGGTTCTGAGTTGGCCGGAAGCACTGACGGGGAAGCACTGAATGAACACTCAGAACTCAGAACTTCCAACTCAGAACTTCCCGGCAGCTCAGCACGTAGCGCTTCTTTGCCTACCGCCCCCTCGCACGAGGTATACTTCAACGATTGCACTTTGCTCCCGGTTCGGTATAATACTTTCACACCATGGCTAGACGGTCCAACATTCAGCCGGCGCTTTCGCGTCACCGAACAGGACGCGCCCTCTTTCTTCTGCTCCCCCTGCTCGCCTTCAGCCTTATACCACTGTGTGCTCAGGCATCCAGCCTTCTGGAGATCACCGAACTCCTCACCCATCCCGAGCAGTACGACCACCAAGAAGTGGTGGTGACCGGTCAAGTCACCAACGTCCAACTCGCAACGAATCGGCAAGGTCAACCAGCCTATGGGTTTCTCTTGAAGGATCAGGCGGGCACGCTGAAAGTTGTCACTCTCGGTCAGGTTGAAGTTCGGGAAGGCGACCAGGTGATTGTGGAAGGAATCTTCTCGCGCCTTCGCCAGGCAGGACGCACGGTCATCTACAACGAAATCAAAGCCCTTTCGATTAAGCCAATAAGTCGGCTCAACCCCGACCTCGTTGGTTGATTTGGTGTGTTTGGTTAATCTGGTTCGTTTCGTTCAACGTGATGCATTTCTGGTTTCATGTTTCTAGTTTCAAGTTGTTCGTTCCGGATTGCTGAAATTCCGAGGTTGAACCTGAAACTAGAAACTTTAAACTAGAAACCAACCCCTCCCGGACGAATGACGCTTCACGCTTCACGCTTCACGAGTATCCGGTATCCTGCTAGGCTTCGCGCGGATATTTCAGAGCCCACCCCAACAGCCTGTCCTGAACTCGATCCGGTAACCACTTCACCATCAAGGCGCGCAGCTTCGCATCGGAGCCCACGAGATAGCGGGTGCGAGGACGGGAGGCCGTCAACGCATGATGGACCGCTCGAACCACTGCATCCGGTGCGATCGCTCGTTTGGCTGCTTCGGCAATCGCTTCCCGAATTCGAATCACCGCCTCGGCGTAGAGAACCTTCGCCTCTTCACTGACTGACGCTTCAAGTCCCTCAGCTTCCTTCGCTGACTTCTCCCAAATCGGCGTGGCAATCGCCCCCGGTTCGATAATCGACACCTGAATCCCCCAGGGTTGCAGCTCCATTCTCAGCGCATCCGTCAGCGCCTCCAAGGCAAACTTCGAGGCAGAATAGGGTCCCAAGAGTGGGATCGTTCCTCGTCCGGCAATCGACCCCATGTTCACAATTCGACCTCGACCACGGCGCAGCAATGGGAGAAACGCCTGCGTGACCGCAATCTGCCCAATCACGTTGACCTCAAGCTGTTTCCGCAGCTGCGCTAAGGGAATCACTTCGAGGGGACTCCCGATCACGATCCCGGCATTATTGACGAGCCCCCCAAGACCACCCTCGCCCACAACCCGTTGCACCACCTCGGCAGATTGCGCGATCGACTGCTCATCGGTGACGTCGAGCATGATCGGAATGAGTGATGGACCAGCCTTCGCAGCAAGCGCCTCCCCTGCCCGAGGGTCGCGCACGCCGGCAAACACCGTCATCCCACGACCAGCACAATCGAGTGCACAAGCCGCACCGATTCCGGTCGAGGCACCGGTCACAACAACGGACATCTGGTCTCGCTGGTTTATCTGGTCTGTCTGGTCCATCTGGTTCGTCTGGTCTGTCTGGTTCGTCTGGTTCGTCTGGTTCGTCTGGTCTGTCTGGTCTATCTAGTCTGTCTGGTCGGTCTGGTTAGGCACTGTTATCAAAGGTACGCCTTGATAATGGCGAGCGCGATAAACGCGAGGAACGCCGCGTCTGTTTTCTCGTAACGGACGGTGACGCGCCTGT
>JAWXBV010000174.1:0-4642 GCA_034440335.1 Nitrospirota bacterium | reverse complement strand
GGGCGGGTGAGAAGGTCGCCTTTTTTGAGCATCCTGCGGGTATACCGTATTTGCGTGTAAGTTGAATGTTTCGCAGCCTACTGGAGATCGCCATGGATACCCGAATAAAGATTTTAGAAGTGACCGGACCATATCGCGAACCGCGCGAGCAAGTGTTCTCCTATGACTATTCGATCCAACGGGCGTCCTGGCCGACCGCCCAGGCAGTGCGAGTGAAGGTGGCTATTCCAGAGGAGTTGGACGTGGTCAGGAGCAAGATTTTAGGGGATGTCATCGGAACCCCAGGCCAACAACTCATGATTTCAAAATGCCTGTCGCGGCATATCGCAGACGAAAAAATCCGCATCGCCGAGGCCGACGGCATGTTGGCAGAGCGGCGCGATACCATGGTCCCTCCCTTCACGGGGCCACTGGCTCATTTATTCGCACGACTCGATGCCTGGGCGGCTGAACAGCGAGACGCATTGCGGGCAGAAGTTAGAACGTTGGTGGGACTGTGATCAGGTCGTACATTCAGGAAGGCTGCGGTCAACCCTCCCCCTACCGGACAGCCGGACTGGACACAAGAAGAGACTCCCGACCCCTTTTACAGGGAGGCGAAAAAGGGATTGTGGAAAGATTCACGGCCTCTGCCACCATGGGAATGGCGGAAACGCTAAGGAGACAACGATGACCTCAAGAAAACGCTACAGCCTCGCCGTCCTAGTTGCCCTGTGCCTACCCTTTATTTTGCCGCACGACCCTTTGGACACGCATGCAATGAGTGCAAATGAATGGATGAAGGAGAATGATCTATCATCGACCACATATATTGCTGGGGTGGTCGATACATGGATGATGGCAGAGAACGTCATCGTCGTAGATGTACTCAAGGAAAAGTTTGAAGGAGATCCGGAGAAGATAACTCGCATGGCCTCGTTATGGTTAAGAGACCGAAAACTATTCGCCAGAGAAATCAATCAAGCTATGGGCCTAACAACGTACAGCCATCTTGTGAGATGTATAACTGAGCGCCAAATGCCGTTGGGGCAAATTGAGGCAATAACCAGACGATACCTTGAGCGTTCGCCCGACAAGTGGGATTCCTCTGTATCAAAAGTCGCACTCTTAGCAGTTGCAGAGGTCTGTAAGGACCATCCGAAATATTGATTGATCGTTGTAGCTGGCAATCCATGGTCGCCTGATTACCTTGCTTGACGCGCTGCCCAACTAGGGCCTAAGCTCAAGACCTCACATAAGGAGGTGTCACATGATGCTCTTCCTGACACTCGTTGCGCTGCTTATCCCCATCCCTGTCTTGGCCGTGGACGCCTCGACGATGAAATCAATTGAGGGCTACTGTCAGACGACCAACGATCCACAGCAGTGCCTCTCGTCCTTTCTGAACGATGCACGCGCATTTGCACAGGCCAAAGCACGGCAAGAGGAGCGCGACTTTCAACTCGCCCTCGCTCGTGAATCAGCACGCGCAACGGACAATGCCTTAGCCCTCATGTGGCTCTTCTCCGGTTCCACATACACTCCCTACCAGATTCCGCCGGCCACCTCTTCTCATCATTCACCGTATGGTCCTCCCACGCTTCCTCTGCCTCGTTCGCCGATCAATTGTCAGAGCTATGTACTCGGCAACGCCGTCAACACGTCCTGTTACTAGGACGCACGTCCAGACCGGAGATAGTCATAGGGCGTTGCACCCTGAGTGGGCAACGTACTCCATACATCACGCGAATCCATCACCGGATCGATGCCTCGGCTGGTGGCGCCACGATTGCGGTCCATCAAGCGCTGGAACATATTGTAGCTGAGCAGATTTCCCGCACCGCTGTTTACCGCGTTCGTCACACCCGCAATCATGTTCGACGTGGCTTCCCCAGCGCCGAGAATCCCCTGCGCCTGCGCGCGTCCCGCGTCCAGTTGCGTTTGGGCGATCTGACCCGAGAAGGCCTGGAGGAGATTCGCCGACTGACCGGCCGCCCCGGCGCCCGTGTTGAACAAGCCAAAGAGCTGGGAAAACTGCCGTTCCGATTCTTCCGCCCCGAGACCCCGCACAAAATCCCCGAGGAGCTTCACACCTTCCTCGGATCCACGGAGCCCCTTGCGGGCCAGACTGCGATCGAGGTACTTCGTCCCTTGCTCCAGCTGGAAGTGGTAGTACGGCGAGGCTTCAATCGGCTCCTGGCCGGCGCCCGCTTCGATCTCCGACCGCTTCTGAAACGTCGTGAGCCGCGATTGCGCATCGGTCAGCCGGTTCCGTCGCGTGGCATCCTGCTCCATGTAGAGCGTCCGTCGACGCTCACTCGCATTCTTCCCCGTCAAAATTGGAAAGCTGTTCCAGTCGGTCGGCTGCGAGAGTCGGTCGGCTGCGAGAGTCGGTCGGCTGCGAGAGTCGGTCGACCTCCGATTGCAGATCGACCATTTGCAAGGCGTTCTGCCGGACCCGCTCTTGAAGAGCCCCATGAGCGTCAGGTCTTGCAATCACACATGCACCTCTACCGCTAATGCTACGGGATTGTCTGATGGTAGATCCTACAGACTTATGCACCGGAGGCAACGAGAATGCCGCATCGCATTCCGAGCGGAGAAGCAGAGGATACGATATGCCGAACCGCAGGATGCTCAAAAAGACCGTCCAGCAAGGCCGCAGCCGATGAAAGCACCGGAGGCGTAGCCTCACGGCTACGTTGAGGATGCTTTCGAGGGGAGAACGCCGCTGGCGGTTTTTTCAGCATCCTGATGCTAGAAGATTTTTCGATACTGCCTCGAATGCACCCCCGACTCATCAGCAAAGCCCAGGGACGCACTGTCGGGATTGCCTGTGTCGTTGAGATCGATGCGATAGTGTCCGCGAATGGCTTCCATCGCCGTTTCAAAAGGAACGGCCTGGGGATAGAGATTGCCCGGTGCATGCGCGCCACGGGTTAGGGTGCGGATGACATCTGCTTGCGCATATTGGGCATCGGACACGACGTAGATGTCGGCCACGGCATGGTCTCCCAGTTTGTGGCCGGGGGTTGTCGGGGGCAAGAGATCGGTTAAGGTCCCGGCAAGCCGATCGCGTTTAAACTGCTTCAAGAGTCCGACGACTTGGCTGTCGGTGGCTTCTGGGGGAACCGAGAGGCTGATGGCATTCATGTCTGACACGACGGCCTGGACTTTGAAGAGGACCGGCGCGGCTTCGGGATCTTCGATGATCGGTCCGGTCGGCCCTTCCGTTCCGGCGGCTTGTTTGTTCTTCGAACTGGGCACGATGAGGAACACAAACAGCCACAGTCCTAACAAAATGGCTGCGATGACGATCAGGGGGTGGACTCCGGCACGCTTGCCTTCTTTGTAGGAGTGTGCCTCGTCACTCATGACGGTGTTCCTCGGTGGCGGTGGCAGGATTCTGCTTTTTGGCTTCATCCCACAGTCGATCCATCTCTGTCAATGAAAGCTCTCCAACCCTACGGCCCGACGCGGCTGCATGAGCTTCGATGAATTGAAATCGTTCGACGAATCGGTTCGCGGCTTGGCGCAGGGCGTCTTCCGGATTCACCTTGATGAAGCGGGCGAGATTGACGAGTGAAAACACCACGTCCCCGAACTCCGCGACGATCTCCGCTTGTCGAGCTGATGGGGCGCCGGCGTCGGGCTCTGTCTGGTTCGACGCGGGAATGCGAATCGCCGCACGAAGCTCCTGGATTTCTTCCTCAATCTTGCCGAGGACCTGATCGAAGCCTTTCGCATCATGGGTCCAATCGAAGCCGACGCGTGAGGCGCGGACTTGCAGTTGATAGGCCCTCAAGAGGGCCGGCAGGGTCGGAGGCACACCGTCGAGTGCCGAATCCGGCCGGCCCAAAGCCTGACGTTCCGTCCGTTTGATCTCGTCCCATCGCGCAACCACTTGGTCGGCATTCGCCGGGGTCGGCACCGCAGTGCCATTTCCAAATACGTGGGGGTGTCGTCTGATCAATTTGTCTGCCAGTTGCTCCAGCACGTCCTCAATCGTGAAGCGGCCCGCCTCTGACGCGATTTGACTATGAAACAGCACTTGCAGCAGCACATCACCCAGCTCCTCCGGCAGTTTCGTCTGATCCTGTCGGTCGAGAATTTCTAACACTTCGTAGGTTTCTTCAAGCAGATGGGGCTTCAACGACTCGTGTGTTTGCTTGCGGTCCCAGGGGCATCCACCCGGCGCACGTAACACGGCCATCAAATCGACGAGTATATGAAACCGTTCCGACATGTTGGCCTCATGGTTGCACAGAGTTGGGCGCTCATTATACTCGGTTCTCAGCAAGCTTCGTAACTACCATCAGGTGTTCAGGCTGAAGGCTGAAGTGTACAGACTACAAATGATTTCGCAAAGCATGAATGCGGGGGTAGCGGGATACAGGGATAGTCGGGGTAGCCTCTTACCCCTCTACCCCGTTGCCCCTTTACCCCTTTACCTCTTCAAGCAGAGATGAATCCTCCTTGCGCAAGAAGCCCTACCCCTAAAAGCCTTCAGTCTATCTACCTGAGTCGTGACCAGGCTTCAACCGGCTGCGCAGCTTGCGCGTCTGTCCCTAATCCGGACGTAAGGTCGTTGGTGGAGTGCTCTTGCGCACACACGAGTGCCAGATCACGACGGCAAGATGCGGGAAGGCTGCGCGTGGCGGGC
>JAWXBV010000173.1:0-13501 GCA_034440335.1 Nitrospirota bacterium | reverse complement strand
GCCCGCCACGCGCAGCCTTCCCGCATCTTGCCGTCGTGATCTGGCACTCGTGTGTGCGCAAGAGCACTCCACCAACGACCTTACGTCCGGATTAGGGTCGGCTCTATGCACCGGGGGAATACCGACATGAGCAAGATTCGATTCCTTCTATAATCGCCGGCATCGTACAGGTTGCGTAGATGTATTCTCCTTCGCCGAATACCCCGTATCTTCCGGCCTTCGTAGCTGAAGTGACTACTTCGGCGGAGTAGGCTGCTACGGGGAGCTTCACCCTCCGGAACGCGCGCAGACGCCTCGAACGATAGACTGTCCCGCCTACCGACGGATCTAGCAGACTGTTCGGACATGAAACGTCCATGCGTGGATATCGCTGAGTTCATACCGACCTACCAGTCATCACCTATCTTCGACTTCTCCTGTCTCGCGTTACGCTCGGATTAAGATTCCGCGCCATTCGACCGACAAGAGCAGTGGCACCAACCGGCATGAAGGGGCGACAGCAACATGGACACAGCCATACGGGACCCACAGCGCGTGGACATGCCGGAGCAGGTTGAACGGGCTCTCGTCGATCGGATCGACAAGGATCGGATCGACCTCCCCGTGCTTCCACAGGTCGCGGGTCGGGTCATGGCCCTGGCCAGTGACCCGACTGCGGATGCGGCTCGACTGTCCGTCCTCATTCACCAGGACCAGGCATTGGCGGCACATGTCTTACGAATCGCCAACTCGCCCGCCTACATGCCTCGAACTCCCATTGCCTCGCTCCAACATGCCGTCGCCATGCTCGGTGTCACTCAGTTGTCGGACATCGCTGTCACGATCTCTTTGAAGAGCGGGGCCGTGACGATTCCAGGATACGAAACCGACATACGGCAGCTCTGGCGGCACGCGCTGGCCAGCGGGGCCTACGCCAAAGAAATCGCGCGTCTACGCCGGTACAATGTAGAAAGCGCCTACCTCTGCGGGCTCCTGCATGCGGTTGGGAAACCTGTCGTGCTCAAGACCGTCACAACTATTGCCGCAGACATGCATATCCCGCTCGATTCCAGCGCAATCACCTCCTTCCTCGACGGCTATCATTCCCGCGTGGGCAGCTTGATTGCAACTGAATGGGCCTTGCCCCCACAGGTGGCTGAGGCCATCGGCTATTATGGGGTCTACGAGCACGCGCCCTCACATCGGCAGGAAGCGATGATGACCTGCCTGGCAGACCGGCTGGCGACCTACCTGCTCATTCCCGATTCCTTCGATAACAGCACGTTTCGAGAGCACAGTATCTTTGCCGATCTCAATCTTTACCCCAACGACATCGACGCCTTGCTCAGTCTGAAAGAAAAAATACTCAGCCTCGTGGACACCATGGCGCAATGAGCACGGTGATGCACTATGATATTGTGGTGATCGGAAGCGGTCCCGCCGGCCAAAAGGCCGCCGTACAGGGAGCGAAGGCAGGCAAGCGCGTGGCCGTGATCGAGCGTGAGCCGGGTGTCGGCGGCGCCTGTGTGTACCGGGGAACGATTCCGAGCAAAACGCTTCGAGAGAGCGCGCTGCAAACAGACCGGATGACACGGTCCACGGCTAGGCTGGACGGACCAGTCCCTTCGAACATCATGGTCTCCACGCTGATGCGCCGCTTGGACGAGGTCGTCACATCGCATGGCGAGTATATGAGGAACCAACTGACGCGCAATGGCGTCGCCTTGCTCCACGGTCGAGCCCAATTCCTTTCCGATAGCCTGATCGAAATGCTGACGGTCGACGGCATGAAGCAAACCCTCACCGCCGACACCATCGTCATCGCCACAGGATCCCGGCCTCGCGCGCCGATCGACATCCCGATCGACCATGAGCATATTCTCGACAGCGATTCCATTCTCTCGATGATCTACTTGCCACGCTCCCTGACCGTATTGGGCGGCGGCATCATTGCATTGGAATATGCGTCGATTTTCGCCTCGCTCGGCGTGCAGGTCACCATCGTCGATCGGACCGATCGTCCCCTGCAATTTTTCGATGCGGAACTCGTGCGCCTGTTTGTGCAAAGCTTTGAGGAGAAAGGCGGCCGCTATTGCGGGGGGCAGGCGGTCAGACACGTCCAGTGGGACGGAATCTCTCAGGTGGTGACGACACTCCACGACGGGCAGGTGCTCACGAGCGATAAGATGCTCGTGGCCTTAGGGCGGCAGGCCAATATCGAGGAACTCAACCTCAGCGCGACAGGCTTGACCGTCACCGAAAAAGGCACGTTGGCAGTCAATGAACATGGCCAAACAGCGATTCCCCACATTTACGGCATCGGCGACCTGATCGGTCCTCCCGGTCTGGCCTCCTCTGCCATGGAGCAAGGCCGGCGCGCCGTGTGCCATGCTCTGGGCCTCCCGGAGGGACAATCAGCCAATACCATTCCGGTCGGGATTTACACCATCCCCGAGATGTCCAGCATCGGACTCGATGAAACGGCGGCTCGGAAACGATATCGAGAGGTCATGATCGGCCGAGCGAAGTTCGACGAAATCGCCCGCGGCCAGATCTCCGACATTCGCAACGGCTTACTGAAGATGGTGGCCGACCCCACAGGCGAATACCTCCTGGGAGTTCAGATTGTCGGAGAAGGGGCGACGGAACTGATTCATCTCGGCCAGATGGCGCTTCAGCATGCGGCCACGGTCGACTCATTTGTTGAGAACATCTTTAACTTCCCGACACTGGCTGAGACCTATCGTGTCGCAGCGCTCGATATCGTGGGCCAACGTCAAAAACGTCTGGCCGCGACCGCCGCATAGCCATTCATCATCACGCTCAGCCTGCTCGACCGCACGTTCCATCATGGCATTCTCAGAATGGCGGCGATCGACGACAACCCGCATCTTTTTTGTGTCCTCCTGTCACGCCAGGCTTGCTCGTGCCGGCCTCGCGATGTATGTGAAGAGATACGCACGAAGACATCACGATTCCCCCCAAGAACGTTCCTCGTCATATTTCGATCGTATCCCCTCTCCCCATTTGGGGCTGGACTTTTCAAGGCCTTCCAGCGACACTCACCGCTCCACATTGCCGTGCAGAGCCGACTATTGGGGTGGGCGCAATGCGGTTCTTGCGACAGAACCGCTACGCACCGGATGCGATGCCATTACATCTCCTGGATGTCTCCAACGAACAATGTCGCGGTCCTTCCCCTGTCTCCCTCTTAGTCCGGCGCCTTGGTAAAGCCTCAACGCACTGTGCGACGGCTATTCCCCGATCTCGTCGGCCGACCCAGGACCTCACCACCCTGTGCCGGGCTTGCGCAGGGCAAGGAGTTACACCATGAGCAGTATCGATCATCTTTCGGAAATCGAGTCCCTGCGATTGCAGGTGGCAGAACTCGAGCGCGGGCTCGCCGAGCGAGACCGCTCGATGCAGGATCTTCGCGAACATCGGCATCTCCTGCGCGCCATCACTGAAGGCACAGCGGTCGAGACCGGGGATGAGTTCTTCGCCTCACTCGTGACTCACCTGACCTCGACATTGCCTGTGCGCTATGCGCTCATCGGTGAGGTGTGTGAAGGTCCACTCAGGAAGATCCGCACCCTCGCGGCCTCCGCTGCCGGCGCCCTCATCGACAACTTCGAGTATGACCTCGTCCATACGCCCTGCGCCGTCGCATTGTCACAGACCTTCACCTGTTTCAACCGGGATGTTCAGGCCACGTTTCCTCAGTTCCAGCGTTTGGCAGACCTCGGAGCTGAGAGCTATTGCGCGGTGCCGCTGTGGACGAAAGGCGAAGGCGTCATTGGATTGCTCATCGTGATGGACGTAAAGCCACTGACACACAGCGACGATCTGCAGTTACTGTTGGAAGTCTTTGCCCCACGTGTCACGGCAGAGTTCGAGCGGAGGCGAGCGGAGGAGAAATATGTCCAGGCCCTGAGCGATGTACGCAATACCATGGACACGGTCCCTGAGATTCTATTCACCCTCGACAACCAAGGCCGTTTGGTGAAATGGAATCGGCGTCTCGGGGACGTCACGGGATACAGCCCAGAGGAATTGTTACTCAAGCCGGCCTTGGCCTTTGTCCCGACAGAAGAACGCGATCGCACCGCCGCAGCCATTCAGCGGGCCTTCTCGGAAGGGTACGCCGAACTTGACGGCCATCTGCTCACCAAAGACCTTCGGACCATTCCCTATCACTGGACCGGCGCCCTACTCAAGAATCCTCACGGCGAACCCATCGGCATCACCGGAGTCGGACGAGACGTGGCTGATCAGAAACGGGCGGAAGTGGCCTTGCAGGAGAGTGACGCGCGCTACCGGATTCTGAGCGAGGCAACCTTCGACGGCATCGGCATCCACGACCAAGGCATCCTGATTGAGGTAAATCCAGGGCTGGAGAAGATGTTCGGATATGGGCCTGGTGAACTCATTGGAAAGCACGTTCTGGACGTGGTGGCGGACGAGTCCCGCGAAATGGTCATCAACAACATGCGCATGGGAGTGTGCGGGCCGTACGAGTCTGTGGGGCGGCGCAAAGACGGCTCAACATTCTATGGGGAGGTGGTCGTCAAGCCCTATCGGTACAACGGGCGGGAGCTTCGCCTTGTGGCGAGCCGAGACATCACTGAGCGTAAGCGGGCCGAAGAGGCGCTGGCTCGGCGCGAGCAGGAACTGCGCACCGTGCTCGATGCCCTGCCGGTCGGCGTGTGGTTCACCGACGCGCAGGGCAAGATGGTGCTGAGCAATCCTGCGGCGAGGAAGATGTGGACCGGCGTGAAACAGGTCTCCATGTCAGATACGGAAATGGACGCGCATTGGTGGGAACGCTCCGGCCCGCTGGTTGAGCCGCATCGGTGGGTCCTCACGCGCGCGCTGGTCAAAGGCGAATCCACGTCCAATGAGGTCTTGGAGATCGAGTGTCAGGATGGGTCTCGAAAGATCATCAGCAACTCCGCCGTGCCGGTTCGCGGAGCCGACGGGAGCCTATTGGGGGCGATTCTCCTCAACGAAGACATCCCCCTGTTGCGGAAGACCCAGGAAGCGCTCAAGTTGACTCAATTCTCCGTCGACCGCGCCGTCGAGGGTTTCTTGTGGATCGGTCCAGACGCGAAGATTTTGCATGTCAACGATGCGGCATGACGGCTGTTGGAATATACCCGCGAGGAACTGACGGCCATGACCCTGCACGACATCGACCCGAACTTTCCTCCGGAGGGCTGGCCTGCTCATTGGGACGAGTTGAAGGTGAAAGGATCCTTAACGTTCGAGTCAAAACATTGGTCGAGAACCGGGCTGGTCCTCGACACAGAGGTGACCGTCAATTACCTGCAGTACGAGGGGAACGAATATAACTGCGCCATCATGCGGGACATCGGAGAGCGCAAGCGGGCGCACGCGGCGCTGCGCCAGAGCGAAGAACGCTTCCGGATGTTAGTCGAGGAAGCGCCGTTGGGGGTGACGGTGCTGGACGAACAGAGACGGTATGTGAAGGTCAATCGGGCATTCTGCAACTTGGTCGGCTACCAGGAGGACGAACTTCTTGGGCAGACCTATGCGCTCTTTACTCATCCGGACGATCTTTCGCATAACCGGTCCTTGACCGCCAAGGCGGCTTGCGGCGAGATCTCAGGCTATCGGCTGGAAAAGCGGTACATTCGGAAGGATGGACAGGTGATCTGGGTGACGATCAATGCCACGAGCATGGCCCTTCCAGGGGGCATCGATCATCATCTGGTCGCCATCATCGAAGACATCACCGAGCGCAAGCTGGCGGAAGAAGAGCTGCGGAAATCCCACTCCTTTCTCCGGCAGGTACTCGACATCAATCCCAATTTCATCTTCGCCAAGGATCATGATGGCCGATTTACCTTGGTCAACAAAATACTTGCTGATGCGTACGGGGCGACGGTGGACGAGTTGATCGGCAAAACCGACGTCGACTTCAATGCGAACCAGAAAGAGGTCGCGTTCTTTCGCCAGAAGGATTTGGAGGTGATGAATACCCTTCAGGACGTCTTTATCCCTGAAGAAGTGATCACCGATAGGGCTGGGAACCGTCACTGGGTTCAGACGGTAAAGCGGCCGATTCTCGACGAGCAGGGCCGAGTCACGATGGTGCTCGGCACGGCGACCGATATCACAGATCGCAAGCGCCTGGAAGGGACGTTGCGTCAGAGGGAGCGCGACTTGCAGGCGGCGCTTCAAGAGCGGGAGCGGATCAGCCAAGACCTGCATGACGGCATCCTCCAGTCGCTCTTCGCGGTGGGCCTCACCCTCGAAGTCGCCAAATCGTTGATGTCCCCAAGCGCACGCAAGAAGTCCGGCGCATCGCTTCATCAGGCCATCGACCAATTGAACCGTGTCAGGCGGGAGATCCGGAACTTTATCGCGGGGCTGGGCTCAGGTCTCCTCCAAGGGAAGGACTTGCCCACGGCGTTGCAGCAGATGCTGGATTCATTAAAAGAACACCAGGCTACGCGGGTGCGTCTCGCGGTCGAGGACCGTGACGCACAGGCCTTATCGGCTGAACAGTCCCTGCATCTGTTCCTCGTCATTCAAGAAGCCGTGAGTAATTGCATCCAGCACGGCCATGCGCAAGAGGCCAGGGTATCGCTCAAGATGCTGAAGCAGGGTGTCCGGCTCAGTATCAGCGACAACGGCCGTGGATTCGTCCAGAAGACCGCCAAGGGGACCGGGCATGGGCTCAGTAATATGGCCGCCCGTGCACACAAGATCGGAGGACGGTTCAGGGTCTTGTCAAAGGTACATGGGGGAACCAGCATCGTCATCGACTTGCCGAACGAGGCTTCCGATGTCCTCCGCTAAGGTGACACCGATCCGCCTGCTCTTGGTCGACGATCACGAAGTGGTCCGTGTCGGTCTACGGACCCTGTTACACGACAATCAGGGCATTACCGTCGTCGGCGAGGCAGGATCCAAAGCCGCCGCGGTGCGGGCGGTCACGCAACTCAACCCGGACATCGTCCTGTTGGGTGCCCGACTCCCGGATGGCTCTGGGATTGAAGCCGCTCATGAGATTCACGCCAGTCACCCCAAAACCCGCATCATCTTTCTCACATCCTATGCGGATGATGATTCCGCCTTGGCGGCCATGCTGGCCGGCGCGCAGGGCTATGTTCTCAAGACTATCGACTCCGGCCTGCTGATTCAGTCGATTCGTGATGTTTTTAATGGCCACTCGCTTTTCGATCCAGCCCTCGCCCCCCGGGCCCTCAATGGGACTTCAGCAAGGCCGGCTCAAACAGACCAGGCGCGCACAGAGTCCCTTGCCCCTCAGGAAGAGCGCGTGTTGGCGTTGCTGGCAGAAGGATTGACCAATAAGGAGATTGCGGCGAGGCTGCGACTCAGCGATAAGACGGTTAAGCATTATCTTGCGAATATGTTTCGAAAACTGGGCATCTCACGGCGCGCCCAAGCCGCCGCCCTCTTCGCCAAACGTCGAATCTGACGGCGCATCTACGCCGGCTGACGCAATGGCACAGGATAGGCCCCTCCTTCGTCGCATCTGGTCACGCGTCATCCAGATCGTCCCAGAAAGCTTGTATGGAGGGCACATGGTCTTCAGGCGCCCCCTTCAGCAACGTGCAGATGGCGGTTTCATATTCCAGGTGCAACGGGTCAATGATGGCGCAGGTGCGCAGAGACTTCCAGGGGCATGGCAACGTTGGGGCCTGTTCTCAGGCGCCTGGTGAGGCGATGCGCGAGGGCGTTCAACTCACACTGCCTGTACCCAGACAAATCCTTGCCCTTCGGCACGTACCGGTGTAACAACCAGTTGCTGTGCTCCTTCCTGCCACGTTGCCACGGACTGGAGGGATCCACAGCGAAGATCCAGAACGCGAGCCGCTGGGCCAACCGCTTGTGTGTGGCCATCTCTTTCCGGCGGCTCGCTTACCCTCCCACCCGAGTCTGCCACAGCAGCCTCCTCACCCGAGGCGCGCCGGGGTTTGGTGGGTGAGAAGGCTGAACATTTTGAACATCCTGTGAGTCGTTCATATGTCAACGCCACAGGTAAGAACAGAGCGGGATGTGAGCGTACACTGAGTTCTTCCGCAGCCTGATAAGACCTGATACTGATGCCACGATTCCGTTCAAGAAATTCATGAGGATGGCGAGCGCGTGCCATTCGAGTCATGTCACCTTCCTCGCCGGCTCGAAGGAGACTGCCACGGACCAGGTGGCACAGGGCTCGTGCGCCAGCCTTGACACCCTGATCTGCTCACTGCTAAAAAGACTCCGCCACAATGTTGCCACTTTAGTATGCCTGTCGCGAAAGAACCGTGCCGAGGTAGCTCAGTTGGTAGAGCACAGCCCTGAAAAGGCTGGTGTCGACAGTTCAATTCTGTCCCTCGGCACCACTTCTCACTTCCCATCGCAGACTGATGACCGACCCTGCCTGGTCCATCCGTACAGACGAATAGGCCCAGGGTCATTTCTCTTTGGGAAGTCGCGAGAAGTGGAATGCGGCGATGGCCGCAGTTGCCGCCACATTGAGAGATTCTACGTCGCGGCTGAGAGGGATGGTAAATCTGGTGGTGGCTTGTCTGCGGATCTGAGCCGACAAACCGCGGCTTTCGTTACCGACGGCAAGGACAAGTTTCCGTGGCACTTGATAAATGTCGTCGATCGGAACCGTCTTGTCCCCAGACACTTCTGCTGCAAAAATACGGCAACCTTGCCGGATCAACCAGGTCATATCCTTGGCAACAAAAATCGGCAACGCGAGTAACATGCCGCTCGCGGCACGCACCACCTTGGGATGGTAGACATCGGCGGAGTCCGGCGTGAGCCACAGGGCACTGACGTTGAGCGCTGCCGCCGTTCGAATAATGGCTCCAACATTGGTGGGGTCTTGTATCTGCTCACCAAAAATCCCAACGATAGTCGGCTGCCCAAGAACCTCTCCTTCATCCCACGTCGGTTGCCGCACCACTGCGAGAATGCCTTGCGGCGCGTCTAGGTCGGATAATTTAGAAAACTGGATGTCGGAACAGGAATACTGTTGCGTCGAAGAGGCGAGTCGAACCAGTCGGTGACCCTGCGTCTCTTTGGGCAGATAACCCTGTGCCGTCACGATCGTGAGAAGCTGTTCGGGATACCGAGTCAGGAGGTCTTGAACTGCGTGGGCGCCTTCGACCACGAAGGCGCCATCCTGTGCCCGCACTCGGCTATCGAGGAGAAGTTTACGAATGTGCGCCCCTTGCGAGCGCGTCAGGAGGGGAAGTGAGGCAGCCACGCTAGCGTATCATCGTCCTGGACAGAACCGGTTCAGCGGCGCTTCCGCCCAGATGCGGCTTCGGCAGCGCGAATCCGTTGAGCCCGCGTCTTCGCTCGTTTGAGCGCAGTCAACTTCCCTCTGGTTCGATCCTGCTCGTGCTGCAGCTTGTCGAACTGAGACTTGAGATAGAGTTTTTCCCGCTTATGAAGGGTGGCACATTCTTCTTGAGAAAGCTGGATCCAATCTCCACAAGTCCGAGCCCGTTTGATCCGCTGTTCCAACGACTCCCGCAACTGCTTGGAACGCATACTCAGAAGTGATTTCAAGGCATCCTTGCGCCGCTGAACTTCCTCTTCTTCTGCAATGATTCCGCGAATATCTGTTCCTAACATGCTATGCCTCCTCACTGGGTCGAGAATGAACTAGGTTGCGCATTATACCTGATTTCATCGTTCATCTGCCACTGGGTAAGATTACACGTAAGTTATTGTGTTTCAAGATATATCGTGCCATAGCCCCACACAGGGAGGTTGCGGAGAGCGCCCCAATTTCAGTACTATCGCACCATGGCGCTCGGACAACAGATTCAAGCCTGGCGTATCTCGCGGGGCCACTCGGTCGACGACTTGGCAGCCGAGTCGCATATTCAGCCTCACGTATTAGAGGGCGTTGAGGCGGAAGACGTTGATCCCTCTGCCTCGATACTCGAAGCGCTCGCTGCGGCGCTGAAGATCCCTCCGGCCTGGCTCTTTAGCCATCCAACCTCATTTCGTACCTTGTTTGACGGTCCAGAGGAAGATGAGGATTCCATCCCCACAGGGCCCGATCCTGTCACAGAACGAATTCTCACCGGATCACGGATGGACCGTTCGCTGTACGTCCTGCTGACCGCTATCATGCAAAGCGGCGAACCGAAGTTGCTCCGTGCAGCGGAAGTGAATTTGCGCAGCCTTGTCAAACAAGCCAAACAGGCGACCGTTCCCTGGCAGAACCGCCCATCGGGTCATTTCGAACCACCCAGCGACTAATAGGGCGCTGAAAAAGTCTGCCGGCAGCGTTCTCGCATCGTTCGAACCCTCCACGTACCACGAAGGTACCTCCTCGGGCCTTCACTCGCTGCGGCCTTGCTGGACAGCCTTTTTGAGCGCCCTGCATACGAGTGATATTCTCACCTTGCCGAACACAGGCTCACAATACTTGCAGTATGAAGCACTTCAAATAGCGGGTCTCTGGCATCGCGGCAAGAATCGGATGGTCGCCGGCCTGTCCACGCTGTTCAAGCAGACGGACCTGCCGCTTCGCATCTCGTGCAGCAAGGCGGATTCCCGTCCAGAACTCCTGTTCAGTGACGTGGTGGGAGCAGGAACTCGTCACCAAAAAACCCTCCGGCTTGGCAAGCCGCATCCCTAGAAGATTCACATCTTTGTATCCAGCCAGGGCACGAGGTACCGCCTGTTTACTCCGGGCAAATGCCGGGGGATCGAGCAACACCAGATCATAGCGGCGCCCTGCCCGTTCCAGCTTTCGCATCTCCTCAAATGCATCCGCCGAACGATAGACACACCGATCGGCGACCCTATTCAGCACCGCATGAGTGCGTGCGAGCGCCAGCGCCTCCTCACTCACATCCAGCCCTTCGACCGACTTCGCTCCCGCGAGCGCCGCATGAATCCCAAAGGCCCCGGTATGGGCAAATACCTCCAAGACCTCCGCGCCGGCGGCGAGCCGCGCTGCCACCAGCCGATTTTCTCGTTGATCGCAAAACCAACCGGTTTTCTGCCCTCCTTCGATATCGACAAGAAATCGAGCTGGCCCCTCCTGGATGTCGACCGTCGTCGCACCGCCCCCTCGGAGAAATCCCCTCTCCAGCGGCAACCCTTCCAGCGTGCGACTCTTGGCATCGTTGCGCAGATACACTCGCGTGGCTCCGGATTCCTGACACAAGAGATCGGCCAGCAGATCTTTCCGGCGATCCATACCGGAGGACAGGGTCTGCATGACCAAGACATCGTCATAACGATCCACAATCAAGCCCGGCAATCGATCCGCCTCTCCATAGATCAGGCGATAGGCATTGGCGCCGGTGACGACCCGCTGACGCAGCCTGACGGCCTGCGCGAGTCGCCTTCTCCAAAACTCTTCTGTCAGGGGTTCGTCGTCGAAGGTCAGGACCCGTATACGGATCTTGGACGCAGGATTATAGAAGCCTCTGGCGTACAATCGCCCATTCGGCGCCATAACATCGACCACATCGCCTGAGGCCGGCGCGCCGCTGACGTCCTCAACATACCCGGCATAGATCCAAGGATGCCCCAACGCCTCGACCGCATACGTGCGTGAGAGGCGGACCTGCCAGCGGGGACTGTCATCATGAAGGGTCATAGTGTACTTATCCAATGGCGCGACCCGAACGTCAAGCCCTTCCAGATGCGCCTGGTTGCTTGACGGATGGTCCCTGCTGTGATTTGCTGCGGCTATACATGAGAGGCCGCATCCATTCCACTCCATAACCAGAAAGTTTCATGATGACACGAATCCCGACCATCGGTTCCGCCGTGATCGATCGACTCCACCAGTTGGGGGTCCGTCATATCTTTGGCATCCCCGGCGACTATGTCCTCAGCCTCTACCAATTGATCGAGGCCTCACCGATTCAACATGTCGGAACCACACGCGAGGATTGTGCGGGGTTTGCGGCGGATGGCTATGCGCGTATCAACGGTATCGGGGCGGTCTGTGTGACCTATTGCGTCGGCGGACTCAATACCGTGAACGCGATTGCCTGCGCCTATGCGGAACGGTCGCCGGTGGTGTTACTCACCGGATCGCCAGGACTCTCGGAGCGTATTCGCACACCCTACATGCACCACATGGTGCGGGAGTTCTCCACACAACGCGAGGTCTTCGAGAAGATCACGGTGGCCGCCATTTCTCTGGACGATCCTTCTACCGCTGAACGAGAAATGGATCGAGCCTTTACAGCGCTGTTGCGCTATCGACGCCCAATCTACATCGAAATTCCTCGCGATCTCGTCCATACGCCGCTGGCACACCCGTTACGACCCTTCTGTCTCGATGATGAGCCAGGCGATGCCGCCGCGCTGAACGAAGCCATCGCCGAAGTCCGCGCCATGCTGGCTTCGGCCAGCCGCCCGGCTATTTTAGCCGGCGCAGAGATCGCGCGATTCGGCCTGCAAGACGATCTGACTCGCTTGGTCGAACAACTCAACGTCCCCATCGCTTCGACCCTACTGGGCAAATCCGTCATCCGTGAAGACCACCCACTCTACGTCGGAGTCTACGGCGGCCTCATCGCGCGTGACGAGGTCCAACAGTTCATCAATGCCTCCGACTGCTTGCTGATCCTGGGATCGATCTTGTCCGACGTTGAAGATCTCAACGCCG
The DNA here is from genome assembly GCA_034440335.1 of Nitrospirota bacterium. Taxonomy (GTDB): domain Bacteria; phylum Nitrospirota; class Nitrospiria; order Nitrospirales; family Nitrospiraceae; genus Palsa-1315. The sequence goes on along the minus strand of JAWXBV010000173.1, from coordinate 879 downwards.
ATTCGCCGTTGCTCTCGGAAGGCCGCACGATTCATGCGACTGCCGATCGGGTGGCCATCAAACACCATCGTTACGATGCGATCCGGTTCCAAGACTTTGTGAAGGCCCTGGTGACCCACCCCCTCCCTTCGTTTCCTTCTCGCCCGCTGCCGGCACCGCTCCCCGTGGCCCAAGGCGCCATTGCGCCGGATGCCCCCGTCACCTTACATGGACTCTTCCGCCACCTCGATAGTCTGTTGAACGAACACACGCTCGTCGTCGCCGACGTCGGAGAATCGCTCTTTGCAGCAGCCGATCTCCACGTCCATCAACGATTCGAATTCCTCTCTCCCGCCTATTACACCTCGATGGGATTTGCCGTCCCGGCCGCCGTGGGGGCTTCGTTTGCCGATCCCACCCTCAGACCCATCGTGTTGGTCGGCGACGGCTCGTTTCAAATGACAGGGACGGAACTCTCGACCGCCGTACGATACGGCCAAACGCCGATCGTCATCGTATTAAATAATCGAGGCTACTCCACGGAACGGGAGATTCTCGAAGGTCCCTTCAACGACGTCCACGAGTGGCACTATGAGCGGATCTGCGACATGATCGGAGGTGGAATCGGCACGAGGATCGCCACTCAAGGGGAATTCGAGCGAGGGCTCACTGCCGCCTTGGCCGACTCCAGCCACATGCATGTCATGAATGTATTGCTCGATCCGTCAGACCGCTCGGCCGGCATGGTTCGACTGGCCCATCGCCTAGCCAAACGACTCTCCACCGATCGCCCTTAGCCCACATGATTCATGAGCGCTTCTGCTGCAATCGCGGATTCGCTGCTCTTGGGCGTGAAGCGTCTTCGATGCGTGAAACGTCGTTCGTGAAGCGTATTTCGTT
>JAWXBV010000172.1:0-30222 GCA_034440335.1 Nitrospirota bacterium | reverse complement strand
GATTTCGGGAGATGCGCTCAAGGTTGAGAAGGTATTAATCGATCAGGACGTATGAGCCGTCGTTGCAGATGAAGGATAGGAACAGGAAGGAAGAAACCCCATGGCATTACTCAAAGAAGCAAAGACTGAGTTGATCAAACAGTATCGGCAGCATGAGACAGATTCCGGCTCACCGGAAGTCCAGATCGCGGTGTTGACGACCCGGATCACGTATTTGACGGAGCATTTCAAGACCCACAAGAAGGATCATCACTCGCGACGTGGTCTGCTGCTTTTGGTCGGCCGCCGTCGGCGGTTGCTCGACTATCTTCGTGGCGTCAGCGATGCGCGGTACCGTGCAGTGATCGAACGATTGGGCATCAGGAAATAGTATCCCGTCCCGCTGTCGCGCCATGAGGCGCAACAGCGGGACTGTAGTCGTCAGTCGCACAGGTGAACACGGACAGAGGCTGGAGTGTCCCGTATCGCTCGAGTCTCTCTCTGTGGGCATCTGTGGGGCCTAACCAGAGGAGACTCAGATGGTACACACAGTTGAAATAGAGATTGCCGGGCGCACACTGCGACTTGAGACCGGTCGTGTGGCACGACAAGCAGATGGTTCGATTTGGGCCACGTACGGCGATACGGTCGTATTGGCAACGGCCGTCGCGTCACAGGTCGCCAAGGCGGGCATCGATTTTCTTCCTCTGACGGTCGATTATCAGGAGAAATCCTTCGCAGCTGGGAAGATTCCAGGCGGGTACTTCAAGCGGGAAGCGCGTCCATCGGAAAAAGCGGTGCTGACCAGCCGGCAGATCGATCGAGGGCTCCGTCCGCTGTTCCCCGAGGGCTATTACTTCGAGACCCAGGTCATCGCCTCGGTTCTCTCTGCCGATCAGACCGGCTCGTCCGACATCCTCGCCATTATTGCCTCCTCTGCTGCCCTCACCATCTCGAATATTCCGTTCGACAATCCTATCGCAGGCGTGAGGATCGGTCGGCTGGACGGCAAACTTGTCGTCAATCCCGACCTTGAGACAGTGGCGAAGAGCGAGTTGCAGCTCGTGGTGGCTGGGACGGCCGATGCGGTCATGATGGTCGAAGCAGGGGCGAACGAACTGTCCGAATCCATCATGCTTGAGGCGATCGAGCTTGCCCATGCCGAGATCAAGAAAATTGTGGCCAAGATTCGCGAACTGCAAGCCGTCGCCGGCAAGTCTAAGCGGAAGGTGGTGAAGGAGCCAATCGACTCCGCACTCGCCGCTCAAGTCAAGGCTTTGGTGGCGCAAGGAATCCGCGATGCCATCATGATTCCAAACAAGTCGGCCAGACAGGAGAAATTGGACGAGGTCAAGACTAACGCCGTTCTGAAGCTCAAGAGTGCAGACGACCCGAATCGGGAGCGGCACGTCAAGCTGGTGTTCCACGAACTGGAATATACGGAAGTACGGAACATGATCCTGGAGAAAGGGTCGCGGGCGGATGGACGTGGCCCGGCTGACATTCGACCGATCACCTGCGAAGTCAGCGCGCTGCCACGGACACACGGCTACGCGATCTTCACCAGGGGCGAGACTCAAAGTTTGGCCGTCGTCACATTGGGAACCACGGACGATGAGCAGCGGATCGATGCGCTGGAAGGGGAGTACATGAGGACCTTCATGCTCCATTACAATTTCCCGCCGTTCAGCGTCGGCGAGGCGCGGCCGCTTCGCTCGCCGGGGCGCCGGGAAGTCGGCCATGGCGCATTGGCCGAACGGGCTTTGGCTCCGGTCGTGCCCAGCAAGGAGGCCTTCCCCTACACGCTTCGCATCGTGTCTGACATCCTCGAATCTAACGGATCCTCTTCAATGGCGACCGTCTGTGGCGGGAGCCTTGCCATGATGGATGCCGGCGTGCCGATTAGGGAAGCCGTGGCTGGGATTGCGATGGGTCTGATCAAGGAAGGCGATCGGGTCATGATCCTTTCCGATATTCTTGGGTTGGAGGATCACCTGGGCGACATGGACTTTAAGGTCTGCGGCACCAAGCAGGGCGTGACCGCGTTGCAGATGGATATCAAGATCGGCGGCATTACGTCGGCCTTGATGCAGAAGGCCTTGGAGCAAGCTAAGGCCGGGCGTTTGCACATTTTGAGTTGTATGGAGAAGGCGCTCCAAGCGCCAAGGACCACGCTGTCTGCCTACGCGCCACGGATCTTCACGATGAAGGTCAAGCAGGACAAGATCCGCGAGATCATCGGTCCCGGCGGCAAAACGATCCGCGGCATCATTGCGGATTGCGGGGTCAAGATCAATGTCGACGACAGCGGAACGGTCACGATCGCATCGGTCGATGGAGCGTCGGCTGAGAAGGCCAAAGACATGATCAGCCGGATTACCGAAGAGGTCGAGATCGGGAAGATCTACATGGGCACGGTTCGGAAGATCATGGACTTCGGCGCGTTTGTCGAGGTGCTGCCGGGAACCGACGGACTGGTGCATATCTCGCAGCTGGCGCACCATCGAGTTCAAGCGGTGTCCGACGAGGTGAAGGAAGGCGACCAAATCCTGGTGAAGGTCCTGGAAGTGGATCGGCAAGGAAAGATCCGCCTCAGTCGTAAGGAAGCCATGCCGGCTCCGACCGGGGCTGGTGCGACGGATCAGCCGGCCAGGTAACTGTCTTGTATCGCAAGCGTGTCTTAGACAACGGGGTACGGGTGGTGACCGAACGGATGCCGACGCTTAAGTCGGTCACCGTGGGCGTGTGGGTCAACACTGGGTCACGGGACGAGCAGCCTTCCCAAGCGGGCTATTCTCACTTTATCGAGCATATGCTCTTCAAAGGGACGCGCAATCGTTCCTCTGCGCAAATTTCGCGCGAAATCGACGTGCTTGGTGGAGAGATGAATGCCTTCACCTCGCGTGAGACGACGACCTATTACGTGAAGGTGTTGGATCAGCAATTAGAACGAGCGCTCGAACTCCTTTCTGACCTGTTCCACCATTCCTGTTTTTCACCCAAAGAAATCGAAAAAGAAAAACAGGTTGTCCTGGAAGAGATTCGCATGGTCCAGGACGATCCAGAAGATCTCGTGCAAGAGCTCCACATGGGGCAGGTACTGGGACGTCATCCACTCGGTCGCTCTATTCTTGGTCGAGAGAAGACGATCAGAGGGCTGCGCCGCCAGGATCTGCTGAACTACATCGAGCCCCACTATGATCCGGGGAAGACGGTGGTGTCGATTGCCGGGAACTTCGAGCAGGCCAAGCTCGATCGGCTGGTCGCGCGGTATTTCGGCAAGGGCCGTGGTGCAAAGTCGGCTCCCACCAATGGGCGCCGTTCTCCTGATGTGCATGGCGGTGTCTTATTGAAGAAGAAACAGTTGGAGCAGGTGCATCTCTGTCTCGGGCTCAAAGGCGTTGCCGCTGGACATCAGGATCGGTATGCGTTGTATGCGCTCAACAGCGTATTGGGCGGCAGTGTCAGTTCGCGATTATTTCAGGAAGTCAGAGAGAAGCGAGGTCTCGCCTATTCGATCTACTCCTTCTTGTCCGGTTATTCGGATGGCGGCATGATCACGGTGTATGCGGCGACGAGGCCAAAAGAGGTTGATCGCGTCGTGGATCTTGTCTGTCGAGAGATTCGACGGCTTGGCATCAAGGGTGTCGAACGAAACGAGCTTGAGCGAGCGAAGACTCAAATGAAGGGCAGCTTGATGCTGAGCCTGGAGAGTTCGCACAGCCGCATGAGCAAGCTCGCGAAGGATGAGCTCACATACGGAAGGCATACGTCGCTCGATCACATGTTGGCCCATATCGATCGCGTGAATGTGGAGCAGGTCTTCAATGTGAGCCGCCAATACTTTGGACTGGACTCTCTCGCGATCACCGGACTTGGGCCTCTTGCCTCGCGCAGTTTGCAAGCCTACATATAAGAATATTCTACGATGAGCCCATCGAGGGTAAAAATATAAAAATACGATTGAGGTAACCGGCAACAATTTATTGATTTTTAAATATATTTCGTAGCATATTCGAATCTATCCACAGGTGAAACAATTTCTTGACACAGTTTCATGATTTCAGTACCATGAGCAAAAATTATGAAAATGTTTAGTTTATCACTGAAGGATAGGGCCCGAAGTAGGGTAGAGTGAAATACGTGAAATGCCTACATTCGTGGCTGTGCAATCTCTAACACAATGTTAGAACGTCCGTCGTCTTTGAGCTACATGACTAGTCGGTTTTGTGGTTGTTATTTTATATGAAGGAGGGACTAGGTATGCCAAAAGTCATACTTATCGCCGCCGTGGCAATGTGTTCCGTACTCGGGATGCTAACCGCTCAGGTTGTCGTTGCTGAAACCGCTGCGCCTGCTGCGGCTGGTCCGACTGGTCCAACTGACAACATTGCTGGTGGAAAGCCGATGAAGGGTGAAATCACCAAGACTCTTAAGGGCCGGGTATGGTCACAGTGGGCCGATAATCCAGACAAAGAGTTGCTGTTTGGGATTCAATATTGGAACACCGGTGAACCAGGATCTGGAACCCCAAACGGGCGTTCATCTTCCGATCTCGACGTGAAACCACCTGATCCATTACTGACTTGCTGCGGCTGGGGTTTTGTGGGTGGAACGGAAAAGAACAGCCCCTATTCCGGGTGGTACCATGCCGCGTCAACCGTCCGGTTGTCGGTGAAGGATAAGGCCCTCATGGACCAGATTATCAAGGCTTCCCAGGAGCTTGTTGCGATGGAAGTAAGCCTGGATGGTCGCACGATCACTGGTTTTAAGATTATCAAGGAATAAGCCTTAACAAAATTTAATTCTGTCATGTTCTGTTAAGGGGGACACGATTATGAAGTTTCAACCCAAAAGCTGGGCTGTGATGGCGGCGGTAGCGCTGGTAGCCTCTGCTGCTTCCACCGCACTGGCGATCGAATCATTCCAGGAGCGGTTCGAGTGGGGCGATATGAGCAAACCGACCACCATACAGGGTCGAGTGATCGTGCTCGATCCCTACGATGAAGCGGTCTGGATCAACGTCTCTGTGTTCGGCGGGGTCGCAGAAAGTGGCCTCTTCTGGCAGAAAATTCATCCGGGTAAGAACATGAAATTTTACGCGGACAAGGGTGCATGGGATGAACTGAAGAAGATGGGCCGTCCCCATGCAGGACCGGCTGCCGCAAAGGAAGTGCCGCCGTCAAGCACAACCGATTTAATCGAGTTTATCGCGACCGAACCGGAGCAGAATCATCGTGTGATTTCTTCGGTCAAGAAGATTCCGGAAGTGGCCGGCTCCATGGGGAAGCCGCTGAGCATTTCCGGTTTGCGGTTGAAAGAATGTGCGGGGAAGAGCGAAGTCGAGGCAGCCTGTGCAGCAGCGAAGCAGGGCCTCAATACCTCACCGAAGTCTCCGGATGGGGCTGCTATACCCATGCAGTATGATGTGTTGCTTCCAGGTGGAGCGCCCATCGCAGGTTTGATTCCCTGGACCGCAAAGTACAACATGGGCTCTGCCAAGTGAGCTGAATCAGTCTCTGTGTGTAAAGGCGGCATCTCCGAAGGGAGATGCCGTTTTTGTTTAATGAGTTACTTGTCGGAGTCAGCCACCTTGCGCTGTAGATCGGCAAGCCGGTTGAGCGCATCCAGCGGGGTCATCGAAAAGAGATCGATCTGTCTGACCTCATCTACAATCGGGTGTGCATGGGGATGTGAAACCTGAGTCGGCCTTTGTTCCGATGACAGAGTGGGAGTTGCGGTCGTCGAGTCGGTTCGTTCAAGCTGCGCAAGCACCTCCTGGGCTCTCTCGATCACAGAGGTAGGCAATCCTGCCAATTTGGCGACGTGAATGCCATAACTGCGGTCTGCGCCTCCCGGCACAATTTTACGCAGGAAGACCACGTCCCCATCCCGTTCCTGGACCGCCACGCAGTAGTTTTTAATCCCTTCGCGTAGCCCTTCCAGCTGGGTCATCTCATGATAGTGGGTCGCGAAGAGTGTCCTGGCTCCCAAGTACCGGCGGTCTTGAATATGTTCCGCAATGGCCCAGGCGATACTCAGTCCATCGTAGGTGCTGGTTCCTCTGCCGATTTCATCCAAGAGAATCAAGCTGCGAACGGTCGCACTGTTCAAGATGTGAGCGGATTCGATCATCTCCACCATGAACGTACTCTGTCCGGCGGCCAAATTGTCCGAGGCTCCTACCCGTGTGAAAATCCGATCCACCAGTCCAATGTGGGCCTCGGTCGCCGGCACGAAGCTTCCGATCTGCGCCAATAGGACGATCAACGCGACTTGACGGAGGTAGGTGCTTTTCCCCGCCATGTTGGGTCCGGTGAGGATCACCAGCCGGTTGCCTTCACAGTCGAGGGATGTGTCGTTAGGCACGAAGGTCAAATCATTGTTGAGCTGCTCGACGACAGGATGCCGGCCTTCTCGAATGAGGATCGTACTGCTCTCATTGACGAGGGGTTTGATGTAGCGATGTAACGCGGCGGTTTCGGCTAGGCCTGCGAGGACGTCGAGCAACGCGACGGCCTGGGCCATCGTGTAAAGACGAGACACCTCGGAGGTTAGACGCCCGCGCAATTGCTCGAACAGCTCCTGTTCGAGGGTCAGCAGTGTAAGCTCCGCGCCCGTTACACGTTCTTCTAATTCTTTCAACTCCGGCGTCATGAATCGTTCGGCGTTGACCAGCGTTTGCTTGCGGATATAATCGGGCGGAATACGGGTCAGGTGTGTCTTGGTAATTTCGATGTAGTAGCCGAATACCTGGTTGTAGCGAATCTTGAGAGAGTCGATGCCTGTTCGCTCACGTTCTTTGGCCTCCAACGAGGCGATCCAGCCCTTGCCTTCCGTGCTCGCTTTGCGCAGTTCATCGATTCCAGCGTGGTACCCTTCCCGAATTATGCCGCCGTCACGGAGCGACATCGGCGCGTCCGGGTTAACGGCTTGTTCAATCGCGTCATGCACGTCACGACAATCGTCCCACGAGTCCCGGACCGCAGCCAGTAACGAGGCGCCGAACGGCTGGAGGTGGGATCGTAATTCAGGAAGGCTGCCCAGGGACTGTTTCAACGCGAGTAGCTCGCGAGGCCCTGCAACGCCGAGCGTCACGCGGGTGCCCAGACGGGCAACATCTTGCACATCCCTGAGTGCAGTTCGGAGTGACACGCGTTGTTGAATCCGGTCTTTCAACTCGCCAACCGCTTCAAGGCGAGCGTGAATGGCAGCACAATCGAGGAGCGGTCTGACGAGCCAGTCGCGTAACAAGCGACTGCCCATCGCTGTCACGGTGCGGTCCAACACCGACAAGACCGTGGGCTGGTCCTGTCCCGATCGGTGCTCACCTAATGGCCGCACGAGTTCGAGATTACGAATCGTGGCGCTATCCAGATGCATGGCGTCGCCGCTCCAACGTGTGTGTATGCGGCGCAGGTGTGCGAGGGAGGCCGTTGGCTGGGTCTCGCGCACATATCGCAAGACTGCCCCGGCGGCTCCGATCCCGGTGCTCAGACCGCGACAGCCGAATCCGTCGAGCGACTGCACGGCAAACTGTGTTTGGAGTGCCTGTGCGGCATCTTTGGGATTGAAGGAGGCTGAGGGTCGTGCGCAGAGGCGTGGCCCCTGCAGGTGAGTCAGGCACGATCCGACATTCGCGTGGGAGTCAGGGTGGAGTACTTCCCGTGGTTCCAATCGAGCCAGTTCATCCATGAGCTGGATCTCTGCCTGTGCCCCGTGGAACTCTGTGATCCAAAACTCCCCGGTGGAGACGTCTAGGCAGGCGAGTCCAATGACGGATTGCCCCTTGGCAGATAAGGCCGTGGTGTCGGAGAAGGCAACAGCCGTCAGGAAATGCGATTCTCTCGGCGAAAGGAACTCCGTATCGATCAGCGTGCCCGGTGTATACAAACGAACGACTTCACGGCGCACAAGACCCTTGGCGAGTTTCGGGTCCTCAACCTGTTCGCAGAGTGCGACGGTCCGTCCAGTTTTGAGAAGCTTTGCGATATACCCTTGCGCCGCATGGTGGGGCACTCCGCAGAGCGGAACTGGGTTGGCGGTGGATTTGTCGCGAGAGGTGAGGGTAATGGAGAGCAGTTTGGAGGCGATCTGCGCATCCTCGTAAAACATTTCGTAGAAGTCGCCGACCCGGAACAACAGAACGGCGTCGGGATAGCCACGCTTAATCTCGCGGTATTGCCGCATCAAGGGTGAGGCGTCAGCGTCATTCATCGCGTCGGTCTCGATGTGCTTCGCCGGTGAGGGTGGGGGATACACGTCCGGTGGCTGTATCGAGTGAGAGGCGGAGCCGTTCTAAGTCCACTTCAGCTTCTTGAAGCGCTTTGGTTTTTCGACGGAGTTCGATACGGGTCTTTACCCACGGAGGAAAGAGAAGAATCCCAGCGACCAGCAGTCCCACCGCGACCCCCGCTAAGATGGGTTTATAGATCGGCATCGAGGCTTCGAAGAGTCCGAAGAAGTATCGGAGCGTGACGTGCTGTTCCTGGTTCTGAAGGAAAAAAGCCAGGGAGAGGAGCAGCAGCAGTCCGACGAGAATCAGTCTGATCATGGTCTCGTCGTGTCCTTGTTGTTCAAGGCCTGGCGCGGTGTCATTCGAGTGGTCCTGCCGGTCTTGCGATACTGCCTACGTACGAGGGTGATGATTTCGTCGGACTGCGGGCCTGTCGCACGGAACTGAACCGTTCGACTCTGCGGGGTACGATGATCAAGCGTAATCTCGATCCGGTCCTTCGGCAGTGCGGTAAGGCCCTTGTCGGCCCATTCGATAGCCGTCACGGTCTGGCCTGAGAAATACTCGATCAGTCCTGTCGATTCAAGCTCGTGAGGCGTGCGAATACGATACAGATCCACGTGGGCAAGCAGCAGGCGCCCTTGATCGTATTCGTGAATCACCACGAAGGTCGGGCTGGTCACTGCCGCCGGCGATGCGCCTAGGCCTTGCGCGATCCCGCGGACGAGCGCGGTCTTGCCCGCTCCGAGCGGTCCGTAGAGCGCGATCGTTTCTCCTCCACGAAGCACGCAGCCGATCGCTTGGCCTAGCCGATCGGTGTGCTGGTGCGATGTGGATATCAATTCCCACGGCACGCTCGACGCGGCGCGACGGCGAGCGGCAGGTTGTTTCGCCTTGGCTGGCCGAGTGATGTTAGGTCCTGTTCGTCCGCTGGAGCGCATAAGGAATGTGAGCGATGAGGTCGCCGGCGAGCATCCCAGGCTGCCCGAGCTGTTGGGAGGCCAAGTCGCCGGCGACTCCATGAAAATAGGTTGCGGCACAGACGGCCTCCCATGGGGGAACCCGTTGAGCCAATAAGCCGACGATCATGCCGGTCAACACATCGCCGGTTCCTGCCGTAGCCATGCCGGGATTGCCGGTCGGACAAATGGCGACAAGCCCATCGGGGCGGGCGATGACGGTTCGTGCGCCTTTTAAGACGACGATGACGCCTCGTTCTCGGGCAAACCGTCTGGCCGTGCCGATTCGGTCTGCATTGACGCTGTGCGTCGTGGCACCGACTTCGAGCCGTGCCATCTCACCAGGGTGTGGAGTGAGGATGGGTGGAGTAGGGCATTCAGTCAGCAGCGAGGCCCGACCAGCCAAGGCATTGAGTGCATCGGCATCAAGGACGGAGGGCCGATCCAGATGCTTCATGAGCGACTGCACGAGCTCAATGGTTTCGTGATGTGTCGAGAGCCCAGGACCGATGGCGATCGCCGTGCGTGCTTGGATAAATGCGAGGACATGATCGAGTCCTGAGCGGGCCAGTGTTCGCGCCTTCGTTTCCGGGAGAGGTATCGTCATCGCCTCCAGTAACTTGGCCTCCAGTACATCGTTGACGCTGCTGGGGGTGGCCACGGTCACCAAGCCTGCTCCGACGCGAAGCGCCGCACGGGCCGCCAAGGCCGCCGCGCCGGTTTTCCCCACGGACCCCGCAATAATCCCGACATGGCCAAAGGTTCCCTTATGGGAGGAGGCGGCGCGTGCCGGTAGAGACTGAAATGCACGGTCGCTGGTCAAGAGTAGAGTCCGGCTCTCGACGGCATCCACATAGGAGGGTGGAATGCCGATATCAGCGACGCGGATTGCGCCGGCCTGGTCAATTCCCGCATTGACATAGAGGCCGAGCTTCGGGAGCCCACAGGCGATGGTCAACGTGGCGCGGATCGCGCTCCCTAGGATGGTGCCGGTATCGGCATGGAGCCCGGATGGGATATCGATTGCGATGATTGGTTTCCCGACACTATTGATGAGTTCGATGGCCTCACGATAGCTTCCGGTCACCAGGGAAGATAGTCCAGTGCCGAGGAGGGCATCGACGAGGATGTCGCTAGAGGCCAGGAGGGGTCGTACCTGATCGACAGACCGGAATTGAACGATTGCTGTTCGCCCCATCACTCGAACGAGCCGTCGATACATCGTTGCGGCATCGCGACCCAAGTCGGTCACGGCTGTGAGGAGCACCACGTGGATCTGTGCATGCCGGCGGTGCAGCAGTCGAGCCACGACCAATCCGTCTCCTCCATTGTTCCCTTTTCCGCAGAGGATGGTAATGGTCTTGCCTCGTGCCGGCCCACAGTGCTCTTCCAGATGCCTGACAATTCCTTCTCCGGCGCGCTCCATCAAGAGGGGACTGGAGATATGCGCTTCGGTGATCGTGCGGCGATCGAGCGCCTGCATCTCGGCTCCTGTCACAATCTTCATCGATGGCCTTGCATGCGGGATCGATACCGCATGAGGGATCGGGTGAGTGTGGGAGGGGAAGCGCTCTCGTGTCTACGGCGCAATGGCATGATACGGGCCACTCGCGTTGTCCATAACGACACACAGCCTATCGTACCGGCGCGAGGGTTCAACTCAGCAACGCTTTCATCTCCCGCACGGCTTGGTCGAGGCCCACCAGAACCGCTCGGGCAATGATGCTATGGCCGATATTGTATTCGACGATTTCCGGAATGTGAGTCAACCTCATCACGTTGCGATAGTCCAAGCCGTGCCCGGCATTGACGCCCATGCCGAGTTTGTAGGAGAGCTTCGCTGCCTGTGTAATGGCCTCGACTTCAGCGTCGGCTTCTTTCGAACGTGTGGCATTCGCATAGCGGCCGGTATGGATCTCGACGAAATCCGCAGAGACTCTGTGCGCGGCTTTGACCTGGCCCAAATCCGGTTCGATGAAGAGGCTGACGGGTATGCTTGCCTCGTGGAGCATGTTCACGATCTGCTGAATACGATCTTTCTGGCCAGCCACGTCGAGGCCTCCTTCAGTCGTGAGCTCCTGACGCTGTTCCGGGACGAGCGTGACCATGTCCGGCTTGATGCTCAGCGCAATTTTGGCCATCGTTTCATCGGCGGCCATCTCCAGATCGAGCTTGGTGCGGATGAGTTCCCGCAAGAGGCGAAGGTCGCGGTCTTGAATATGGCGCCGATCTTCTCTGAGGTGGACGACAATGCCATCAGCGCCAGCCAATTCTACCAACACGGCGGCGGCAAGAGGGTCTGGGTCTGTTCCGCCACGGGCCTGCCGTAACGTGGCCACATGGTCGATGTTCACCCCAAGTCGTGGCACGGACCCTCCGTTCTGCTATGTGGAGCAAGGAGAAACTGAGTTACGTGACACGCGCGAATGGCGTTGCAGTTGTAACAGAAATTCACAGAGTGGGGCAAGGACCAGGAAGTGAAATTGAGGGGGTGTTGGCCCCGTCTACCCAAAGGGTCTGGACACCGAACCCCATAGAATCACAACATAATTTGACTCGATATACTCTGCGCCATTAGAATAGGCCCCCGAATGCGGAGACGGGAGATCATTCGATGTTTCCGTGGGTGCGACGATGACGGACAGGGGACCTCATGGGATTAGGCGACGGATTTTATCGCATCAAACGGTTACCGCCTTATGTGTTTGCTCAGGTGCAGAGTCTCAAACTTGCGGCTCGGCAACAAGGCGAAGACATCATCGATTTCGGAATGGGTAATCCTGACCAACCGACGCCGAGCCATATCGTCGAGAAGATGATCGAGGCGGCGCGGAAGGGAAAAAACCATCGCTACTCGGCCTCACGTGGGATCACCAAACTGCGGCAGGCAATCGCCGGTTGGTACAAGCGGAACTATACGGTCGATCTGGACCCTGAGACCGAGACCATCGTGACGATCGGCTCCAAAGAAGGATTGGCACATCTGGCGCTGGCCTTGATCGGGCCAGGTGACGTGGTGCTGACTCCGACGCCGACCTATCCGATTCATATGTATAGTTTCATCATTGCGGGAGGAGAAGTCAGAGGCATTGAGCTGCGCCAGGACAGCGACTTCTTCGATGATTTACAGCGGGTCTATCGCCAGACCTTTCCGAGGCCGAAGATCTTGGTCATCAATTTTCCCCATAATCCGACCACCGCCGTGGTGGACCTCGAGTTTTTTAAAAAAATTGTTGCCTTTGCCAAAGAGCATAATGTCATTGTCATTCATGACCTGGCGTACGCTGATCTCGTCTTCGATGGGTATAAGGCGCCAAGCTTCTTGCAGGTTCCCGGGGCGAAGGATGTCGGTGTCGAGTTCTATACCCTCTCCAAGGCCTACAACATGCCTGGCTGGCGCGTGGGCTTCTGTTGCGGCAATCGCGAGGTGGTTGGCGCTCTGGCGAAGATCAAGAGTTATCTCGACTACGGTATTTTTCAGCCCCTGCAGATTGCCAGTGTCATCGCCCTCAATGGGCCACAGGACTGTGTGAAAGAAACAGTCCTGCGCTATCAAAAGCGTCGCGATGTGTTGGTGAGCGGGCTCAATCGCATCGGCTGGCAAGTCACCAAGCCTGTCGCCACGATGTTTGTCTGGGCGAGGATTCCCCTGCCCTATCGATCTCTCGGGTCGTTGGAATTTTCGAAGCTCCTGCTCCGCGAGGCAAAAGTGGCCGTCTCTCCTGGGATTGGGTTCGGTGAAGGTGGAGATGAGTATGTGCGGTTCGGCCTTGTTGAAAATGAACATCGCACGAGGCAAGCCGTGCGAGGCATTCGCAAGACCTTGAAGCTTGAGGGGCCGGAAGCATGATTTCGCGCGTGGGTATCGGCATCATTGGATTCGGAACGGTCGGGACGGGCGTTGCCAAGATTCTCTTAGAGAATACCGCCGTCATCAGCCGCCGTGTCGGTGTCCCGATCGAGATCGTTCGGATTGCGGATCTCGATGTGATGCGCGACCGAGGTCTCGCCCTTCCGCCAGGCCTCCTCACGACCGACGCAAAAGAGATTCTCGCCGATCCGTCGATCGACATCGTCGTGGAGTTGATCGGAGGCTGCGATGCGGCCAAACGCATCATTCTGGAAGCCATTGCGGCAGGTAAACATGTCGTCACGGCCAATAAGGCCTTGCTCGCGTTACACGGAGAAGAAATTTTTGCCGCAGCTTCCCGCAGGGGCGTCGACCTCGGGTTCGAAGCCAGCGTGGGCGGAGGGATTCCCGTCATTCAGGCATTGAGAGAAGGGCTGGCGGCCAATACCATCCAATCCATTTATGGGATCATCAACGGGACGGCCAATTACATTCTCTCGCGCATGACCCATGAAGGCCAGAGTTTTGAGACGGTACTGGAGGAAGCGAAGCAGGCCGGTTATGCCGAAGCGGATCCGACATTCGACGTGGCTGGTATTGATTCGGCGCACAAGCTGGCAATCCTGGTATCGCTGGCCTATGGAACCGCGGTCAATGTGAAAGAGGTGTATACCGAAGGGATCACTCATATTACGCCGATCGATATCGCCTACGCCAAAGAATTCGGGTGCACGATCAAGCTGCTGGGTATTGCCAAGCTGGTCGGCAACGAAATCGAAGCCCGCGTGCATCCCACGATGCTGCCCTCCTCATCTCCGATCGCCCAAGTCGAAGGAGTCTACAACGCGATTCAACTTGTCGGCGATGCCGTGGGCGATGTGGTGCTCTATGGCCGGGGTGCGGGGTCCATGCCGACCGGCAGTGCGGTGGTCGGGGATCTTATCTCGATCGCGCGCAATCTGCTGACAGGCGCGGTCGGGCGAGTGCCGCCCGCATCGTTTCAGCAAGACCAACGTCATCCACTTCGAATGCGGACGATGGAAGAAATCAGCTCGCTCTATTATCTCCGCTTTATGGTATTGGACCGCCCAGGCGTCTTGTCGCACATCGCAGGGGAGTTGGGCCGGTGCGGAATCAGTATCTCGTCCGTGCTCCAACAGGGACGGCGCGAAGGGCAAACAGTTCCAGTCGTCATCAAGACCCATACAGCCATGGAGCGCGATGTTCAATCGGCGTTGCGAGCGATCAATCGCATGGCCTTTATCTCCGAGCCCACCACCTTGATCAGGGTCGAGGGCACAGACGAGTGAATGCGATGAATGGCTGGCGTGGTGTGATCGAGGAATATCGGAAGTTTCTGCCGGTGACCGACGGTACCCCCGTGGTGACGCTCGGTGAAGGTAACACTCCGCTCATCAGGGCAACGAGGCTGGCCCAGCAGATCGCTCCCAGCGTTGATCTCTATCTCAAATTCGAAGGCATGAATCCGACGGGATCGTTCAAGGATCGCGGCATGACGATGGCCATCTCGAAAGCCGTTGAGTCAGGCGCCAAGGCGGTGATCTGTGCTTCCACGGGAAATACCTCCGCCTCCGCGGCAGCCTATGGTGCGCGGGCGGGACTGGCGGTCTATGTGTTGATTCCTGCCGGGAAGATTGCGATGGGGAAACTGTCCCAGGCCATGATGCACCAAGCCACCGTGATCCAGATTGAAGGAAATTTCGACCAGGCCTTGGCCATTGTCAAAGAACTGTCGGTGACCTATTGTATCGAGCTGGTCAACTCGATCAATCCCTATCGGATTGAAGGGCAGAAAACCGCTGCAATGGAGGTCTGCGATCAGCTCGGCGATGCCCCGACGGTTCATGCGTTGCCGGTTGGAAACGCTGGTAATATTACCGCCTATTGGAAGGGATACCGGGAATACCGTGCGGCCAATCGATCCACGAGGTTGCCTCGCATGGTTGGGTTCCAGGCGGCCGGCGCGGCACCCATCGTGCTGGGTCGGATCGTGGAGAATCCGCAGACGGTGGCGTCGGCGATTCGGATCGGTAATCCGGCCAGTTGGGAAGGGGCTTCGAACGCCGTGAAGGAATCAGCCGGATTGATCGACTCGGTGACGGATGAAGAGATTTTGCAGGCCTATAAAGCGGTGGCGGCGACGGAGGGAGTCTTCTGTGAGCCGGCGTCCGCCGCATCGGTTGCCGGCGTCATGAAGTTGAGCAAGCAAGGGGGATTGCGTGAAGGCGAGATCGTGGTCTGTACTTTGACCGGCCATGGATTGAAAGATGCCGACACAGCCATCAGCGTATCGGCCCAACCGAAAACCGTTAGAGCGACGCGGGAGGATGTCGCTCGTTTATTGAAGGTGTAGACACCATGAGCGCAGGGCTTCGATGAAATATGTAATTCTCCATACCGATGGGATGGCGGACCATCCCCGGAAGGAACTGGGCGACCGGACTCCTCTTCAAGCAGCTTCGACCCCTCACCTTGATCGCCTTGCGCAAGGTGGAGAGCTTGGGCTCCTGGCCGCGGTGCCTGAGAACATGCGACAAGGGGGTGGTCTGATGGGAACCGCCATCCTCGGATACGACCCCAAGAAATACTACCAGGGGCCTGGTCCGTTTGAAGCAGCCAGTCTGGGGGTCCACGTCGGCGAGCATGATGTGGTCTATCGCTGTACGATGGTGACGCTACGAGCAGACGCTCAATCCGGGAGTAAGGGCGGATTGAACGAGATCAAGAAGCTCGGACCGCACGTGGTGATGGATGATGCGACCGCCGGCCTGATTCCGACAGAGGAGTCCCGCGAATTGATCGAGGCGATCAATGAACAGCTCGGATCTGAGACGATTCAGTTCTATCCCGGGTTAGGCCACCGCCATCTCATGGTGTGGGTCAACGGGAAGTCGCGAGCAGTCTGTGAGGACCCACAAGTCGTGGTCGGTCGACCGATCGCCGATGTGTTACCGAAGGGAGACGGATCTGACATTTTGTGGAAACTGATGGACGCCTCGTTTCAGATCTTGCGCGATCATCCTCTCAACGATGAACGTCTGAAAGCGAATCAGAAGCCGGCCAATTGTCTCTGGCTCTGGGGTCAAGGGCGAGCCATTCTCTGGCCGAGCCTCTCTGAGCGATTGAAGATGTCCGGTGTGGTGGTCTCACAGAGCGATGTCCATCGCGGACTCGGTATCATGGCCGGGCTCGAAGCCGTGGATGGCGAGCGATTGGCCGGCTCGGATCTTCGCACTCAAGCAACGGTTGCCTTAGAGGAACTGAAGAAACATGATTTTGCGTATGTCCATGTGGAGTTGCCGGACGAGGTCGTCTACGGGTCGGATGTCGCGGCTAAGGTGAGGGGTATCGAAGCGGTCGATCGCGAGCTGGTAGGGCCGTTGCTCGAAGGACTGTCCAAGTTGGGCGGCCATCGTATCGTGGCGTTCTGCGATTCCGGCAACGTGCATCATGGCCAAGTGGGAGAGAACCTGGGGTTTTTTGCCTATCGTGACAGCGCCGCAGCCGCCTCTGACGGAACTGGACGGAGGTTTATCGAGGCTGACGCTCGAACGTCGACTGTGCCTCCTCGCGATGCAACGAAATTCGTCGTGCGACTGATCACCAAAGGCTCTTGACGATCATGGCGCTGATTGTCCAGAAATATGGGGGAACGTCCGTGGGCACGGTCGAACGGATTCACCGTGTGGGTGACCGCATCGAGAGGGCGTATAAGGATGGCCATCGCGTGGTGGTGGTTTTGTCCGCAATGAGCGGCGAAACGGACCGGTTGCTTCGGTTGGCGCATGAAGTTGCGCCGCTGCCGGACGATCGCGAACTCGATATGCTCCTGTCGACCGGAGAGCGGGTGACCATTGCCTTGTTGGCGATGGCCTTGCGGGCCAGAGGACTGGACGCTCAGTCCTTTACGGGGCGCCAAGTCGGAATCATGACCGATAGTGCCCACACGAACGCGCGTATTACCCGCGTGAGCGCCGAGCGAATACGTGAGGCGCTGCTCAAGGGGGTCATCCCAGTGGTTGCCGGGTTTCAAGGGATCAACGAGCAGTCGGATGTCACGACGTTGGGGCGCGGAGGTTCCGATCTCACAGCCGTCGCATTGGCGGCGGCGCTGAAGGCCGATCGGTGCATTATTTTTACCGATGTCGACGGCGTCTACACGTCGGACCCCAACATTGTGCCGGCGGCTCGACGCATCGACAAGATTTCCTATGAGGAAATGCTGGAAATGGCCAGTTTGGGCGCCAAAGTGTTGCAGAGCCGCTCCGTCGAATTTGCTGCGAAATTCAATGTGCCGGTGGAGGTGAACTCCAGCTTCAACGAAGGAAAGGGGACGCTCGTGACGCGTGAAGATGAGGACATGGAAGCGGTCGCGGTGTCAGGAGTCACCGGCGATCGGAATCAGGCCAAGATCACGATTGTGGGCGTGCCGGACAAACCAGGGATTGCCTCCAAACTCTTTGGGCCGGTGGCCCAGGCCAACATCAACGTCGACATGATTATCCAAAATATGAGCCAGTCCGGCATGACGGATATTTCCTTTACCATTCCACGGGCGGACATCAAGAAGGCCCTGCCGCTGATTCAAGAGGTCGCGAAAGGGATCGACGCCAAGTCGGTTGCCGTGACCGAGGCGATCGCGAAGGTCTCGCTGGTCGGCGTCGGAATGCGTTCTCATTCAGGAGTCGCGGCGAAGATGTTTGACGTCTTGGCTCGGGAAGGCGTGAACATTCTCATGATCAGCACGTCGGAGATCAAAATTTCCTGCGTCATCGATGAAAAGTATGCCGAACTCGCGATGCGGTCGCTTCATTCCGCGTTCGGACTGGATCAGTCGCCTGCAGGGGACCAAAACCCAACGTAGTTGACTTCAGCGAGGTGAGCCTCGACAGGGTTGTTCCGCTCCTGGTATCGTCTTCCGTATGGCTCGAAAATCTTCACACGCACGATCCTCGCAAGGCAAACCGGTTCGTCCTGCCTCGTCCGGCGCACCTCCGTCTGCCGCACGGTCAGCAACGCTGGAAATTTATGACACGACGTTACGGGACGGAGCCCAGGCCGAGGATGTTAGTTTCTCGGCTGAAGACAAGGTTCGGGTCGCCCAACAGTTAGATGGGCTGGGCGTGCAGTTCATTGAAGGCGGGTGGCCTGGGGCGAACCCCAAAGACATCGAGTTCTTTCGGATGATCAAGACTGTGCCGATGCAGACCGCGACGGTGGTGGCATTTGGGGCGACGAGAAAGTCGAGCAATGCAGTACAGAAAGATCAGAATATTCGGGCGTTGCTGGAGGCGGAAACCACGATCATTACGCTCTTTGGGAAAACCTGGTCGCTCCACGTGACCGATGCGCTCGGCATTTCCCTGGCGAAGAATCTCGAACTCATCGGCGATTCCGTGGCCTATCTCCGCTCGAAAGGCCGGAGGGTGTTTTACGATGCGGAGCATTTCTTTGACGGATACAAGACCAATCCGGACTACGCACTGGAGACCATTCGCCATGCTGTTGCGGCCGGGGCAGAACGGGTGATTCTTTGCGATACCAACGGCGGGTCCATGCCCTGGGAGATCAAAGAGATCTGCCAGGTCGTTCGGCGGGAGTGCGCCGTGCCCTTGGGTATCCACGCCCACAACGATTGCGAAATGGCCGTCGCAAATTCGCTGATGGCGATCGAAACCGGCGTGGTGCAAGTGCAGGGGACGATTAACGGGATCGGCGAACGGTGTGGCAATGCCAATCTCTGTTCGATTATTCCCAATCTTGAACTGAAGATGAACCGTCCGGCATTGAAAGACCGTTTGAGCCATCTCAAGCGGGTCTCGGTATTCGTGGCCGAGATCGCGAACCTCATGCCCAATACGCATCAGCCCTACGTGGGGGACTCAGCGTTTGCCCACAAGGGTGGGGTCCATATCCATGCCGTGCTCAAGAATCCTGCGACCTATGAACATGTGATTCCGGGGTTGGTCGGCAATCGCCAGCGTGTACTGGTATCGGACGCGGCAGGTCGGAGTGGGTTACTGGAGAAGGTCGAGGCGTATGGAATCAAATTGGAGAAGGGGCATGCCAAGTTGGAGGAGTTGATCGGCACGTTGAAGGAGCGTGAAAGTGAAGGCTACCAATTTGAGGCGGCGGAAGGCTCCTTCGAGTTGCTCATGCGGAAAGCCATGGGGACGCATAAGCCGGCGTTCCAACTCCTGGGATTTCGAGTGATTGTCGAGAAAAGACACGACCATGGCGACTCGTCGTCCGAGGCCACGGTGATGGTGAAGGTCGGTGACGCGGTGGAACATGCCGCAGCGGTCGGAGCCGGTCCGGTCAACGCGCTCGACCATGCGTTGCGGAAAGCGTTGGAAAAATTCTATCCCCAGCTCCGAGAAGTCAAACTCCTCGATTACAAAGTGCGGGTCTTGTCGGCCAATCATGGGACAGAATCCAAGGTCCGGGTGCTGATCGAATCGGGCGATCATAAAGACAAATGGGGCACCGTCGGCGTGTCTGAGAACATTATGGAAGCGAGTTGGCAAGCGCTGGCAGACAGCATCGAATATAAGTTACTGGCCAGAGACAAATGAGTGGACATCCGATCCGGCATCTTTCTTCTTGACAGACCCTATAACCTCACGTAACTTATAGCGAAACTGCTGATCGTTCGTCGTTGGGTGAGGGGCAATCATTCGAGAAGTGTGCGCAGGTGTCGGAGGGGAACGCATGCGGAAGGCAGATATCGCGAACGAAATCTACAAGCAGGTCGGTATTTCGAAAAATGAAGCCGCGGATATTGTTGAACTCGTGTTGAATATGTTGAAAGAAGTGTTGCACAAGGGAGAGTCGGTCAAGATTGCCGGATTCGGAAACTTTGTGGTGCGCAGTAAAGGGGCGCGGAAGGGTCGAAATCCTCGAACCGGAGAAGAAATAGGTATCACGCCTCGCCGCGTGGTCACGTTTCGTCCCAGTCAAGTGTTTAAAAAGTACGTCAATTCATAGTCTCGTCAATCACTCTTAACTCATCCCACCACGAGGACCGGTCATGGGGAGCGAGCCCAGGCTGGGCAGCAAGATCTTTTATAAGATCGGCGAAGTCAGCCAGATTGTCGAGCTACCGGCGTACGTGTTGCGATTCTGGGAATCAGAATTCCCGTTTCTCAAGCCGAAGAAAAGCCGTGGGAATCAGCGGCTCTATGTCAGGCGAGAAGTCGAAACCGTGCTGGAGATCAAGCGGATGCTCTATGAAGAGGGACATACGCTCGAAGGGGTCAAGCGATATTGGGCCAGGCGAGGTCGAGTGGCAAACCAGCGGGTACGTCCCAAGGAACTTGCGCAGAAACTGCGAGGGAATCTCCAGGCGATTCTCAAAATTATGGAGTCGTATTCCCACTGACGACGCTCCAACTCGTCTCGTTCGAGCCGGTTGCATTCCAGCCTCCGCCAGAGGACAATGCGGGAGACGGTGAAATTGAATAGAACGTGTCGGGGCGTGGCGCAGCCCGGTAGCGTACTCGCTTGGGGTGCGAGTGGTCGGCCGTTCAAATCGGCTCGCCCCGACCAATACAAACAGTGCTGAGGACCGAGACGAATAGGATAGTTGGGCACTCGGTTCTCAGCGCTCAGTACTGAAACAGCGAGCTGCCGCCGGCAGCTTTTTTTGTTCCTGACGGGCCCATGCGCATTTTGGTGACGAACGATGACGGGATTCACTCGCCTGGTCTGACGGCGCTCGCCAAGGCTTTGTCGAGAGTGGGCGAGGTATGGGTGGTCGCGCCGGATCGTGAGCGAACGGCGGTGGCGCATGCGGTGACGCTCCATAAACCGCTGCGCGTGCAGCCGCTTGGGCCACGGATCTACGCGGTCAACGGCACGCCGGTCGATTGCGTGAATCTGGCCGTATTGAAACTTCTGCCGGCGCCGCCCGACCTCCTCGTGTCAGGAATCAATAAAGGCGTGAACCTTGGCGACGATGTGTTGTATTCCGGGACGGTCTCGGCAGCAATGGAAGGAACGATTCTCGGTGTCCCTTCTATGGCCGTGTCACAGGAGGGGCAGGAACATTTTCATTTCGACGCAGGGGCTCGATATGCCGTTCGTATCGCTCGCTTGATCCTGAAGGAGGGCTTGCCGGACGAAACGCTTGTGAATCTCAATATTCCGAACCGGCCGTTCGGGTCGATCACAGGAGTCCGAGTCACCTGTCTCAGCCGCAGGCGTTTCGACAATCCGATCATTGAAAAGATCGATCCGCATGGCCGGACCTACTATTGGATTGCCGGGACCCGCATATCGTGGAGCCGAAGCAAGGATGCCGACCATGAAGCGCTTGAGCAAGGAGCGGTTTCGCTGACCCCCATTCACCTCGATACGACGAACCATGGGGCGTTGGATCGATTTCGGAAGTGGGAAACGGTGCGTCGACCGAATGTGCGCCGGGTGATTGCATCGTCGAAATTAAAGGGCAAGCGGAGGAGCTAGAGTACTGTGGGCAATCTGATCGAAGCGATCATTACAGAGCTCAGCCGGTTTATCGTGTCGATGATCTCGACATTCGGCTACACCGGCATTTTTCTCACCATGGCTATTGAGAGTGCCTGCATTCCATTGCCCAGTGAAATCATCATGCCATTTGCCGGATATCTCGTGGCGACGGGACAGTTCACCATGCTGGGTGTGACCTTGGCCGGCGCGATTGGGAACGTTGCCGGGTCGGTGGTGGCCTACTATGCCGGGGTGTGGGGCGGACGGCCTTTCGTTGAACGCTATGGGCCCTATGTGTTGGTGTCGAAAAAAGACATTGAGATGGCGGATCGATGGTTTGCAAAATATGGCGATGCGGCCGTATTTTTCAGCCGGATGCTTCCGGTCGTCCGGACCTTCATCTCGTTGCCGGCCGGCATCGCCAGAGTGAACATTTATCGGTTTATACTCTACACGTTTCTCGGCGCATTGCCCTGGTGCTATCTCCTGGCCTATATCGGCGTGAAGATGGGAGAGCAGTGGGAGCATCTGAGAGACTATTTCCATCAGTTTGATATCGTGATCGGCCTCTTCCTGGCGCTCGCCCTTGGTTATTTCCTCTGGTCCCATTGGCCGAAACGCCGCGTTACTCCGGAGTTGTAACACCCTCATGCTCTCGATCTACAATACGCTCACCGGAAAGAAAGAGCCGTTCCAGTCGCTCCAGCCGAAGACCGTGCGGATGTATGTCTGCGGCGTGACCGTCTACGACTATTGCCATATCGGCCATGCTCGCAGCGCGCTCGTGTTCGATGTGATCCGGCGCTATCTGGAGTTCAGCGGCTACCAGGTTGCATTCGTCAAGAACTTCACCGACGTGGATGACAAGATCATCAAGCGGGCGAATGAACGACATGTATCCTGCGACGCGATCACCGTTGAGTTCATCGAGGCCTATTATCAAGACATGGACAAGCTCGGAATTCGACAGGCCACACACGAGCCGAAAGCGACCGAACATATGGCCGAGATCATTGAGCTGGTCAATCGGCTGATTCAAAAAGGTTTCGCGTATGAAGTGGCCGGCGATGTCTATTTCCAGGTCGAGAAATACCAGCCCTATGGCCGTCTGTCCAAACGCAAGCTTGAGGACTTGCAGGCAGGCGCGCGAGTGGAGGTGGATGCACGAAAGCGCCATCCGATGGATTTTGCGCTCTGGAAGAGCAGCAAGCCGGGCGAGCCCTCATGGGAGAGTCCCTGGGGGCCTGGCCGTCCCGGCTGGCACATCGAATGTTCCGCCATGTCGATGCGCCATTTAGGAGAGACCTTCGACATTCATGGTGGGGGGATGGACCTGATCTTTCCCCATCACGAAAATGAAATCGCTCAGTCCTGCGGCGCCACCGGCAAGGAGTTTGCGCGTTACTGGGTCCACAACGGTTTTGTGCAGATCAACCAGGAGAAGATGTCCAAGTCCCTGGGGAACTTCTTCACGATTCGTGAAATTTTTGAGAAATCTAAATGGCCTGAGGCGGAAACGGGAGAGATGTTGCGGTATTTTCTGCTCGGGACCCATTACCGCGGCCCATTGGATTTTTCAGACCAAAGCATCGAAGAAGCAAAAAATGCGTTGAATGGGTTCTACGACCTGTTCATGCGACTGAAAGAGTCTGACGATAGAACCACGGCCGACAAGGGGCTGATGGAAGCGATCGAGCGATGCAGAGTCGCATTCCGAGCGGCGATGGACGATGACTTTAATACCTCAGTGGCCATTGCGGAACTGCAGCGATTGAAAGGCGACGTCAATAAATTTATAGGCCAGGGTCTTTCGACGGAGGCGCGGAAGATCGCTAGGGTGGAATTCCGATCGCTCGGCAATAACCTAGGACTGTTTCAGTTAGATGCGTGGCAGTTCGTAGATAAGTCGCGGTCAGGAAACATAGTTGTGACGCCAGGCACTGCGCACCTGACGCTGACGGCCTTTGCCCCGACCGTCACGGTTGGTCAGGTATCACCAGAGATTGAACTCTCGGAAGCGCAGATCGAACAACAGATTGCGGAGCGTCTCGATGCAAAAAAGAAGAAGAACTTTGCACAAGCCGATGAGATTAGAAAATCTCTCGCCTCCCACGGCATCGTCATCGAGGACAAGCCCGACGGCACCAGCCGGTGGAAGCGATAGTCCTCCTGAACTGATTTACGGGCTGCATGCCGTGCGTGAGGCCTTGCGCGCTGGTTCGCGTCCGCTTCAGCGGCTGCTCGTGCTACGGACCGATCGGCAATTTTCCGACCTCGTGCAGCTGGCGAAAGTGCAGCGAGTCCCCGTTCACATCGAGCCTCCACCTGCCTTCGATCGATTGGCGCCGGGCGGACACCACCAGGGTGTGATCGCATTCATCGCGGCGAAATCCTACGACACGACGGAGCAGATTCTCGATCGGGCAAAGGTGCGAGGTGAGCAGCCCTTTCTCCTACTCCTCGATGGGGTCGAAGATCCGCATAACTTGGGAGCGGTGTTGCGAACGGCCGAAGCAGCCGGTGTCCATGGGGTCTTCATCCCGGAACGTCGTGCAGTCGGCCTGACATCGGTGGTGGCGAAAGTATCGGCTGGGGCGCTCGATCACATCTCCGTCGGGCGTGTGGTCAATCTGATTCGTCTGATTCAGGACCTCAAAAAGATCGGCTTGTGGGTCTACGGCGTGGACCCACAGGCGGCGAAGCTCTACACCGACATCGACATGGCCGGACCGATTGCGCTGGTGCTTGGAGGGGAAGGAGAAGGTCTTCGCCCCGGGGTGCTGAAAGAGTGCGATGACCTCATCAGGATTCCCATGCAGGGCCTGGTGCAGTCGCTGAATGTTTCAGCCGCCGCCGCCGTCACGCTGTTCGAAGCGGTTCGCCAGCGTCGCAAGGGCGTTGCGACACCGGCGAAGCTTACCGAATCTTGATCGTCCCGTCTTGGATCGCGGTTTTGAGCAACTGAGCGGTGTTCGACACGCGCATCTTTTTCATCATGTTGGCCCGATGCGCCTCGACGGTCTTGACGCTGATCTTGAGTCGTTGACCGATTTCCTTGTTTTTGAACCCGGCCCAAATCAGTTCAAGAATCTCCTTCTCCCGGCTGGTGAGGGATTCAGGTCGCTTCTTACGGGGGGGCGGAGTCAGATTGGCCAAGGAAGGTCTGGGTTTCGTCTTTGCGGTCCGTGGCATTTTTGTGTTCTCCTTTAACGAATAACAGAGTACGGTATAATTCACGTTGGCGGAGAAACGTGCAAGCACACATCCTCGCCAAACAGATCTCGGATTATAGAGAACTCTCTTGCCATAAGTAAACACTAGGATAGTGGCTCCAGTGAAGCTACCTAATTTATTTCATGTTGTCGGCGAAATGAGTCGAGTGTGTCGAACCGAAATCTACCTCTGAGCCGATTATGCATGAATGGCTGCTGTATCTTGTGGTCGGGACTCTCGGCGCGCTGATCGGCAGTTTTCTCAACGTCTGCATCTTCAGGCTGCCCCGAGGTGAGTCGATCGTCTGGCCCGGCTCCCATTGCCCCTCGTGCGGCCATCCGATTAAGTCCTACGACAATATTCCCCTGTTGAGCTATCTGTGGCTTTGTGGGCGCTGTCGGGCTTGCCGCGTGCCAATTTCAATGAGGTATCCCCTCGTCGAAGCGACCAACGCGCTCGGCTATCTCACCATATTCTGGTACTTCGGTCCAACCTGGTCGGCTGCCCTCTATGCCCTGTTATTTTCGGCATTGGTCGTGGTGACGGGAACGGATCTCAGCCATAAGATGATTCCCAATGTCATCACCTTGCCGGGCATGGTGGTCGGACTTCTTGGCGCCGCGACCGTGTTGCCGGTGGGTTGGATAAATTCTGTTCTTGGTCTCACCGTGGGAGGAGGCCTCCTTTGGCTTCTGGCCTGGCTGAGTCCCTATCTCTTCGGCAAGGAGGGAATGGGAGGTGGCGATATTAAGTTGCTGGCGATGATCGGTGCGTTTCTTGGCTGGAAGCCGGCGCTCCTGACTATTATGATCGGTTCGCTCACTGGCTCTATCATCGGCATCAGCTTGATCGCCCTGCGCATCATCAAGCGTGATGACTATATCCCCTTTGGCCCCTTCCTGGTGTTGGGAGCTCTCCTCTCCCTGTTTTTCGCTCAGCCGCTCCTCGATTGGTATCAGGGTCTCCTTGGCCCTGGCTTCTAGCAGGATGCTGAAAAAGTCCGCCAGCGTCGTTCTCGCATCGTTCAGACCCTCAACGTACCCCCAGAGGGTACGCCTCCGGGCCTTCACTCGCTGCGGCCTTGCTGGACGGCCTTTTTGAGCATCCTGAGACGATTTTGACATCGGCATCGTAGGAAAGATTCCTTCGGCGTTTTGTGCATAAATCGAGTTTTTCCGCAGCCTTCTATGAGTCTGTCCGACCGTGATCGTGCGATTGCGGCGAACAATGGCCAGGCATGTGCCTTGGTCTTGCTCCCCAACCATACGCACAGAACCACGCGAGGTCGCCCCTATGGTTGGATGCCTCCGACGCGCGTATCCTGTGACGACAGGGAGCGACATCTCTCGACAGAGACCCTCGATATGCGCGGTCTGTGACAGAGCCCCCTGGTGGAACAGGCGAAGGGGTGAAGTGCCTGTGCTGCTGCACCAAACCAGGATAACTGATCGGAGAAAAGGGAGTGCCGAGCCTGAGCGGTTGGCCCCGCGGCTCACGATCCGCGTGTTCGTTGCGGATCTACATCCCTGCCACCAGTACGAACGAGAACGGCAGTAGCTTGTTGCGCCAATATTAACCAAGGGACTGACTTATCGGGATCCACGCAGCGTGGGTTGAAGGCCATCGCCCATCGCCTGAACACGCGTCCAAGAACATGTCGCCACTTCGCCAGGCTTCCGGAAGCCCTAGCCGGCATGATTCAGTGCGCCGTGAAAAGGCGCGGTGTGTCTCACCGGTGCAAGTCCTGTCTGGGGAGTTGTCGGGACACCCCAGGAGCTACCGAGGCAGTCGCAAGGGTAACTGACCGACTGAAGCCCTCGGGACAGAGGCCCACGTCGGGTGGGTCAGCGAGCGGACAGGCCGCACCATGTGTGAAGCGGTAAGTTTCAGGATAGATGTCGCGTGCGCCTTAGCTCATGAGGCGACGGTTCGTCATGTTCGCTGACCCTGCTCCGTCGTTCACAACCCCTTCACCGTGATGCTCGATCGTCTGTTCACTGGTGCAGTTTCTGTCGTCCCTCATCGCTCCGGTTCTTTTGTTCGCGTTGTTCAGACGCACGTCGAACATTTTTTCGCGCACCGTGGCCCTAGGATCAACGATCGACGTCATGTCCGACCCGTGGGTTGGGCCGGAATGGACTCGTCTGGGTTCGATCCGCTGGCTCTCCGCCTGAGGGAACCGTTCACACGTACGGTCATGTGAGCAGCCGCTCGCCGTGCAACGGGGCGCCGTCGTCGTGGACGGGGTGCGGTCTTTCACCCCAGTCAGCGTGACGCGGGCGATCCTTGTCCAATTGCGTGTGGCGCCGGACCACCGCGCGGGATGGGTGTGTTGGGCGGCGTGATACACACGATCTCGGTGGTGTAACATCGCGGTGTCGGTGCCGTCATGGCGCGACGCCGGGGTCGTGAACCGGATGCCACGGTGCAAGTGCTCGTGGTTGTACCACTGGATAAAGGAGGCCACCCACGCGCGGGCCGCCTCCAGACTGGCAAAGGGCTTGGTCGGATACACGGGACAGTATTTCACGGTCCGAAACAGCGACTCAGAAAACGGATGGTCGTTGCTGACCGACGGGCGACTGAATGAAGGCAGGCCGCCCAGCCGCTGCATGGTGGCGAGCATGGTCGAGCCCTTCATCGGCCCCCCGTTGTCCGCATGCACGGACACCTGATGCGGCTCGATGCCTTCCTCACGGCAAATCGTGTCGAGGAGCCGCGAGGAGTGCGCCATGGATTCCTCGGCATGGACTTCTGCGCCCACGGCCTTGCGTGAGAAGACATCTAAAAAGAGATACAACTAAAAGTACTGCCCCCGAATCGAGCTCAGCAGATACGTGATATCCCAACTGAACAACATGCGCGGTGCCGTGACCTCGTATGCGCGTGGCCGTGCCCGGTGCGCGGGCGTGGTTCGCCCACGATGCGCCAGCAGCCGCTCCGCCTTCAACACGCGGTAGAATGATGACTCTGAGGCCAAATATTCGCCTCGGTCTGCCAGGCGTGGGACGAGCTGATGCGGACTCACATGGCAAAATTCCGGACGTGCTGCCAGCGCGACAATCTGCGCGCGCTCCCCCTGTGACAGCGTATGCCGTGGCGCCGCGCGCGGCCCCCGGCGGCCATCCGCAGCCGTCTCTGGGCGCTGCCAGCGTTGCAGCGTGCGTGGGGTCATTCCGACTATCTCACACGCCGTGTGTTGGCGTGAGCCGCGTTCGACGGCCTCAGCGACCAGCGCCAGTACCTGTCCACGATCTGCCACGGTCACGTTGCGGCCTCGTCTCGGTTCCCCCAGATCAACTCGGCTTTTTTGGGAGAATGAGCCGCGCGGACGCTTCCGCCAACGCGTTGTCTTTTCGCAAGATCTCCCGCTCCAATTGACGAATGGTCTCATCCCGGGCATCTTTTTTCGGCGTTGACCTGGCCGTAAAATACTCGATCACGTCAGCCCGCCATTCCGTGATCTGGGTCGCATACAAGCCCTCGCGCCGCAGATACAGGCCGAACTCGTCCTCCGGTAACCCTGCTGTTTCGACAATGGCCTTCAGCTTGACCTCAGCCGTCCATTTCATAGACCCTCGTGGTGGGGGGTGAGCGCTCACCGTACCACAGCGCTGCACCCATTGGGTCGCGGTTCTCCGTGGTACGCCCGCCGCTGCACACACCGAAGCCATCGTGCGATCGCCTCGCGTGAGGATTTGGGTCACCAGGGCCGCTTTAAACTCGCATGAATATTTCTGCGTCATTGCCACGTACCACTCTCATCTCTCGCCCCCAGATTTAAGGAAAACCCACACGACATCTTTCCTGACACAGGGGGGGCAGGGGCGTGGCACGTCAGCACAGCACACAGGGCAACACGGGATGTCCCACGCGGCGAGGCATGCGCCTCGCTCCATCATCAGGGTGGAGCTGCTGGGGAAGTCGGAGGGGCTCATAGTACCGTCTGTACCCGGCGGACAGCATAACCGCCGGGGAGGGAAGGAGCCCTGGTTCGAGGCGTGCCTCAACGAGAGAAGGATCAGGAGCGTGGCGTGAGCCTGGCCACTCCGGACATGATCCGGCGACTCCAAGAGGCACTGGGCACCACAGCCAAGCAGGCGCCGACCTCTCGCGTCTACCGGCTGTACGACAAGGTCTATCGAGCGGACATCCTGGCCCATGCCTATGCCCTGGCCAAACAACGCAGGGGGGCAGCGGGTGTGGACGGGGAGACGTTCGAGGCCATCGAGACAGCCGGGCGGGAGCGAGGGCTGGCCGCCGTGCAGGCCGCTGTGCGGACGGAGAGCTACCGCCCGCAGTCCGTGCGACGGGTCATGATTCCGAAACCCGCCGGTGGGACACGGCCACTCGGGGTTCCGACAGGTCGGGACCGGGTGGTGCAGACGGCGATCCGGTTGATCCTGCAACCGATCTTCGAGGCAGAGATGGAACCGACCGTCTCTGGCGATCGTCCAGGGCGCAGTGCGCGGGACGCGGGGCAAACCGCACACCGGGCGCTGTGTGCCGGGCAGACGCAGGTGGTGGATGCGGATGTGTCGCAGTACTTCGACACGATCTCGCACACGGCCTTGATACAGGCCCTGGCCCGCCGGATCAGCGATCGAGAACTGCTCCGATTGCTGACACGCTGGCTGAAGATGCCGGTGGCCGAGCGGACAGCGCGTGGAGGATGGCGGTACAGCGTGGGCAAGCGAGCGACGCGGGGCATCCCGCAAGGCGGGGTCATCTCGCCGCTGCTCGCGAACCGCGACATGAATCGCTTCCTGCGGGCGTTCCGCCAAGCCGGACTGGACCGGCGCTATGGGGCACGACTGGTCAACGATGCCGACGACTTCGTGGTGCTGTGTCGGTATGGGGCCGCCGAAGTCCTGGCACAGACCCGGCAGTGGTTCCAGCAGATGGGGCTGACGTTGAACGAGCAGCAGACGCGCCTGTGCAACGGGAGGTAGGAGCCGTTCACATTCCTGGGGTATACCGTGGGCCCGAGGGTCTATCGCAAAGACGGCCACTGGTATCTGGGAGCAGCCCCGGCCAAGAAGGCGGTGCAACGGATCAAGTGTCGCATCCGACAGATCCTGGGCTCGGGCAATCAGGCACCGTGGGAGCCGGTACGAGCCGAACTCAACTCCGTGCTGCGGGGGTGGGCGTCGTACTTCTCCTCTGGGACGCGGCTGATGGCGTACCGGGTGGTGGAGCAGTCTGTCGCGCAGCGGGTGCTGCACTTCTTGCGGCGACGACACCAGATCCCGACACGCGGGACGCCGCGCGATCCCTCGGAGCGGATCTTCGGGGAGTTGGGGGTGTTCCACCTCCGGCGCTTCCATTTGGGGTCGCCTGTGCATGCTTCGGTGTGACACTCGTCCGAGAGCCGGATGCGGGAAAACCGCACGTCTGGTTCGATGAGCGGATGTGGGAAACTCCTGACCGCTGTGGTTGGCGGTAGATGCGTGCATCGAAACCATCGAGAGCGGCTCCAGGTTAGCGCCCATGTT
>JAWXBV010000171.1:0-9064 GCA_034440335.1 Nitrospirota bacterium | reverse complement strand
TGCGCACACTCTGCTTCCGGACGCGTCTTGTCTTCGCCTACTTGCGGATGACAAAAAACTCCGTCACCGAGGCACGAGCAGCGTGAGAACAAATTTACCCTGCGATGCCTACGGTTGCAGCTTAAAAGAGTGATGTGCTAAATGATGGGCTGGGAGCTCACCATTGGCGCACGACGACGAACACGAACAGCACGAACGAATATTTACGTTGTTTGAGGCTAATCACCTCATCCCCCAGCTCAATGCCAAGTTGACATCGATTCAGCAAGCCAAGGCTGTCTTGGCCCGCACGAAAGAGGACATCAGGAAGGCCAGCGCAAGGGCTGAATATGGCGGTGGCAGCACCGTTGGGCACCTGTATATCTCAGGTCTTCAACAAGTCAGTACGAATCTTCAAGCGATTCAGGAACTCGGCATTCTCGTGAAGGACCTGGATCTCGGCCTCTGTGACTTTCCTCATCTTCGTGACGGCCGAGTGGTCTATCTCTGCTGGAAGCTTGGAGAACAAGAAGTTCGCTGGTGGCATGAAACGACCGCTGGCTACAAAGATCGCTGCCCGCTAGAAGGCCTCGCCTGAGGTCGGAATCCTAGCCTCAACCCTCGAGACATTTATGAAATTTGTCATTCTTGGATTCGACGGTCCCGACGGAGAAGCCAAGCGAACAATCTATCGCCCGGCGCATCTCGCCAAAATGGAACCCCTCGATGCGCAAGGCCGGGTCGTACTAGCCGGTCCGCTCACGGATAAGACTGGGAGTCTTATCGTCATCGAAGCTGACTCACTGGAAGATGCACAACGGTTTGCTCGCGAAGACCCCTACACCGTTCACGGTGTATTTGATCGGGTCGAGGTCCACCCATTTACGCAAGTCTTTCCGAGAAAACCGTAGCCGAATGCCTGTCGCTCCACTCCTGGCCACAATACTGTTCACTTAGTTTCCATATTGTGGTATCCTGTCGCACATTCCGACAGGAGGACTGCGTATGGCACGAACCGTTGCTGAACTTCCGCGTGGCACGCGGATCACGGACTACATCAGTTTGGGTGTGCTCACCAAGACGTTTCCGATGCGCACCGTTGAGACCGTGCTCCGAGAGAGCGGCCGGGTCAGTATCCGGCAGCGGGCTCTACCGGCACACGTCGTGATGTACTACGTCATTGCCCTGGCGTTGTACATGCAGTCGTCCTACCGCGAGGTCCTGCGGTGCCTGCTGGAGGGGACCCAGTGGCTGCTGGGCCCCGACACGGTGGTCAACGTGGCCGGCAAATCGGGGATCTCGCAGGCGCGGACCCGGTTAGGCTGGACTCCGGTGCAGCGACTCCATGACGAAGTCGTGACACCCATCGCGGTGGAATCGACGAAAGGGGCCTGGTACCGGAGGTGGCGTCTCGTCAGCCTCGACGGCAGCACCCTGGATGTCGCCGACGAGACGGGGAATGCTCAGGCCTTCGGCCGGCCGTCTGCCAGTCGTGGGGAGAGTGCGTTTCCACAGTTGCGGTTCGTCTCCCTGGTCGAGAACGGCACCCATGTCCTGTTTGGGACCCGGCTCGGCGGTGTCAACACCGGCGAGATCACCCTGGCCAAGGCCGTGCTCCCTGCGCTGCGCACAGGGATGCTGTGTCTGGCCGATCGGAACTTCTTTGGGTTCGCCTTGTGGACCCAGGCGCACGCGACCGGCGCGGATCTGCTCTGGAGGGTCAAGAAGAACCTGCGCCTGCCGTGCGAACACCGATGGCCCGATGGGTCATACCGAAGCCGCGTGTATGCCTCGCCGAAAGATCAGCGGCACGGCACGAATGGCGTGGTCGTGCGCGTCATCGACTATACGCTCGACGGGGTGCCTGGCGCCGAACCCCGGTATCGGCTGCTGACGACGATCCTGGATCAGGACGCCGCACCGGCCACCGAATTGGCGGCGCTGTATCACGAGCGCTGGGAAATCGAGACGGCGCTGGACGAGCTCACAACCCATTTGCGTGGCGCCAGAATGGTCTTGCGCAGCAAGACGCCGGATCTGGTTCGGCAGGAGTTCTACGGCTTGATGATGGCGCACTTTGCCGTGCGTGGCCTGATGCATGAGGCGGCCCTGAAGGCGGATGAAGACCCGGATCGACTCTCGTTCCTCCACGCGGTGCGCGTGGTCCGTCGCAAACTGGCGCGATTCGCGGCTGTTCCCCCCGCAGGGCAGGAGGGCGTTCCATGACGCGGTGCTGAGGGAAATCCTGGACGAACGCGTCGTGTCCAGTCGATCCCGGCGCAACCCACGAGGGCTGAAGCGTAAGATGAGCGGCTACCCGCTGCGGCCACGCATGCGTGGCCCGACGCTGCGGCTGCCGATTGCCAATCAGATCAGGATACTTAAATGAACAGTATTGCTCCTATCCCGCATGATTCAGGAACACTTCTACTGCAATCGCCGATCCGCTGCTACGACGAGCCTTCGTCCGACGGGCTCGCCCCTCGGATCCTCACCGTACTGTTAGGGACAGGCGCCCTTCCTCTTGGTGCCTATCCCCTGGCTTTCGCGCGTCGGTCTCGCGATGCGGCTCAGCGATTTTCCAACGAACCGTCATGAATTATGCGGGCTAGCCATCCCTCCGTTTACCCGGCTCTGCTTACATTGCCCCTTCAGCCATCGCGCGGTATAGTTATTTGGATGGAACTGTACTGGCGATTTTTTTACCCCGCCCTTTTTGGACTTTTTCTATGGGGGGCCCCTGCGTTCAGCGCCTCCACGAAAACCGTCATCGCCGAAGGTCAATATGTCATGGCCGATGGCGACACCTTAGCCGGAGCAGAAGAAAAAGTCCTCCACCGAGCCCAACGCAACGCGGTAGAAGAAGCGGGCGTCTATCTCGAAACTACATTCCACGATGTGGAGAAAGAATCTGGCGGGAGAAGCACGCAAACCAGTTCGCTGGAAATCAGAACGATTGCTGCCGCAATCACGGAAACGGAAATCCTCGAATCCAGGCGCTCCTTCGAGCTGGATCGTCCTGTCTTCTTTGTACGCATTCGTGCCACGGTCAATGTGAGCAGTCTGACGGAGGCGGTACGCCGATTTCAATCCAATCAGCAACTCGCGCAACACTTTCGCCAGCTCCAGCAGGAAAATCACCAATTGCGCTCGCAACTGCAAGAGCTTAGACAGCAGCCGATTGGCGTTCGAATGCTGGCAATCGATCCGAACGGGAAGCCCGCCTCACACCAACGGGCGCGCACAATGCTCGAGACTGCTCTCCACACATCGAACCTGCGGGACAAGATCCAGCTCAGCACCGACGCCATCACCCTTGACGATCGCTACGTCGATCCACTCATTGTGCGAGGGCAAACCTATCTCCGGCTCGTCTCACTGGCTTTTTCCCAACAGGCTCAGGCAATGGACTATGCGGACTATCTGGGAAAAGCCAAGATTGACTTCAATCGCGCCATCACACTCGACGCCAAAAATGTATGGGCATGGGTCGGGAAAGGGGATGTACTCACGTGGCTGAAACAATTGGACGAAGCTGCCTCTGCCTACGAGCAGGCTCTTGAGCTCGATCCCTTTGCCGATATCGCTCGCCAGCCCCTCATCGGTGTATACACGACGCAAGCCCGCCGTCAGGCTAACGCCAAATCGTGGCATCATGCTTTGGCCACATTGAAGAAACTCCTCAACGCCGAAACTCCTGAAAGTTGGATCCCCTATCAAAAAGAGGCGTATGCACTGCGGAGCGAGATTTATCTCAAGCTCAATCAGCCGGAACAGGCGATCAAAGATCTGTCCACGGTTATTCGAGTCGACCCCACCAATGCTGCCGCACTGGTGACCAGAGCAAAACTTTATCGAGACCGTTTACAAGGTCGGCTCGCCAAAGATGACCTTGAGCGAGCCTGCGTTCTTGGATCCATTCCAGCCTGTAAGCAATTGTAACATCTCGCTATAATTGATTCATTATTAACGCCTCCTGTACGAGCGAGAATGGCCCTAGCAGCACAACATCTGCCGATGGTTTGACAGGTCAAATGTGCCAACCCTATAATCATCCGCACCCCTAAAAATCAAACGAGATTAGGTGCTTTGAGCGGGCTCTTGGCGAAGCTAGAATCTGAGGGCGAAAGACCTAAGCCCTCTGATTCAATGGCCCAAAATTTCTCAGTGTTGGGCCTTATGCGAGGTTGCAGGGGGTGAGGAAAAAGTTTAGAGTGGTATTGGTTGAGATTGTGAGAAAACCCGTGTTTTTCGTTCTTTAACCCCTTGCCGGAGAGTACGTTGTAATGATTCAGTATCGTGTCCTTCCAGGCCCAGAACATTTCCTTCCTCCATCGGCTGCCAGCATGGGCATTTGTTTGCCCAACCCTGGGGAAGCTCACATCAACGGCGTGATCGTCCCAGAGGAAAAAGCCTATGAGGAAGCGGCGAAACAATTCCTTATGGCCAAAGTGCCGACCCTTTTTCCTGGTCCCTTAGTTCTGTGGGCCTGGAATGAAAAGGCGGCCAAGAAAGCAACGGCCATTCGCCACTTATACAACACGCTCAAGGAATGCGTACAACCCGGGCAAACGCCCATGCTGATCCCGATGCCGGACTACCGCCCTAAATACCCGAAAATCAATCCTGAAGTTGAGATCAATCCCAACCACCCAAATCTGACCATCTGGCATAATAAGATTGATTGCTGCATGTTCATCGGTGTCCACTGCCATCAAGCGAATTTGTCGCTCAAAATCATTCGGGGTGGCACGTCCTGCTACACGATTGCCATGTGTGCTCAAGCTGGCCATGAAGATGCGATGCTCTCATTCCGCGACGCATCGGTTGAAAAAATCATGAAACTGGCCGATGCCGTGAAAAGATTAAAAGGGACGGTTAATCCACGGCTGACGTCAGCCAAAAACGGAGCCTGAAGCTAATTCTCGCAGCTTGACGTTCTAAGACAGTGAAAGGAGACTGAACCATGGCAGACACACACTCAGTTATTGGTACCAAGAATAAAAAAGGGCAGACCTTTACCGACACCTGGAAGATGATGAACGAGGCACCGCGCACGCCGTCGTTCTATACCGGCAGTGAGGTCATCAAGGAAGCGCTCCGGCGAGCCAGCTGCGACGTAATGATCGCATACCCTATTACACCGCAGAGCGAAGCAGCCGCCTTAATCGGTGAGCTCTTTGCCGAAGGTTACATTGGCGACTATTTCCGTGGCGAGAGTGAATTCGCCGTCATGTCGCAATGTGCGGGGGCGGCCTTCGGCGGAGCACGCGTGTTTACGACGACCGCAGGACCCGGCACAATGCGCGCAATGGAAAACTTCCCGATGTGGTCCGGCGCACGGTTGCCGATTCAGATGATCGTCACCTGCCGCGGCATCAACTCGCCGCTGTCGATTCAGCCTGACACGCTTGAGATTGCCTATCTTCTGAATACCGGCATGCTCGTCTGGCATGCGGAAACCGCACAGGACTTCTTCGATTGGATCCTTAAAGGCTACATGGTGTCGGAAGAGCCTGATGTGCACCTTCCCTTGGCGCTGTGCTGCGATGGATTCTTCGTGACGCACACCAAGGACGTCGTCAACCTTACCCCGGCAGACATGTGTCTTCCACCGTACGACCCCTACCGCTCGCCCGTCCCCTGCATGGACATGGAGTGTCCACCGGTTCGGATGATGCGTGATCCATTCGTCATGAAAAGTAACTACATCAGCTATGCCACCCACGCTTCCTGGCAACAAGAAGTATGGGCGGCAGTGGAGCGGTCCCGCAAACACACAATCAAGTGGATAAACGGGTTGATCGAAACAGAAAATACCGACGCTGATGTTCTCATCGTCGCTTCGGGTACAGCGGTGTCGCAGGGCCGTGAGGCCATCAGGCTCCTCGAAGACGAAGGCATCCGTTGCGGTCTGGTAAAAATCAAGTCCTTACGGCCCTGGCCAGGCGAGGAGATCCGTGAAGCCACAAAAAATGCCAAACACATTATCGTCCCAGAATTTAATGTAACTGGATGGCTGGCAAAGGAAATTAGGGCCACCATCCCGAATAGCGAACGTGTGAACGCTGGCCCGCGCGTCTGCGGAGGCATGACGATGCCACCGGAAATTATTGTCTCAGAGATCAAGAACCTGCTCGGCATGCGCACCATGTCGTTGGCCGGTCGCGGCAGTTGATCGCATCTAGCAGCAAGAACAGAACGACTTG
Organism: Nitrospirota bacterium; assembly: GCA_034440335.1. Taxonomy (GTDB): domain Bacteria; phylum Nitrospirota; class Nitrospiria; order Nitrospirales; family Nitrospiraceae; genus Palsa-1315. Next base: position 2,876 of record JAWXBV010000171.1, on the reverse strand, counting down.
AATAAGACGCACCACTGAGGAGGCCAACATGAGCAAGGAACGTATCAAGATTTCTGAAGACCTGTATGACATCATGCCGTCTGACTACCAAGACTTGGTCAAGAGCGCAACCTACGGCAAAGAAGACCGAGGCTGGAAGGATATTGGCAACAGCAAGGAACTGATCGAACAGCACTCCCTCTGCGCAGGCTGCCCAGAATCCATGGCCTTCCGCTACATCCTGGCCTCATTGCCGAACCCCGAAGACACTGTCATGGTCGGCTCCACCGGCTGCACCAGCCTGGTGTTTCCCATGGTGGCCGTACACAACATTCACTCCCTCTTCGGTAACCAAAACGCCATTGCCTCAGGCTTAAAGCGCGCCTTGAGCGTCCGCTTCCCAGGCAGGACGAAAGACGTGGTTGTGCTCGCCGGTGACGGCGCCACCGTCGATATTGGCCTCGACATGACGCTCCAAGCCTGGTTCCGCCAAGAGAAGTTCACCACGATTTGCTTCGATAACGAACTGTACGCCAATACCGGTGGCCAGGAGAGCGGCCTGATGCAGAAGGGATTCGTCGCCAAGATGGCGCCAGTCGGAAAACTCTTCGACAAGGTCCGTCTTCCGGAAATCGCTCGTGAGTCAGGCTGCCATTACGTGGTTCAATGCACCGTCAGCAAGCCATCCCTCGTTGAAAAGGTGGTTAGGAACGCAGTCATGATCGCACGTGAAATTGGCCCGACCTACCTCCAGCTCTATACACCATGTATTCTCGAAATCGGAAAGAACAGCATGGAAGGGCTTCAGGAAATGCGGGACTCTGAAAAACCGACCGAGCGGTTCGCCTACAAAGAGTACATCAGCGAGCCGGCCAAACAGCTCCTGGCGGAAATGTCCGCCAAGGACAAAGAAAAGAAGGCCGCTGCAAAGCAGCTCGCCTCACAGGGAGCCTAATCCGATTCTGGAGGAGAGACGATCATGATCAAGAAAAGACTCAACATCAGAATGTCAGGATTAGGAGGGCAGGGCGCTGTCACTGCCGCGCATGTTCTGGCCATGGCAGCCAACCGCGACGGCAAATTTTCGATCTCCAATCCCTTCTTCGGCGCCGAAAAACGCATGGCGCCCGCGGAGAGCTACTGCCGAATCGGCATCGAACGGATCTACGACCGTGGTGAGTTAGTATTTCCCGACGTCATTCAGGTCTTCCATCCCCAGGTCATCACCATGGGAAAGAGCTATACCATGCCCTTCTACTCCGGCGTGAAAGAAGGTGGCCTCGTTGTCATCAACTCCGACCAGGAGCTTTTGTCTGCAGACGACATTGAACGTCTCAGGGATTTGAACGTAAAAGTATTTTACATTGCAGGAACTGAGCTTGCGATTGAAGTGGCCGGCACCGAGTTATCGACGAATATGTCGATGATCGGCTCGGTCGCAGGGATTACCAAATGCGTCTCGATGGAATCCCTTGACGGCGCTTTGCAGGAACGATTCGGAAAGAAGTTCGTCGCCTCTGGCGGAACCGCCTCCTTAGATGAAGCGATCAAGAAGAAATTCGCCAAGAAAGAAATGTTGCTGGCCAAGAACTTGGCAACCGTGCAGGCGGCCTATGTCATCGCCAGTGAGTGGGCCGAGAAGAATCAGTATGAGCTGCGAGTCGGCAATCCTGCTGTTGCGGCTTAACGAGAGAGAAGGAACCAGCTCGCATGTATAACGTAGCCCAAGTCATCGACGAAAAATGCGTGGCCAAAAAAGGATGCCGACTCTGCATCATGTATTGCCCTGAGGCCAACACCCTTGATCTCAATCCGACCAAGATGGTGGCCGAAGTGATCATCGACCGATGTAAGGGCTGTGAGCTCTGCGTAATTGTCTGCGACGCGGCCAAGCACAATGCCATCACAATGCAGGCCGTCAGTGCCACCGGACAACTAATGTCCAATAAAGGTGAGTCTGCCGCTCTGGGGCAGGCGTACCAAGGATAATCATTTTTCTAGCGGGTCTCCCGCGCAAGACCCCATGGCGCCTGCGCTATGGGGTTTTTTGTTGGTCAGTCAGCTTAAAACGATAAGAACGACACCTTGCAGGATGCTCAAAAAGGCTGTCCGCAAGGCCGCAACGAGTGAAGACCAGCGGCGTACCCTCATAGGGCACATTGAGAATCTGAACGATGCGAGAAGGCTGCTAGCGGACCTTTTCAACATCCTGTTAGGAGGGAATAGATGGAAACTGAAGACAATGTTATCGATGAACTGATTCTGGATATTTCCGGGCTGATCAACGAGTACCCAAAAGTACTCGAACGGCGTGCAGCCGAAATCCACGCCAGTGGGAAAGACCCAGATTTGGCACAGACACTCGTCAAGGCTGCCGATACCATGCGCGACAGCGGAAATCTCTATCTGACCTGGGCGAGGCACTACGCATCCGTTGCGGCAGGCAGGACTGACGCGACCTCGAATGAGGACGAAACCGAAGATTTCGACGTGTAATGAAATAGACACAGGTAGGGAAGTACTGTTCCGATAGAAAAAAATCTCCCCCCAACAGAAATCTTTTGCTAGAATACGCCGCCTGACGACGGACTGTCTTGTTCCCCGGTAGCTCAGTGGTAGAGCAGCTGGCTGTTAACCGGCTGGTCGCAGGTTCGACTCCTGCCCGGGGAGCCAATCCAGACGAAAAGGGGCACTTCACTCTGTGAAGTGCCCCTTTTATTTTCTCCCGCCATTGAAATTAGAGTTCCCTCCTCCTGTTCAGCTATCGCTGAATCTGGCAGTGATGCTGAAATTCAAGAAAATGGGTATCCCTTTCACGCACGTGTTGGCGACTTGCCGGAAATAATGGAACGGTACGGTGCCGGGGCGGCGGCAACAGCTTGTTGCGCCAGACGGTA
>JAWXBV010000170.1:0-6901 GCA_034440335.1 Nitrospirota bacterium | reverse complement strand
TACGCGGCTGCGACGGGCAGTCTCACCGCTCACCCCTTCGACATACTGCACGAGTATGCCTCAGGGTTTCACGGCTCCGAGTGCCCGTCTCGCTTCGCGGCTGCACGCTTTCGCAACAAACCGTCATGAATAATGCGGGCTAGTGTCTCGTCCCTCCGTTCCAGGACAAATTGATCGGTTGACAGCAGGGACTATTTTTGGATATCGTCCCGTCCGTTTACCCTATGAATGGGTAAACAACTTACTCACACTATCATTTACAGGAGGTGACATATTTATGAAGAGCATGTTGATGGCAATCATGGCCGTGGCTGTGGCAGTGACCTTCAGCGCTCCGGCCTTCGCCGGTGAAGAGAAGACTGAAAAGAAGGACGAGAAGAAGGCCGGCCAGGTTCTTGTGTACGGCGATGAGAAGCCGGAGAAGAAAGACGAGAAGAAGGGTGGCTACATCGATACGTTCGGCGATGAGAAGAAGGACGAGAAGAAGGGCGCGGCCGGTAAGTAATCGTATTGGAAGTCGTTTGATCGATCAGACGAGCGAGAATTGAATGATAGGGAAAGGGGCCTGCGATCTCCAGATCGCAGGCCCCTTTCCCTATCGGATCGTTGACCCCTCCCAGGTTCCGATGCTACCGTGCGGCCATGTCCACTTCATCAGAATCGAAAAAATCTAATCGCCTTATCCACGAGACCAGTCCCTATCTCCTCCAGCATGCCCACAACCCAGTAGACTGGTACCCCTGGGGACCTGAGGCGTTGCATGCGGCGAAAGCGCAGAATCGCCCCATCCTCCTCTCGATCGGGTATTCCGCCTGCCACTGGTGTCATGTGATGGAGCGGGAATCGTTTGAGCACAACGCGATCGCGGCGCTCATGAACCGGCATTTTATCTGCATCAAAGTCGATCGGGAAGAACGCCCCGACCTTGACGAGATCTACATGCAGGCCACCGTCACCCTCAATCAGGGTCAGGGCGGGTGGCCGATGACGGTCTTTCTGACGCCGAATCAGGAGCCCTTCTTTGCCGGCACCTATTTCCCCCCGGAAGATCGATGGGGCCGTCCTGGATTTCCCAGTCTGCTCAAGAAAATTGCGGAGGAGTGGGAACGAGACTCCGCCGGTCTCACCAGCCAGGCGCGCCAATTAACTGAACGGTTGAAGAACGAACTCAAAACAGTGTCCCCCGTCTCAGTCAGCGCCTCCGCACTCGATGAGGCCGTGATCCAATTCCGCGAGCATTTCGATGAACGACATGGCGGGTTCGGCAGCGCGCCGAAATTCCCCCCCTCTGCGGGGCTCTCGTTGCTCCTCCGTTGTTACCGTCGAACTGGAGAGAACCGAACCTTGCAGATGGTCACCGGCACGCTCGATGCGATGGCTGCGGGAGGAATCTACGATCATATCGGCGGCGGGTTCGCGCGGTATTCCACGGACGAGCGCTGGCTGGTGCCCCATTTCGAGAAGATGCTCTACGACAATGCCCTCCTGGCCCGGACCTACCTGGAGGCCTATCAAGTCACTAAGCAGACCTCCTATCGCCAAATTACCATGGAAGTGCTCGACTATATTCTCCGGGAGATGACCGACCCTACCGGAGGATTTTATTCTGCGACGGATGCGGACTCGGAAGGGGTCGAAGGCAAGTTTTTTGTCTGGACGCCGGCGGAGGTCCAAGCGGTGTTGCAGAATGCCGAAGATACCAGACGGTTTTGCGCCTGTTACGACATTACCGACCAGGGGAATTGGGAGCATCGGAGTATCCCGAATCGGCTGCGTCCCATCGAGGCCGTGCTCAAGGAATTGAACCTTACCCTCGATGAGCTGAGCGAGACGATCTCTCGCGTGCGTCCCCTCCTCTATCGAGCCCGCCAGGAACGAGTCCCACCAGGACTCGACGACAAGATCATCACGGCCTGGAACGGCATGATGATGTCGGCGATGGCCGAGGCAGGCCGTGTATTAGGAATCAGCCGTTACATCGATGGCGCCATAAAGGCGGCAGACTTTCTCTTGCTGATACATCGGACTGCCGATGGGACGCTGCTCCGCACCTCGCGACAAGGGCGAGCCCATCTCGATGGAGTCTTGGAGGACTACGCCTATCTGGCAGAAGGATTGATCGACCTCTATGAGGCCTGTGGGCAAGAACGATATCTCAACACCGCTCTCCAATTGGGGGAACGGATGGTGGATTCGTTTCAGAATAAGGAGCAGGGGGGGTTCTATACCACCGCTGAGACGCATGAGACGCTGATTATTCGAGCGCGGGAGGGGGCGGACGGTGCAACGCCCAGTGGGAACGCTGTGGCGGTCTCGGCCCTCGCCAGACTCTCCTTTCACTACGATCGCCAGGACCTGCGCGAGGCGGCGATCGGCGGAATTCGCGCCTATGGCCGCCAGATAGCCCGGTATCCGAGGGCCTTTGCCAAGAGTCTGGCCGTGGTGGATCTCCTGGCAGAAGGGCCGATCGAATTGGCTATGGTCGGGGCACCCAACGATCCTGGGCTCGAAGCCCTGCAGCTCGCTGTGCGCGAGGTATTCTTGCCGCATCGAGTGATCGCCTCCAGCGATGGAACAGGCACAGAGTCCCGTCATCCGTTGCTGGCCGGCAAGGGATTGGTGGAGGGAAAGGCGGCACTCTATATCTGTCGAAATTTTTCCTGTCAGCGGCCCCTCACCGATCCACGTGAAGTGGCCGAGGCGCTGCTCGCTGCATCGCGACGAACGGATCAGACCGTCCAGCAGACACTCTTGCAAGGCGCAGCGCTCCCTGGATCAGCCAGTCCCGAGGGCACGGCCAGATATGCCGCCCGTATCGTCAGTCAGGCACGCCATGACGGCCACATGGAACATGGGTATGGCCCGTTCGGCGCCACGGGATTGACGACGTCCCGACTGGGGTTCGGCACCTATCGGGTCGATACAAGGGAACCGGAACACCGAGAGGCGTTCAAGAAAGCGCTGCGAGCAGGCATCAACGTGATCGACACCTCGACGAATTACATGGACGGCGACAGTGAACGTCTGGTCGGTTCTGTCTTGCGTGAGTTGATCAAGGGCGGTGAGCTGACGCGTGAGGAGGTGATCGTTGTCTCGAAGATCGGGTATGTGCAAGGAGAGAACTTGAAGCAGGCGGAGACAAGGGAGAAGGCCGGGCGCCCTTACCCCGACATGGTGAAATATGGCGAGGGCATCTGGCATTGTATCCATCCGGAGTATTTGGCCGATCAGCTCACCCTATCACTTGATCGACTAGGGCTGGCCACGCTCGATGTCTGTTTGCTCCACAATCCTGAATATTTTCTGTCCGAGGCAGCGCATCACGACGGCAGAGACCTCGTCGCAACTCGGGAGATCTTTTATCGCCGGCTTGAGCAGGCCTTCATGTTTTTCGAGTCACAAGCGGCGGCGGGACGGATCCGCTATTACGGTGTATCATCGAATACGGTCACGGCAGATCCGTCGAATGCCGAAGCGACCTCGCTCTCTCGCATGTGCAACGCGGCGAGCGCGGCAGCTGCGTCGCAGGGAATAACCCACCACCACTTTGCAGCCCTCCAATGCCCCATGAATCTCTATGAAGCCGGCGCATTGATGATGCCCAATACCGGGGTGAATCAGGATGACACGGTGTTGGAGGTGGCCCAACGAGAAGGGGTCGCGTTGCTGGTCAATCGTCCGCTCAATGCCATGCCGACGAACAAGAGCGGCGTCGTGCGATTGGCGGATTTTCCGCTCGAAGGCGATCCGGTGGACTTCGATCGACAATGCCAGGCCGTCGCGGCACTTGAAGAGGAATATCGTCACGCCATTGCCCCAGCCCTTCAGCAGAGTGGTCAAGGGATGGCTCCAGCGGACTTCTTCACCTGGGCCGTTGAGTTGACGCGCGTACGGCCTCAGATCCAGGGGCTTGAACATTGGGAGCAGATCGAGCACCAGATGATCGCGCCGCATGTGAATCAAGTCATCCAGGCGATTTCACGGTATCTCACCGGAACGGCCGCTGAACCGTGGGAGAACTGGCGCGATCGCTATGTACCGCAGTTGCTCACCCTGTTACGCGGGCTCCGCAGAGAAGCAACCGAACGCAGTCGTGCGAACAACACCTCGCTGTCGGCGATCCTCGATCCCCTGTTACCAACAGCCAGGCGCAAAGAATCGCTGTCACGCAAGGCCTTGTGGGTACTGGTGAGTACTCCCGGTATCGCCTCGGTGTTGAATGGGATGAGAACAGGGGACTATGTTGAGGATTCGCTTGCCGTCATGGGATGGGAACCGGCGCCGGCGGTGCAGTCACTGTACAAAGCAGTGAGGTCGCGATGAAGCTGAGGCGGGGGTGACATCCAAGCCGAAACAGTGCCTGCAACATACCGAGCGGCAGCATGCACGGCGATATGTGATGTGTCTGAAGTAGCCGCCATCGGTGTGGGAATGGGTGGAGGCTCGGCCTGTTGGAGAACAGCAGAGACACATCCGTCCTGTCGATTCCACCGATATCAAGGCTTCCGGTGAACCGTGACCTCTCGCTTCGTAGAAGGCTCCGCCATATCTGTATGGCCAATTCTCCCCATGGACTGTCAGCTTGCCTTGGACGGGTTGTCGCTGTGCATGCTCCTTGTGCTCAACGACTCGATCCGGATGACGCCATCACGATAATGGGTCAATGCAACGTTCCAAAAACCTCGAACTTCCGGCCTCGAACCCTTACCAGTTTTACGGACGTGGCGTGGATTGCCGGAATTGCGAAGGAAGAAGAGGATCGCGCGGCTAGAACGTGACCTGTCGAAGATTGTGGCGATTGGCAGAAAACCACTGCATCGTCTTCTTGAGTCCTTCCCGAAGCTCGTGTTTCGCACGAAAGCCGAATAAATCGTCGGCTCGGCTGACATCGAGGCACCGTCGAGGCTGCCCGTTGGGTTTGGTGGTGTCCCATTCGATCTGCCCTGTAAAACCGGCCTCTGCGGCAATCATGGCGGCAAGATTGCGAATCGTAACTTCTTCCCCTGTCCCCAAATTGACCGGCAGACTCCCTTCGTAGTGCTCAGCTGCGCGAAGGATCCCGTCCGCGGCATCCTCCACAAACAAAAACTCTCGGGTCGGAGATCCGTCTCCCCACAATGTGAGTGTGGCGTGGCCTGCTTCTTTCGCCGTCACACATTTGCGAATGAGGGCTGGGATGACGTGAGACGTGGCCAGGTCGAAGTTATCGCGAGGGCCGTAGAGGTTCACCGGAAATAACACGATTGAATTAAACCCATACTGTTCCCGATAGGCCTGCGATTGCACCAGCATCATCTTCTTGGCGAGACCGTACGGTGCATTGGTCTCTTCGGGATATCCATTCCAGATATCGTCTTCCTTAAATGGAATGGGGGCAAACTTGGGATAGGCGCAGATCGTGCCCAACGCCACAAATTTCTTCAGCCCCCGTTGGCGCCCGACTTCTATGAGCTGGGTCCCCATCATCAAGTTGTCGTAGAAAAACTTTCCTGGGTTGGCTTGGTTCGCGCCGATCCCTCCAACCCGCGCGGCGAGATGGATGACCATATCCGGCGCGCTATCGCTGTAGAGCTGCTCCACCGCATCCATATGTACGAGATCGTAGTCTTTGCTGCGGGGTACGACGATGTCTCGACAGCCCTTCGCGCGGAGCTGCTCCACGACGAATGATCCCAGAAAACCTGCTCCGCCCGTGATAACGACGCGCTGTTCGCTCCAAAAAGATGTCATCGTCACTGGCGTACCTCCAACTCCTAACCCTTAGCCTCGCTTCCGGGTACCATCCAACTTTTCTTTCTCTGCAGCCAGGTCGGCGTCGACCATCATCGCGATCAGCTCATGGAAATTCATCTTTGGCTGCCAACCGAGCTCTTTTTTCGCCTTGCCGGCATCACCGATGAGGAGATCGACTTCGGTCGGACGATAGTACTTCTGATCAATCTTGACATGTTTCTTCCAATCCAGTTGCAAACGATCGAAGCTGAGCTCGAGCATTTCCTTGACGGTATGCGTTTCGCCGGTGGCAATGACGTAATCGTCGGGGACCTTCGCCTGTAACATCATCCACATCGCTTCGATGTAGTCGCCGGCAAAACCCCAGTCGCGTTTGGCGTCAAGATTCCCCAGGAACAAATCCTGTTGAACACCCAGCTTGATGCGAGCCGCCGCTTTCGTGATCTTCCGTGTCACGAACGTCTCGCCGCGCCGAGGCGATTCATGATTGAATAAAATACCGTTACAGGCAAAGAGGCCATAGGCCTCTCGATAATTCACCGTCACCCAGTAGGAATAGACCTTGGCTGCGCCATAGGGACTGCGGGGATAGAAGGGCGTGGTTTCACGCTGAGGGATGTCCTGCACTTTGCCGAACATCTCGCTGGACGAGGCTTGATAAAACTTTGGCTTCAACCCTGACTCACGAATGGCCTCCAGGAGGCGAATCGTGCCGAGTCCGGTAATCTCGCCGGTATACTCGGGAATATCGAAACTCACACGCACATGACTTTGTGCTCCCAAGTTGTATATTTCATCAGGCTGAACCGTTCGGATAATGCGGTTCAGTGAGCTCGCGTCGTTGAGGTCGCCAAACACCAGATGGAGCCGTCGATGCGGAACATGCGGATCTTCGTAGATCGGATCGATCCGTCCCGTATTAAACGAACTCGATCGTCGAATAATGCCGTAGACCTCATAGCCCTTCCCGAGAAGAAATTCTGCCAGGTACGATCCATCCTGCCCTGTAATCCCGCTGATCAACGCTTTTTTCACAAGAGTACTCCTTCGTGCCGGCGGTAAGAGGCTGAATTACTGAGCCGACCATCAAATAGTGCGTAGTCTGTGCTCAATAATCGCTTGGTTTCCCGCAGAAATGGCACTTTCGAGAAAGTTATACGCGCACACT
>JAWXBV010000169.1:0-2657 GCA_034440335.1 Nitrospirota bacterium | reverse complement strand
CGCTGGCGTTCGACCATGCGTCCCGCAACAAAGGCGGCCCGCGTGCTGGTCGAATGTTTGAGGAATGTTCGGATATACGTTTCAGCTTGAATGGCGTCCTGGTGCATACCGAGGACGTCCTGCACAGCGCGGGCTTTGTTGATAAAGCGAATGGCGAGCTTGCCGACCGTCGATCCCGCAAGTTCGGCGGCATATCGGGCTCGTTTGGTTTTGATTCTGATCTCGTGGATTGTGGCGCTGTTGGGTGCGCGGCCAGCCTGGCGAATGGCGTGTCGCAACTTTGTGTACTCCTGCTTGGCGAGGTCGCGCAACGTCAGGGTGGATTCGATGGCCGTCAAATCGTGCGCCGCTTGCTGGAGCCGCCTGACGAGATCAAGATATCGTGCGCTCTTCAGCTCGTTCAGCAGGGCCTCTTGGGCATTGGTCCGCTGTGCTTCCAGATGGGCGATGAACGATGACAATGGCCGGCGGTCTCGGGCATCCAACGAGGTAGATTCCTCACGGAAATAGGCGAGTTGCACGTCGAGGTCGCGGGCCGGTCCTAGCAGTCGGCCGAGCCAGCGCAAGTCTTCCCGCAACGAACTGGTCCATTCAGGAACCAACAGGGGCCTGGCGGTGCGGAGGATGGCGCGCAGCTGTCTTGTGGCCACACGCATTTGATGCAGACTTTCCGGTTCCCTCCCGAGCCTGGCGCCAGGGTCGTGCGTGAGCAGCCATTGGGCATGATGTGTGAGAGCCCACCTCACATGAGCCAAGGCCGGCGCATCTGATGCCGGCAGTGGCTCAGGATCAGAAGTCACCAAGGAAAGCGCGCGAAAGAGCTTGGGGCGCCCGTCATGATCTTCGGCTCCCGCTTGACGGAGCTGCCGCTCAAGGTCGGGGAGCGTGCTTTTCTTTCCGTTCACCTGTTCGATTTCGAGTTCTCGAAAGCGCTGCAGGACCGCTCCGTCCTTCATGACTGAAACCTGGTCGAGCGTGATGTCTGCGACAGGGGCATGGTCTATGCGCACACGGATACCTGCCCGCCAGACTCGCAAAGTCGCCACTGGCAAGAGTTGCCGCTGTCCGAGAGGGAGAAAGAGCAGATCGCGGAAGGTTGTCGGTGGAATAGATTGGCGATCGACCAGCTCAATTTCCTGCCGGTCCTTCATCAAAGGGAGTTTCAGTTGCCAGGCCTGTTTCCCGCGCTCAACTCGATGGCGGAGGGTGATTCCCGCATGGGCCAGGTCGTACTGGGAGGTGTCGTAATAGGTCGAGGTCAGCAGACGTCGTGGGAGCGTGATGCCGGTGAGTTTGGGCAGACGGAAATGGTTATCGACCGACAGTTTGATTTCACGTTCGACCATCGATTGAACAGTCGGGTTGACAGTAGCCGGGCCTGGCGATGTCGAAGGAAGCTTGTCGGCACGAGCCATCACGGTCTCCTTACGGGACCGTTAAATGTCGCAGATGAATGGTGGAGGAAGCAATCCCTAAATGAGGCGGATGTGCCAAGTCCGGTCTGTCCGATCTATCCGGTCTATCTCGTGTATTTAAGATACACGAAGCTCACCGGACGGATCAGATGGACCGAACAGACCGATGAACAAGACTGTCCGGAGACCATTTTTAGCATCCTGCTAAAAATGGTACGCGACACCGGCGAGGACATTGAAAGCATTGTAAACACCGCTAAGTCCAAAGCCGGTGGGATCGAGGTTTGTGATCGTGGCGTAGTTGTACTTCCCTTCTACAAAGAGGCCCCATTCCTTGGTTGCCAGCACCTTCAATCCTGTCTGTACGTTGAGTCCCGGCACCACTTGACGACCATCGATCTGGCCGCTGCTGCTGAAATAGAAGGCGCCGGCTCCGACGCCGACATAAGGTTGGAAGATTGTCCCCGGATAGCGAGCCACCACATTGAAGACGACGGTGACTAATCGGAGCGAGCTTTGTGTCGCATCCACCGTCGAACTCAGGTGTTCCTGGCCCGAGCATTGGTTAGTAGGTGCAGGAAGTGGGCAAGCTGGGTTGAAGTCGCGTTTCGTAAATATAATGTCCTGCTCCGTTGAGACCGTCTGCGTCTTGATCGTCGGCTTCGTCGTAAACGCTTCTAACTCGACTCCTAGCCAAGGGAAGCCCTCGGCGTTGAAGAAATATCCACCCTTGCCGCCTATGAGAGCGGACTGCTTGAGGGAAAGATCCGAGGCCTGGAAGTTCTGGGATAATGTATCTCCAAGAGTCAGGTTATTCGTGGTGAACTGGTAACGTTCCGCTGCCGATCTTTCTCCGAAATTATCCATGGTCACATCCTTGAGCGGCTGGGTCGCACTAAAGCCTCCATAGCCGCTCGCGTACCATTCGCTGCGAGCCGGCTCTACATGGAGGAGGAATACCATCACCAACACCGCAAATGTTACGAGCCGACTCAATTCCAGCCTCCTTGTCCCAACGGGGGAACCCTGCACGCAAAGGGATGTCCAACCAACCGACAAAAATCCGAGCCACCTTATTCCGCCGCCAATGACGGTCCCATTACGCAAAGATTAACATTCGGTTAATTCGGCAGCGATCGGTTAAGAAGACAGGCGGGGGTGCGCAAGCTCGCACAGGGGGAGGTGGGCAGGGAGACGAGCGAGAGTCTCGGATCGATCATCGGATTTCGTAGGTAAAAATGT
>JAWXBV010000168.1:0-9289 GCA_034440335.1 Nitrospirota bacterium | reverse complement strand
TGCTCGATTCGACGGAGCTTTTCGATGGCAAGGAGCTTTACGGACAAGGCGATGTCGCTCTCATACTCAGCCGCGGCTTGGTCGATCGGATCAGGGAAGAGTTCGGGTTCTGTGGCGATGAAATGTGACATCATGGTTTCGCGTGTGAGCATTGTTCGGAGCCTATGGAGTTCGTTCTGAAGATCTGTGTAATTCGTGTTCTTCGGTATGGGGATGTTCGAGTGTTTCGACGGAACATTTCGCGGGACATGGTTCGATGCGCTGGTATGTGGCATAGGCGTCACCTCCCTGTGGAGATACTTCTATTATGTTCAAGGCACAGGACGATCAGCGCCAGATCAAATTTGTGTAACGTGTGTTGGGTGATGCACGGAGCGGAGAGGAGCGCGGGAGGCATGATTCTCTAAATACGCGAAGAGAGTGTGCGTTCTGTCGCGGAGGTCTGTCTGTGACAGCAAGAAATTAACAAACTTGTAATGTTCCGTTGCGCTAGGCGTAATGGTGCGAGGTCATGATGCTAGGGTTTAGTCACGATAGACGTATAGCGCGTACGCCGTCCGGAGAGCTGTGGCTCAGGGGTTTGATTGGTAACCATCATGATGAAAATGTTCGGTGTAGGGGCTTTCTGTGCCCTGATGCTTGTTGCCGTAAGCTGTGTGCGTCCGCAGAAGTACATCGACATGACCTGCGGGAAAATGCCGAGCGAGACGCTGCTCGATCGAGAAGTGGCGATTCAATGTCAACAGTTTCGACAAGACGAAGCGGCCACTGCCGTCTACAACGAGGCGACTTTGCTTCTGAGGTCGTACCGGGCCTGTTTGGAGACGTATGAGCAGGTACCAGCGCGTGCCCGTGAGTATTGTGGAGAGTATGGGAAAGCCCTACGAAATATAGGGCTCCAGATCAAGGAACCTCTCGACACAGATCCATCGGCAAAGGATGCGGCTCGAATTCCGCCGAAACCGAAGTCCTAGCTCTGTCTCCAGGGCGTACGGTTCGTCTCGTACAACTCCATCGACATGACACGGGGCACGCGGTAGAGATCGCTCATGATAAAATCAAAGGTCTCAGAGACGCCATGATATTCCTACACCAATCACAAGGAGAATCGACATGCGAAATAGATCAGTCTTGGCCTTAATAGCTCTTGCCGTCGTAACTTTCGCACAAACTGCCGGCGCTGAGGTGGATCGGGAGAAGTTATCAAAGGAGCCAGGTGTATACGCAACCTTCGCCGTCTTCAAGGTCGGAGATCAGTGGTCGCAAATGGAGAAGGAGACCAGGGCTGGCAGTGTGGCGGACGTGAAAAAGATTTTTGAAAAGCATGCGGACAAAGTCGCCGTGGATGCGTACTTGTTGCGGGGTTTGTCCGAAAGAGCAGACTTTTTCCTCAGGGTGCACTCCAAGGAAATGCTCGACAACCAGAATTTTCTGGTGGACTTCATGGGCACAACATTTGGAAAAGGCCTGAAGAACACTGACACGTTCAATGGCATCACGAAGGCGTTGAATTATGTGCCAAAATTTCCAGAAGATCTGAAGGCCGAGCTGAAGACTCCACCGCCTCAGGGCAGTCCATACGTGGTGGTGGTCCCAGTCCGCAAAGATGCCGATTGGTGGCTGATGCCCCAAGAGGCCCGAACCACCTTGATGAAGGAGCATACGGATGCGACGGTAGTGTATCTGAAGACCGTCAAGCGCAAGCTCTATCACTCCAGCGGCTTGGACGACCTGGACTTCATCACGTATTTCGAGACAGCCAAGCTTGATGACTTTAACAATCTCGTGACCGCGTTATTACAGGTGAAAGAGAATCATCACAATAAACAGTTCGGTGAGCCTACACTACTAGGCACCATCCGCCCACTGGATGAGATGCTGGAGATCCTGAGCCGCTAGTCTGTCTCTCCGCACGATGCGCGTCTCGGTCTGGCATCCAGACCGAGACGCGCTGTTGAAGGAACGTCTTCATTGGTCATTTTCTCGGCTGAACCAGCCGTTCGGAAGTTTCCGTGCTACTGGTTGATCGTGCAGCTCTGGGGTTCCCATCGTTGGGATCGCCGATCTTGATCGAAAAACACGCGATAGCCCACACATCGAGAATTCCCTGCCAGGAACTCGTAGTCCCATACCTCGCTCCCGGTCGGAATTTTCTTGAGCCGCTGGGGGTAGCCGAATCGGCGGACTAGGTCGCCTTGCGTGATCTGGCCGATACTGGCTTCGAATTCATCCATTCGGGGATGACTGCACGACAGAAGGAGCGTCATGAGGCAGCAAGGCAGTAGGAACCACCATATTCCCATCCTTGTCATGTGAACAGATCGCCGGTTAAAGCGACCTCTCAGGGACTTGATCAGATAACTTATATCCAAGAGATTTGACCGAGATGATGGCCTCATCGAGTAGCGAGATCTTGAGCTTCAGCCTGCGGATATGCACGTCGACGGTTCTGGTGGTGCCGTAATAGTCATAGCCCCACACCGCATTCAACAAGACATCGCGGGTCAACACCCGGCCAGGGTGGTGTAGGAGTTGTTCAAGCAATCCAAATTCCTTTGCGGTCAAGCAGATTTCCTTGCCATCAACCTTCACTTCGTGTCGAGATAGATCCATCAGGAGCGGACCGTATGAGTAGGACTTTTGTTTCGGGTCATCGGTTCGTTCTAATCGTCGGAACAAGGCTTTCACCCGCGTGACCAACACTTTGGGGCTAAACGGTTTGGTGACATAGTCATCCGCTCCAAGCTCGAGCCCGATGATGGTGTCGGACTCTTCGGCTTTGGCGGTCAACATGAGTATAGGGAGCAAGGCAGTGTCTGGCGCACTCCGGATCTTCTTGCAGACTTCTAGTCCATCAATTTCTGGGAGCATGAGATCCAGGACAATCATATCAGGGCAGGCGGTTTTGATTAGCTTGAGGCCTTCCATGCCCGTCGTGGCAATCGCTGTCCGAAACCCATCTTTCTCAAGATACAGTTTCACTAACTGAGCAATGTCTGCTTCGTCTTCGATGATCAGTATTTTCTTGGGCACATGGGTTGTCATATGGTTATCGGCGGGGCAGCTCGAGGCTACAGTAAGACGTTCATGGACCTGAGTCATTCTCTGAGAGGATAAACCTCCAATGTTACAGCTGTATTAAGAATGATGATGTGTGCAAAAGAAATATAATGGGTCTCGATCAATCAATATCGTAAGTGGTCCAAAGTATTCGAGGGAGTGTGGTGGTCTGATAGGGGGGTATCTATAGTCCACTGATTTCGGAGTGGCAGAAAGCCAACGATTCGAATAGATTCCTTTGCCGTTGCTTACGTTGGCCGTTGTAAAGCTGGAGAATTCCTATGGGCAGGAGAAGGTCGGGAAAGATGACGGTTGACTACGCATGGTATGTCGAAGGTTATGGCCAGGCCGGTGCGCCGGCTGGTACGTTGAGCGAGTCGTTACATATTCCTCACAATACGCTGTCGTTCCATCTGTCGCACATGAGCCATGCGGGCCTCGTCGTGTCTCGCCGGAAAGGGAGATCGGTGATCTACTGTGCTGATTTCGAGTTTTTTTCAGGTCTGATCCGTTACATGGTCAAGGACTGTTGTCGCGTCGAATTTGCCAGTATCCGCAGCGATACAAAGCGGAAATGTTCGATCATAGAACTGTCACACTGTTGCGAACCAAAGGAGAACCTATCATGAAACGATTCCATATCCATGTCGGGGTAGAACAACTCGATGAGTCCATCCGCTTTTATAGTGCGCTGTTCGGCGCGGAGCCGGTGAAAAGGAAGACTGACTACGCCAAATGGTTGCTGGAAGACCCCCGCGTGAACTTCGCGATATCCACGCGTGCGAAAAAAAATGGGATCGATCACCTAGGCATCCAGGTCGAGGAAGAGAGCGAACTGACGGAGTTGCGCGAGCGCCTCAAGGCTGGGGACATGGCCATTGTCGAGGAAGGCGAAACGGTCTGCTGTTACGCCCGGTCGGACAAATCCTGGATACAAGACCCCGCCGGCATTCCGTGGGAAGCGTACCGGACGATGGAGGACGCCCAACTATTTTCCGGCCATCCTGATCAAGCCGAACATGCCTGTTGTACGCCGGAGACTATGGGAGAACCTGATTGCTGTGCACCTTCTGAAAAAACCGCAGGGTGCTGCGACTGATGAAGCCTGATGTGCTCAACGTGTTGGTTCTGTGCACGGGTAATTCTTGTCGCTCCGTGATGGCTGAAGCACTGATCAATCAGCTCGGCTATGGCCGGTATCGAGCATGGAGCGCTGGAAGTGTTCCGGCCGGCTATGTTCACCCGAAATCGATCGAGACGCTGCAGCGGCATGGCATCGATCCCGGACAGCCACGCAGCAAGTCATGGGATGAGTGTGCCGCACAATCGTTCGATCTGGTCATCACGGTTTGCGATCAAGCTGCGGGCGAAAGCTGCCCACGTTTTCCAGGCAACCCCAGGAAGCTGCATTGGAGCACGCCCGATCCAGGCAAAGTCACTGGATCAGAGGCCGAGATCGACGCCGCTTTTGACCGGGCATTTTTCATGCTCAAAAACCGTGTCGAAGAATTCATGACATGACTGTCTGCTGCTACCAGGAGGAGATGCACTGTCCGTATCTCTTTCTTTGTGTCTTGCCGGATGACGAGGCCTCTTCTTTCCTTTCCTGCACCTAACCCCTATGTAGCTTCCAACAAACGCTTCCTGTATAGTCGCCGTAGTCGAACCTACCCGAATGATGCCGCTCACTCCATCATCATTCCATCGCATCCTCAGCCGGTTTGTTTCCGTCAACCGCGAAGAGTTGCGCGGCCTTCTCTGGTCGTTTCTCTGCTTCTTCACCCTGCTGGCTTCGTACTATGTCTTGCGTCCGGTGCGCGATGAAATGGGCGTGCAAACCGGCGTGCAGAACCTGCCGTGGCTCTTTTCCGCCGTATTCGTCTCGATGTTGGTCTTGGTGCCGCTCTTTGGCTGGATCGCCGGACGTCTCCCGGTTCGCCGGCTCATTCCAACGATCTACCTATTTTTCTCGAGCAATCTGTTCCTGTTTTTCCTCGCCTTGATAAGCGACCTCCCTCGCACGACGGTGGCGCCGGTGTTCTTCGTGTGGGTGAGTGTCTTCAACCTATTCGTGGTCTCGGTGTTTTGGAGCGTCATGGCTGATCTCTATTCCACCGAGTCCGCGCGACGGCTATTCGGATTCATTGCCGCGGGTGGGAGCAGTGGGGCTGTTGCGGGTCCGCTGTTTACCGCGCTGATGGTGCCCTTTCTCGGCGTGGCGCCTTTGTTGTTGGTCTCCATCGGGTTGTTGCTGGCAGCCATGACCTGTTTCTTCGCCGTTTTTCGAACACACCCTCGACACACCAGGGAAGGAGGGGGCACCACGATCCTCAAAGTTGAGGTCGATGAGCGCGCGACACCCAGTCTCTGGATCGGTCTCACAAAGATTCTGCAATCTCGTTATTTGCTGGGTATCTGCCTCTATTTGACCTGTTATTCTGTGCTCTCGACAATGCTGTACAGCCAGCAGATGGTGCTCGTGCCCCAAGTGGTGGGCAGCGCTGAGGAACGCACCCAGCTGTTTGCCTGGGTCGATTTCGCCGTAAACGGTCTGACGGTCCTCGCGCAGGTTTTCCTAACAGGACGATTGCTTGCGGGACTTGGAGTGACGGCGATGCTTGTCCTCGTCCCGGCGTTCAACGTCGTCGGGTTCTCCGTTTTCGGCCTGGCGCCGATTTTAGCTGTACTGGTCGTCTTCGGCGTCCTGCGGCGAGCTGGGGAGTTTGCGATTGCCAAGCCGACTCGGGAGACATTGTTCACGGTCGTGTCGAAGGAAGAGAAGTATCAGGCGAAGAACGTGATCGATACGGTCGTGCACCGTGGCGGCGACATGGCGAGTAGTTGGTTCTCTAAAGCTTTGCAATCGGCGGGGCTCACCATCGGCGAAACGGCGTTCGCTGCCGTTCCGATTGCTGTACTTTGGGTTGCGAATGGCTTCTACCTGGGCCGTCACCACGGGCGGATCCGAGAGGGTCATTCCCGCGACGATCACCGCTCTTCCGTGCCATAAGCTCTCCGAGTCGTCGTGCCATTTCTCATACGGTCGTGGCAGATTCACACAGGGACTTCCGTGGAGCTCATCCTGCCGAATGAGAGGGGCTGCTCCATGAAACAGTCCGCCTGCAGCATTGAAAATCTTCGGCTGAGCGTGAAAAGTGTGGACTCTGCTTAGCCGTGACTTCAGCCTACGTCACTTGCTGTGGACTTGCAGGACTTTTAGTGAATGGCTGGAGCCTTGTTTTGCGGCTGGGAGCTCGGTAAGGAGATTTTGACGTTTCGCCGAACTGAACCCCATGATTACTGTGGAGTCTGAGGGAATAAGATATACGGTGCCTGCGGTTCTTTCTCTGGCAGAAAGTAGGCGGGTGCCGGTTTGCTGGCTGGCCCCAAATGCTTGATGAACCGATGAATGGCGCGCAGATCCTGGTCTCTCATGTCGTGAAGGGGGGGCGAAACTGGGCTGTGTGTGGGATCTAGACCCATTGGTCTTCAGCAAAGAGTGGCATGTACAGCCGGAGGTTGATGGCATAGGTCGTTCCCCAGGGGCCTCACCAGCCCATGCTGTCACCGGTCAGCCACTCTTTTTCGAGCACCTTGCCTCCCGTTTCAGCATAGCCGGGCGTGTGACCGTCGTGACACCCAGCGATCTTGACGAGATACCGTCCATGTTCATGATGCTCCGTCGTTGATGAGTTCGCCTGTGCAGTTGCGGGGACCGTTTCCTTAGCCGTAACTGTGGTAGCCGTAGACCCAACCACAAGCATGCCCACGATTCCTGTTATGACTTGGTGGACTATTGGCATGATCTTCTCTCCTGTTGGCGGATGAATAGGTTTCATGCAAGGGTAATGGTGTTTGACTTGCCACCTTCAAAGAAACCGCCTACTCTTGGCGGATTCCAAGGGAGCGTGGCATGCGAGTGTACTGGAAATGGGTTCTTCTATCAGTCCCAAATTTGCTGTGCGGGTTGCTCATGTTGCTGTCGACCGTCACCCCTCGGCACGCCCGTTCCAATGTGGAAGCCTGGTTCCTCTATCTCGGCATTGAGGATGTCCCATCATGGCTGGCGGATAAGTCCATCGATTCATGGGTATATTGGATTGCGTTTGCAGGGTTCTGTGTATGGGCGGTTCATTTATATCTGCGGCCGAATTTAAAACATGGCAAATTGTCTGTGATGATTTGCGAGGGAGAGCCCTGGGTGCAGGCGGATTCAGGCATCGATCAGTCGCTGCCTGTGCACACCATCGGAAAACAGTACACCTATCGCATCGCCTTGATCAATCGTGACAAGGTGCCCCTCAGAAATGTAGAAGTGAAACTGATGTCGTTGGAAAAGACACCGCAGAATGTTTCCGCCGTTGGCAGTCACCTGAAGCTGAGGCATGATCGGGTCGGATCGACGAATTTCAATATCCATCCCACCAAAGACCCGCAATATCTGGATGCCGTGTTTGTTGATGTCTTCAGTTTCTTTTTAGGTCATGATGGATCTTCATTTCTTCGCCTCACGTCAGTACCGGAAGACCTCCATTGCCGTATTCCAGTGGACACATACGCGGTGAAAATCATGGCGACCAGCGAACGAGGTGAAATGGCCATTGCCGAGATGGCATTCATTCCGCACCCAGAGCACATCCCGGATTTTCGATTACTCAATATGCAATCGTTTCCTGGCGCGGCACACTCTTCGAGCTAAGCCGCGCGTTGGAAGTGACAACGTCACGAAAACTTTAAATCGAGATCACCTCAAGACTGCACTGTTCAAGGGATAGTCGGGCACACTCGACCCTGCACTCCAGTGTCATTTATTCTTTAAAGGCGGAGGCGATTCGACCGGTTCCTGAATCTTCACCCATGTGTCCCACCCATAGCGTTTTGCCGTAGTCATGATCTTTTCCCGAGCTGTCTTAACTTTGCGCTTCATGGCCTCGGGGTCGCCGGCGGGGAATGGCCGTGGATCGCCGGCCCGTGGCCGGGGGTATACAGCGGGTAGATACCGAATGAAGATCTGCAAGGTGTCGTGATCCGCCTGAACGACGAACAGCTCATAGGGGTCATTCGTATGTCGCTCATACTGAAGTTGAGAGTTCACTGTTAACGCCAACCATTCAATTTTGGTTGGTGTGTAGGGTGTGAGCCCAGGCTGGTCCAACATCTGTTGCTCCTTTGCGAGCGAGACCGCTACGAGACCGTCTTGTAGTCCTGCAAGAGAGATCATCGAGTAGACGAGAGCGAGAGTGAATTGGAATAACATAGGGCACCCTCACTCACAGACCGATCTCGTTTGGATCCTGCACCAACCACTTCACATAATGCTGAAGTCGAGCCCGTGTGTGTGGCTCAATCGCAAGATTCTCCACGGCAAACTCCTGGCCCCGTGACCACCGGACAACGGCTTGGGGAATGAGGATGTGCTGCTCATTCGGGAGCGTGACGGTGAGAGAGAGAGTTTCCCCAGATCGCATGGGCAGATCTCCTGAAAGACGCCATCCGGTATAGGAAAGATTCCACACGGTGCCTTGGCCCTGGAATGGTCCGGCGTTGTAGGTCACAGAGCATTGCAAGGGGAAGCGACGGAATGGGCGAATCGAAAAGGGCATTCAGGCCTCGCAGAGAGGATGTATTGTAGGAGGGATAAAATTAAGGCGCAAGAGTGAGGTGCGGAAATGGTTTCATGGGGCATCTGAGGTGGGAAGAGTAACGAACTCTCTCGTTCAGTTGGGTGGAGAATCAGCCCATACAAACCCTTGCCAGCATTGCTGAACACCTCTCCTGGAGCGGCTTATCACCCATGTTACCATTTGGCTTAATTCAGGTGGAGGGAGCTCCTTTAGGCATTTTATGGGATGGGATAGAGCGCAACACTCCCACCTGTGTTCCACATGGTCTTGCGCCGTCCTTTGCATCCCCCTAGAATGAGGGAACTCTTCGAGTTCCCTCGTGCATTATCTTCACACATGTCTTTGACGAACGTGCCTTCCTGTAGACGCCATTGATTTTTGAGGCATAGAAAGCGAGGCCAAGACGAATGGAAGCTCACGAAACAGAATCCTCTCAAGAACTGCGCGACAAAACCGACAAAACCCTAGACGATGAGCGGCAAAAAACTGACGAACATCTCGAACAGAAAGCTCAGGAGGTCGAAGAAAAGACAAGTGAGAAGCTCCGTTCGATTCGGCTTGCTACCGATCAAGCTCGTGAAAGTCAACGTGAGGAAGTGGACCTC
>JAWXBV010000167.1:0-33448 GCA_034440335.1 Nitrospirota bacterium | reverse complement strand
GGCTGCGGAAAAACTCAATTATTGCGTTCTACGTCGCGCTTCGGACTCGGGCCATCTCGTGTCAGAATAGCCCGAAGGATGCGCAAAATGGCCGTTCAGCAAGGCCGCAGCGAGCAAAGAAGCGAGGAGGTACGGACCGCACTTCGTGGGGCCGTTCGCTTTCACAATAGATCTTGGCGAACGGAAAAGCCCCTCCAGTGCTCCCGGTCTCCGAAAACTCTCGTTGAGCCTCTGAGCGATACGAGAACGATGCTGGCGGACTTTTCCGCATCCTGCTAGAACCGATGACGGAGCCGACCTGTTCTCATATACTGCGATCGCACTGGGTTGATCCGCAACTTGGAGGATTGGCGCCACGACCCTCCTGACGATGTCGGAAGGGGAAGAAAGGGGGTGAGGCCTGCCCGCAGAAATTTGTATTCCCAATGCGCCCTATGTCGTAGCTGTTAGACTTTGTAGGACAGAGAGAATTGAATAGGCAGGCAATTTTCTCGGAGTCACGAATGAATACCACGTACGTACTGCTTGAGCCTGGAAGATTCGAAGGTCTGTCACGACATTGACAGATATCAATTATGCGCTACGTTTCTTATTACTCACAAATCGGTGATTTGGAGAACACAACGTCTTTATTATCCTTATTCTAAGCTGGTTTCATTGGCGTTGATGTCGTTTGAATTACTGACTACTGAGTAAGACAGAGGTAGGGAGCTCCTGAGAGGCGTAGGACTGTCTCCGCTTAGGAAAGAATGAACTCTGTTACTGCTCACGATCAGAGGGAGGATGGCATGACCACGCACCGATTCAGTTACATCGCAGTAATTGGAATCATACTGGGGATGGCCTCCCCTGGATTTTCAGAAGACGGCGCCATCTTGCTCGCCCAGTCTGGCAGCACTGTCGAACAGCGCATGACCAGAGACCAGGCTATCGCCAAGGCCACCGAGATCAAGCAGGGTATCTTGCTCAAAGCGACTCTGGAAAAACGGGACAACCAGGTTGTGTGGGAAGTGAAGATCCAGGGTGGGAATAACACGATTTCCTATGTGCTCATCGATCCAAAATCTCATGCAGTCATCAAAAGTATCGATGGCGCAGGCGGAAAGTAACGTGACGCTTTCAAGGTGATTGATCGGGCCTGGGATGCGATCTATTCTTCGAATTGCGCACTTCGCCTGGTTAAAGTCATCCCTCTAGTTCAGCCTCCCCCCGCAGCCAGAGCAACGCGGCCGCTCTTCTGTCTGTACCATCCAGCAGGACAACACAATGCATAGATCGCTGCGACGATTCAGAATGCCCATGCGGCCCCCCTACGTCATCGACTCCCCGACAATAGAATAGACCCTGCCCATATTCAGATGTTCCTCGAGGTGATCGGCCCAGCGATCCAGTTCAGACTCCGAGAGTGAAATCGGCGGGAGTCCTTTCCTGCGACGCGCACGGTTCAACCAACCTCTTCGGAAACCCGCCTGATCGAACAGACCATGGATGCTGGTGCCCCAGACACGACCGTTTTCACTCGCTGCACCTTCGTCACCCATCGTGGGACCGTGGAAGATTTCAGAGGCTTCGATCTGGAAACAGGGAGTGACGGCTCCACCACTGGTGCGCCCCATGTGGATTTCATAGCCACGGACCGGCGCGTGCGGTTCTATGCCATGAAGCAGCGACGTGGCGAGAACTTGCCGACAGATCTTTGGCGCATCAAGTTCCGTTCGCACATCGAGAAACCCTAATCCTTTCGACATGCCTCCCCGCTCCAAGCCCTTAGGATCGGCGATCTCCTGCCCCAGCATCTGGTACCCGCCGCAGATTCCAACGAGCTCACCTCCCGATTGAACATGCGATGCCACGGCAACCGGGAATCCAGATGTCACAAGATAGTCGAAGTCTTCAAGTGTATTCTTGGTTCCAGGAACAATCACCACATCGGCTCCCTGGAGATCCTCCGGTGAAGCGGCAAACCGAAGCGCCACATCCTTTTCAGCAGCCAGCGCATTGAAGTCGGTAAAGTTGCTCATGCGAGGCAGTAACACCACCGCCACGTTCGTACAATCTGCCTTGAACTGAACCGACCGTGAACGAGCAAGATCGAGGCTATCCTCTTGGTCCAACCGAAGGTCTCGAAGAAATGGAACGACTCCCAGGACCGGAAGACCTGTGCGGGCCTCAAGCATGCGAACACCATCTTCAAACAGACGACGATCCCCGCGGAACTTATTCACGATCACGCCGTGCACCAGCCGGCGCTCGTGAGGGGCTAACAAATCGAGTGTCCCGATGATCTGCGCGAAGACCCCGCCACGATCGATATCCGCCACTAAGACGACTGACCCATCGGCTAATTCAACGACAGGCCAGTTCACAATGTCACGATCGCGAAGATTGATCTCCGCCGCACTCCCCGCCCCTTCGATCACCACACACTCGTACTCGCCGGCCAATCGCGCATAACAGTCTCGAACAATATTGAAGAGCGCCTCTTTCCGCTCAAAATATGCGAGCGCATCCAATGCCTCGTAGACCTTGCCTTTCACGACGACCTGGGATCGTGAATCCGACTCGGGCTTTAGTAGAATCGGATTCATCTCCACCGTCGGCTCGATGCCGCAAGCCTGAGCTTGCAATGCCTGGGCTCGGCCAATCTCCCCTCCATCGAGCGTCACGAAAGAGTTCAGTGCCATATTCTGCGCCTTGAACGGCGCAACCCGTATACCCTTTCGAGCCAAGAGTCGCCAAATCCCCGCAACGATGAGGCTCTTCCCTACATCGGAGCCGGTGCCCAGAATGGCAACAGCCTTGGCTCGTGGATCGGAATCCCTCATGATTTCTTCACGCGCCCGTCTGGTGTATGGCTAGCATGCCACCGCACATATCGATCGAGTCCTTCCTCGACTGCCTGCGTAATCACCCGACCAACGAGTTCACCGAGAATCGTATGGGTGCCACTATACCGCTGAGGAGGCCCCTCTCCACTCACAATCACCACCGCATCTGTTCCAGTTCCCGTCGCCCCCGAACGTCCGGTCCAACTCTTCACCTTGGCCTGCAACAGGGCAGCCGTCTTGGCTTCGGTCGCCACCTGCACCATCCCGACCATGGCTGAAGCGGACAGACGCGCGTTGGTCACGAGGATCAGATTGATCGTGCCGGGATCCCTGCCGCTGTTGTTGCGCTGACTCAGCATCACCGATTCCCCTGCCCGCACCGCATTCGACGTTCCAACCGTGACAAATCCTTCGACCCAGATCTCGCCGGAGGATTCGCGCGCCGTGACCAAGTCCTTGAGCCACACGGCCGTCATGAGCGCGACGAATCTATCGCGGATGCCGAGCGAGATCGCCAGCTTGCTCAGCGTCCTGGCAGGATCGGCCTCACGCGCACCGATACCCTTGGCACGATCGTGGTCCCCTATCGGCTTGGCCGCGACTTGATGGTTCAAGATGTATCTGGCCCTCCTCATCCCCCCAGCCCTGGGAGCGGATGAGAGCACTGACCGAACTCCTCCCAGGTCAATGATGAGCGTCTGTTGCCTAATTCGAAACGGGGTCTGCATGGTACGTCCACTCTGTATGCTCATCACGCCTGCTTCGCGACGCAGGCGCCAAGCGCTGCCATCAATCGTCGATTCTCTTTCGCGGCCTTGATCGCCACACGAATCATCTGCGTCGTCAGACCCAGCAGCGTCGAACAGTCCCGGACAAGCAGGCTCTCGGAGGCCAGTCGATCGGTCACCCTGCCGGCGGAGGTCCAGGCAGGGAGTTCGATCAGCACAAAATTCGCCGCTGACGGATAGACACGCACACCCGGCAATCCGCGCAACCCTCGCATGAATCGCGACCGTTCCTGCTCCATGAATGTACGGCTTCTCATGGCATAGGCATGATCGCGTAACACCGCACAGGAGACCTCTTGGGCCAACGAGTTGACCGACCATGGCGGCTGGCGCGCTTTCAGCCGATCCACGACCTTGTTTGCGCCAAGCAGGTAGCCGATCCGCAACCCAGGCATGGCATAGAACTTCGTCAGACTGCGCAGCACGACGATACGCGGATGCTCGTTCAACATTGAGACGACAGACTGTTTCTGACAATAGTCGATAAAGGCCTCATCGATAATCAACCAGCCCTGCCGTCGTGTCATCGCTTCAGCCAACTCGCAGATCGCCGACCGGTTGAGCACCTGGCCGGTCGGATTGTTGGGATTGCACAAAAAGACGGCGTCGACTCTCGACCGCTTGGCAGACAGTTCTCGAAGGACCTCTTTCACCGGCGGGCGAAAACGTTCCTCTCGCCTGGCATGCACATACTGAACCGTGCTCCCTGCGTCCATCAGCGCACGCGCATACTCCTCGAACGTGGGCCCGATCACGAGCGCGGACTTGATCTCGAGTGCGCGGGGCAGGAGATGAATCAGTTCGGTCGACCCGTTGCCGACGAGGACCCTCTCTGGATCGATCCCGCACTGTTGTGCCAAGGATTGTCTGAGCTGCCGACAATCGGGATCCGGGTAGTGCACGATCTGCTTGAGCGCTGAGCGAATGGCGCGAAGCCCCGCCTTAGGAAAGCCCAACGGATTGATGCTGGCGCTAAAATCCACGATCGACCCGACGGAAATCCGCCGTTCCCGAGCGACCTTGTAAACATTCCCGCCGTGCGTAGGTCGCGTCATCCCTTCACCATCAGCAGCCATCCAATACCCAAGAGGACTCCAATGAGACTGGTCCAGAGCATGAGCGTACGTGCCCTACCGATGTGAACCCTCGTGAGGGGCTGAACAGAATCGCCGAGACATGGACGTGCAACAGGCATCCCGTCATAGCGATTCATCCCGCCCAATTGCACACCAAGCGCACCGGCCATCGCCGCTTCCGGGTGTCCACTGTTCGGGCTTGGGTGTTGTTGACCGTCGCGAAGCAGGATCTGCCAGGCACGCTGCATCGCGGGCCATGATCGAGACACGATTCCCACGGACAGAACGAGCAAGAGCGCCGTGATGCGAGCCGGAAGAAAATTCGCCACATCGTCTAATCGAGCCGATGCCCAGCCAAACCATCTGTATCGGTCGTCCATATGGCCGATCATCGAGTCCAGCGTGCTGACCGCCTTATAGGCCAGCGCCAACGGAGCTCCTCCAATGACCAGGTAGAACAAGGGCGCCATGATGCCGTCAGCCGTGCTTTCCGCGATCGTTTCCACCGTGGCACGAACGATATCGGATTCCTCCATCTCATCCGTATCGCGCCCGACAATCTTAGCGACTGCCGATCGCGCCTGCGGCAAGGAAACAGAGTGGAGAGCCCTCTGCACGGATAGGACATGATCGATCAGATCGCGAGCCGCGAGCGTGGTCCAGGCCAGCACCACGGTCACCACACTCCCCCATAGGGAATCGATCGAGTTCCCAACCCAGATGAGCCATTCCCCCGCCGCATAGGCTCCAGTCGGCAAGGCAATAGCCAGCAGCACACCTGCCATCCATTGTGTGCCGGGAGACAGGAACAGCTGATGGACTCGCCGGTCACACCAGTCGATGAGGAATCCCATCCATCGTACCGGATGAGGGAACCAGCGCGGGTCTCCGACCGCGGCGTCTAAGAGGCAGGCCACTGCCAATTCGCCTGCGGTCATCGGAAGAGCACCACGGGAACGATCAGGATAAAGAGAATCTCTGCGACTTCGTTCGTCGCCCCGAGCAGGTCACCCGTGACGCCGCCGAACATGCGATGGAACCAGATCGTCGAAAGACGGACGAGCGCCGCGCCGATGAGAAGTGAGCACAGCGCCGCCCATGGTCCCAACAACAGCGTCAAAACCAGCCCTGCCGTGACGGTCGCCGCACAGAGATGCAGCCAGGACAAATGTGCGAGGAACGGTTGGGCCAGCCCTCCTTTCGATCGCGCATAGGTCACATGGAAGGCCCCCACGACCATGGCCCATCGACCGACCACCGGCATGCCGATCAGCAATGCGAGATGCTCGCCCGCCGGCATGGCATTGAGTCCGGCGTAGCGAAGGCCCAGCGCGAGAAACAGTCCCGTGGCGCCGATCGCACCGACGCGCCCATCCTTCATGATCGCCAAGCGTGCCTGAGCGGTTCGCCCGCCCGCCAGTCCGTCCACCATATCGGCAAGACCATCTTGATGGAGCCCCCTCGTGATACCGATCAGGATGAGCATCAACACCAAACTCGTGACCTGAGTTGAGAAGAATCGCGCCAGGAACAGGTCTGCCATGACCAACAGCAGGCCCAGGAGACAGCCGACGAAAGGATACCAACTCATGGAGGCAGCCAACTCCTCCGGCTTGGCATCGTGCATCGAACGGCTGAGTGGAATCGCCGTGAGAAACTGCCAGGCGAAAATAAATGGACGTACCATGGAAAAATGGGGTAGCGGGATAAGGGGATAACGGGGTAGAAGACGAGTGTACGCTTACCCCTATACCCCTTTATCTCCTTACCCCTTTACCCCCTTACCCGTCCGCTCCGATACACCAGCTTCGTCGAACGTGGCCATCTCCGTGAGAATTTTGATTGCCGCAAAAACCAGGCTCATGCCGAGACAGGCGCCGGTGCCTTCCCCCAGACGAAGATCGAGATCGAACAGGGGTTTCAAGCCAAGATGATCCAGTATCGCCTGATGGCCTCGTTCAACCGACCGGTGGGACGCGATGAGATAGTCTTTGCAGTGCGGTTGCAGTCGTACAGCAATCAACGCGGCCGCTCCGGCAATGAATCCATCCAACACGACCGGAATGCGGGCTGCCGCCGCACCGAGCATCAGTCCGGCCAGCCCACCGATTTCCAACCCGCCCACTGTGGCGAGCACCTCCATCGCATCAGCCGAATTTAGCCGATGGAACGCGAGGGCGCGCTGAATCACGTCGATCTTGCGTGCGTGACTCGCATCGTCGATCCCCGTTCCTCGTCCTGTCACGTCGGAAACCGGCCGACGCGTCATCACCGAGGTAATCGCCGAACTGGCGGTGGTATTGCCGATTCCCATCTCCCCGGTCCCGATCAAGCCGATACCCTCTTGAGCCGCCTCAGTAGCCAGATCAATCCCGACTTGCAGCGCCTGCTCCGCCTGCGCGGAACTCATGGCTGATTCCACCAAGAGGTTCTTTGTGCCGGGCATGATCTTCTTATGGATGAGTCCTGGCGCCGCGTCAAAGTCGAACGCGACACCGATATCGACGACACGGACATCGATGCCGACATGACGCGCGAGCACATTCACACCGGCGCCCCCGCGCAGAAAGTTCAAGACCATCTGCGGTGTCACGGCAGAGGGATAGGCGCTCACCCCTTCCACTGTGACTCCGTGGTCAGCGGCAAAGGTAAAAACCGCTCCACGTGGGACTGTCGGCTTCATCTCCCCGGTGATCATGACGTAGCGCGCGGCTAATTCTTCCAGCCGTCCCAGGCTGCCGATCGGCTTCGTCAATCGATCCAGTCGCGCCTGTGCCTGCGCCAACAGGCGGGTGTCGGTCGGCTGAATCCGGTCGATCGTTTCGCGAGACAACATGTTCGAACTCCCCTTATTTCAATCGCAGTCGAAGGCCGCTGATGATGAGATAGACTTCATCCGCTTCTGCTGCCACCTGTTGATTGACCCGTCCTGCCACATCACGAAATGCCCGAACAGGTTTTGTCGCAGGGACCAGTCCCAGCCCCAATTCGTTACTCACGATCACGACACGGGCCTTTGTCGCCCGAATCGCCTGAAGCAGATCGGTCGTGGCATCGTAGATGACCAAATCGCCCAAACTCTTCCCCTTCAAATTGCTCAACCATAAAGTTAGGCAATCGAGTACAATAGTTTGATAAATATGACTATTTTCGGTAAGCCAATCAGCAATATCCGTGGGGACTTCTGCCGTCTCCCACTCGGGCGAGCGCGTGGCCCGGTGTCGCTCGATCCGAGCTTTCATCTCTCGATCCAGAGCCTGGCCTGTTGCCACAAACGCAAAACGGGGACTGACACCCTTCCCCGCGTCTGCGCGTGGTGTCTGTCCCCTTCGGACGGGGACAGGCACCGCCTGAGGCGGAGCCTGTCCCCTGGCCAGATCAAGCGCCGCCTGGCTCTTGCCGGACGCCGCACCGCCCAATACAAGAATGAGCCGTGACTCCCTCCGTCGATTTCTTGTCACTGGTCACCCATCACTCGTCACTTTCCTGTGTCACGTTGCCAGAGGAACTCCGGTTCCCCTTGGGTCTTGGCGGCCCAGCGAGCCAAGACAAACAGGGCATCGCTTAGGCGATTCACAAACTTGATATTCACCGCATCGACCGGCTCTTCCCGCGAGAGATGCACGCACAGTCGCTCTGCCCGGCGACAGACCGTTCTCGCCTGATGCAAAAAGCCCGACACCTTTCCCCCACCCGGCAAAATGAATTCTTTGAGTGGCGCCAAATCTTTCTGGCAACGATCAATCATCTTCTCCAGCTTCGTCACATCTTTTCCCGTCACCTGCGGCATGTTCTTGAACTCTTGACCGGGCATTGTCGCGAGAATGCCGCCGAGATCGAACAGTTTATTCTGTATCCATTGAAGATCCTCTTCGAGTTGCTCTGCCTGCGCATGACTCCCCACCATCTCGGCATTCATCACCCGCACCACCCCGACCACCGCATTCAGCTCGTCGAGGGTGCCGTAGGCCTCAACTCGAAGACTGTCCTTCCACACCTGTTGCCCTCCGGCCAGCCTTGTTTTTCCCGCGTCTCCCGTTCTCGTGTAGACCTTCGTGATGCGCATCGCTATTTCTCCTCTCACCTTGCCTGGTGTTTCCCCACGATTCGAAGTGAATGAGTTGGTCAACCGGAATCCTGGCTCTCCACCCCGCCGTCTCCAAGTCTGGCGCTGTCGCAAAGTCTGCCACGTAGCCGAGACAGAGATAGGCCAGCACTTTAATCGGCCTGGGAATACCAAGCACCTGTTTCAGTGCTCCATGGTCAAGAATGCTGACCCACCCAACCCCAATGCCTTCCGCTCGTGCGGCCAACCAGAGATTTTGAATGGCGCAACAGGTGCTATAGACATCCGTATCGCGGACCGTGGAGCGGCCCAATACATGACGACCGCCCCGCTGACGGCTGCAGGTCACACCGATATTGACCGGCGCTTCTTCGATCCCTTCCAGTTTGAGACTCCGGTAGAGAGTCGCCTTGGCGCCTTCATATTGCATGGATGCCTGTGTATTCGTCTTGAGGAACAGTTGCTTCACGGCTCGCTTTGTCGCGCGTTGACGGACCACCACAAAATCCCAAGGCTGCATGAACCCGACAGACCCGGCATGGTGCGCCGCGGTCAAAACCCTCGCAAGCACATCGTCAGGGATCGGTCGGCGCAAAAAATTGCGGCGGACATCCCGCCGCTCAAAAATCACGCGGTAGACCGCGTCCCGTTCATGGTCGGAGAACTGTCCTCGGCCGGCACTCCCAACATCTGGGCGCACAGTCATGATGGCTCCTTATCTTCTACCTGTGCAGGAGCAGCCAATTGAAGCGGAACCAGCCCTCCATCGCCTGCTCCAACCTTCTTCAGACAGGTCGAACATAAACAGTCCTGAAACCGCGACGCGATCCAATCCATCTGCGGCTCGGTAATGCCGACCTTCCCACACCAGCACTGGTACCCGCCGCATTCGAACGCCTCCCGGCAAGCCTCACACGTCTTTGTCACCGGACCTCTCATGGGTGAAGAACGCTCCTCTCTCTTACGCAAGCCGAATATCAGACTACGGAAAAACTATGCTGGCACGCAGGATGCTCAAAAAGACCGGACGTCTCACCCACCACGGCCCCGGCGCGCCAAGACGCGCCGTTCCGAAGGCAAGGCCGCAGCGAGTGAAGGCCCGAGGCGTACCCTCACGGGTACGTTGAGGGTCTGAACGATGCGAGAACGCTGCTGGCGGACTTTTTCAGCATCCTGCTAAAATTCCACCCCCGGCTGCGCCTTCACGCCTTTCCGAAAGGGATGTTTGACCTGCTTCATTTCCGTAACAAGATCGGCTTCCTCGATCAGCGCTTCTTGAGCCCCACGTCCTGTAATCACGACATGCTGCATAGGAGGCCGGCTCCGAAGAACCGGCAACACCACTTCGAGTCGGACATAGTCCTGTTGCAGTGCAATATTGAATTCATCGAGTATGACCATCGCATAGGAGGGATCGCGAAGAAACCCGCAGACCGTACCCCAAGCCTGTTGCGCGAACTTCGTATCCCGATCACGATCTTGGGTTTCCCAGGTGTACCCTTCACCGGTCCTGAGAAATGTGACCTGCTCGCCGAACGACTTGAGCATCCGCTCCTCTGCCGTATCGATCGCGCCTTTGATGAACTGCACCACCGCCACCTTCTGGCCATGCCCAATACAACGCAACGCCATCCCTAGCGCGGCGGTCGTCTTTCCCTTGCCGGCGCCTGTATAGACAATCAACAAGCCTTTCTCTTCTTGCGCCGCCTCAATGCGCCGATCCACCGACGCCTTCAATCGCTCCATCTTCGCTTTGTGATCGTCCTGCTCCGTCATCTCAGACCTCCAGAACTCACGGATGGAAACGTGTCGGCTCGGCGCGCCGAAGCATGCCTGCGCATCGACTGAATCCTTCAGCCGATGCATGCCTCTGAAGAGCACAATTGTCTCGTGTTTTCTAACATACTGAAGGGCCTACGAGGTCAATAATCGTTCAGCAGCCGTAACTTCTGCCGTAACATGAACGTACGCATATGCGCGCGACCACTGGACTCAGGATCAATTCTCTCCTCAGATGGTCACACGCCGCCACGTGGCGGTGGTTTCAGCTGTGAGTGGCCGACAAGCACCGTGATCCCCAAATACACCCCAGACAGGCTAAACAGTGAGCCGATAACGCACAACACGAGAAGTAACATTCTTCGCTGATCGTCGTGTTCCATTAAATATGGAATATCCCAACTATGCAAACCATGGAACAGCCATCGATACACTCTCCTGCTGCGATCCATACGTTCTATCAACTGACCGGTCTTGATATCGATGTGAAGCCATGTCTGGGCAGGATCGTCTAGAACAACCCGCAAAGCTGGGAGTAGACGAGGATTGTGAGCCGTGTTGTAGTAATAGCTATCCCCCTGGATCATGTCACTTCGCTCAATGTTTCGAGTGGGGAACACCGCGCTCGCGGCTTGAGTCAGAGCCTGGAGGCTGAATTCTTGTAACGGGGCTTGCACATTGGCCCCACTCACCACAACTTGGTGCGCAGGGTCCGACCGGAACACATAGTAGCTCGTTCCCCCAACCTTGGTGAACAGAACCTCTTTGACGGGATCACTCAGCTGAACCTGCCGCAGAGCATCTCCCAACGAAACGGCAACGTCCTGTGGCACGAAGGGTCCACCCATGAAGCGCTGCCGTTCGTCCACCGCCAGCTCAGGATGAGAGAACCACCGTCCATGGTCCATCGAGAGCATGCCGCTTAAGAGCCAGGTGAAAACCACGGCTCCGATGGCAAGGCCGACTAGATGATGCACTCGCCTGACCCCCGAGAATGGGCCCTTCCTGCGTTGCCCTTTCCCACGATAAAGATGCTGAATCCCCAGCGCAAGACCGGTGACTGCCGTTATGACGCCAACCGCAGCCAGCCACCAGACCACCTGATTCCACACGGCCCAGTGGCGCCGCAGGGCAGGCAGGTAGAGCCAGTGAATCACGGATCCGACCCAATTCCATCTTCGTTCAAACACGGTGGTGTCCATCACCACTTCCCCCGTTTTTGAGGAGATGTACACCTCCTGCCCCTCCCCATCATCCAATTGAACTTTCCACAGGGGACGATGGGGAGCGAACCGCTGTTGAACTGTCCACTGATCGTCTTCCAGCGCCTCCGCAATATTCTTGCCTTCAGGTTGCGTCCCCTGTTGCGCGATGCGCACGGCATCAGCGCGTGCGACCCCCAACAGGGGTTCTCCACGATCCGCCCACAGGCTCTTCAACGTACCGTCTAGGAACTGGATGACGTAGACCGGCCGCCCAGCCGCCATCAATAGACGAATCCTCTCGACTCCTTGTGTCTGCCCGGGCTGACTCCAAACCGACTCAATCGACACACAGCATCGCTCCAATTGGAGTGGTGCGAGCCACCGGAATCGCTCCACCTCGGTCAGGCTCGGATAGGGCACAAAGAGCAGCACCGCACCCGATCCGAACCAGAGCACAACGAGCAGGCCGATCCCCACTCCCAGCACACGGTGGATCACCGTCAGTCCGGCACTCATCCAACGCATCCCTGTACCCCCGTCAGAATCGAGCCATGAGGCTCAATTCGACCGTTCGTGGTGACCCAATGATAACCTCGGTGGGATAAAAATTATCGCCCCAGCTCGCATACGTTTTATCCAACAAGTTGCGACCGCGTAGCGTGAACCAGAGATTCTTGTATGGGACCGTCAGCCAGGCATCTGCCGTCGTATAGCCATGCAGCCGAATAGAATTTGCGGCATCGCTGTATCGATTTCCCACATAGCGTATTGCCGCACCGAGATCGATGGGTATCGCTGTAGGGAGCCGGTAGATCGACCAGAGATTGGCCATGGCCTGTGGCACATTGAACGGGCGATTGCCGGTCCGAGAGACCACATCTCCCCCTGAGAGTTCGGCAAAGTCGTCAAATTTGGCGGACAGAAAGGTCAGATTCCCCTGTACTCGCCACGCGTCGGTGGGACGCACCCCCATGGCTAACTCGATCCCTTTGGACGACTGCCGACCCACGTTGACCGCTTCCGTCAGCGAGGTTTGCGTCAGAATATTTTTCCGGAAGATATCAAAATACGCAACTGTCCACTCGGCCCGTTTGTTCCAGAAATCCCCTTTGGCGCCCACCTCCCACTGCGCTCCGGTCGCGAGTGTAAAACTTTCCTGGCGTGTCACGAGGAAAATATTGCTGGCAGCCGGATCCGCCGCCGTGGCGTATTGCCCATAGAGGGTGATCTCCGGCAGCAGGTCATAGACAAGACCTGCGCGCCAGGTAGTGGGATTGAAGTTCCGCGAGAAACTGCTCGTCGTATTGAGAACGCCGGCGGTGTCGAACAATTCCCGGGTCAATTCGATATGATCATGTCGAAAACCGGCGATCAGTTTGAGCTGATCGGTCAAACTGAGCTGATCCTCAGCAAACATTGCGATCGTGGTGATCACCGCTTTCTGCGTCGCCGCCGTGATCGGCCCGAACAGTCCGGCGACAGGGGCAAAGGGATCCACGCTCCCCCCCGCCCCACTAAAGAAACTCGGACGCGTAAAGTCGAGATGACTGAAGTCCAATCCCGTCACAAAACGATTCTTGAACGACGCGATGGGTTGATTGACTTGAAACTCCAATCGGTCGCCGATAGTGGACTGGTCATGTTGGACGAAAAACCGGTCGCGATCGATGAGCTGCGTGCTCGCATTGAAGGTGTACGTCTCCGCATTCTGCCAGTCTCGCTTAGCCGTGTAGTAATAGGCTTGGTTACGAACTTCGATCAGATCGGTCGGCTGCCAGGTTGTTTTGAGCTTCGTCCAGGTTGTCAGCGCACTCATGTCGCTGTCCTGCGTGTTGTAGTTTTGCCGCAGCATCCGCGCATCCACAGTGCGCCCGTCGAGCGTGCTCACAACTCCGTTAACTCCCTGAGTCGCGAACGAAGAGGGCACCAGCGGCGTGCCAAAGTATGGTTTGCTGCGATCGAACGTGAGATCGAAGGACACTTCAGCACTGAAACGAGAAGTCATGTCATAGAGGAGGGCGCTCGTCCAATTCCAGTAGGTATAGGGCGCCCGCTGCACACCCAGGAAGTTGTCGGAATTCTGATAACTCAGATCGGTTCGGTAATGCAGTGTGTCGGTGCCCAGCCTGCCTCCACTGCCGATGCCAGCCCTAGTCGTATTGAATGTACCATACGAGAGCAACGCCTCCGTTCCCTCTAGCCCACGGACCGGTCGCTTGGTCACAAAATTGATCGCGCCGGCCACCGCCCCTTCCCCGTAGAGTACCGATGCGGGCCCCTTCAAGATCTCGATGCGATCCAGATTCCAGGCATCACGCGGGCGCGAGGTCATATTAGCCGGGCCGGTCATCAACCCGTCGTTCAGCAGTCGTATCTGGTTATTCGTAAATCCCCGCATGGAAAAGTTAGCGGGGTCGCCGGGTGCGTCGCCCACCGTTACCCCCGTCGCGCCTTCGATCGCTTCCGAGATCGACCGAAACCCGCGCTCCTGAATGGTCTGCTGGCCGATCACCTCAATGCTGGCGGGAATCTGACGCAGCGTCAGACCCAAGCGGCTCGACGTCGTACTTGGACTATCAAGATTGAGCGTCCCAGTCCCCTGGCGCTCGACTGGCTGCCCAATCACCGTAACTTCCCGCACTTCCACGGGACCCTCTTCACCCTCCTTGGCAAAGAGATTGAGTGGCATGAGACACAACACAATTCCTGAGGCCATGACAAGACTGCGAAGCATATGCTCCTCCTTCGATCACGAAAGGTTTGACTGGAGTCTCCCATGTACCCAGGTCTCCTGACTCTCGGCTCGTCCTACTCTCTGCGCCTTCCCATCCTCACGGACAGTGGCTATTGCAGATTTCGTCCCCGATCACAGTTGCGGACCAGTGGCGGCTTCTACCGCGCTTCCCTTGGGGTACATGGGCTATCGATTCATTGGATTGAAAAATTTGCTGCTCTCTCAAGCCTCCTCTCGGTTACGCCACCCGGCACTTTGCTTTCACCAACGCTGCCATAAACGCCAACAGCACCGCTCCGAGCACCATGAACGTGAGACCCATGTCGCTGATCGGCAGCGCAAAGGAGGTGGGCTGAAGCAATTTGATAACCCCGACAACGTAGGCTAATCCCACGACGGTTAGTGTCATCACGCGATTACCCTGGAGGGCCATCTTGGTAGCCGCCAGATACAGCCGGCGCACGACGAGTCCGTTGATCGAATCTGTGATGACCATCCCTACGCTGAATGCTATCCCGATGAGTAACGCTCCCAGAAGGCCGTACCCCATCGTTCCAGCTAACGCCCAAGCCGACATTTGGCTGGCTGTCTCAAACCCCAGCCCGAACAACGCCCCAATAGGCACGGCGCTCATCGGGTGCGCGATGTTGAACATCTGTCTGGGCAACAGATGACCCATGAAGCCGCTACTCGGAGCCGCGGCTCCAACGGGCAATCCGATCAGCCGCGCGAGATTCAGGGTCCCGATGGCGAACAGGAGAAACGCCGACAACACCCCGCTGACTTGCAGCACGGAATTGCTGAACGATTGCAGATACTCTGCCGCCAGCGCGATCAACGCCGCAATCAACAGGACTGAGAGCGCGTGACCGAATGCGAACCACGTTCCCACCCACCGGCTCATTTTCGGATGCCGATCGACCGACGCCCTCGTCATGCCATCGATGGCAGTGAGATGGTCCGGATCGGCTCCATGGCTCAGCCCCAATGCGAACGCGAGGCCAAGTAAGGGCCAGAGACTGCCGTCAGCTGGATTCATAAATGCCCTTGTTGATCCTGGCTCTCAAACCGAAAATAATGACGCATCGTTCACCGTGGAGAAACCGAACACAGGCCGGTGAGACGCCAGAGCAGCTCGCAATCGATATGCTCACGAACCACTGCTTCCAGCCGGTCATACTCAGCCTGCTTCGAGGGGATACGCTGGATCCTGGTGCATGCGGGGAGCCCTTTACGGGTACGCAGGAAAGCGAGAGTGCGAGCCCGAATCACCTCATTCTCGAACAGGCCGTGCAACATGGTGCCCACCACCATACCGTCGCCGCTGATGGCTCCGTCGCTGCGCACCTCCATGCGCCCATTCCGCGAGCGGATCTCGAAGGGGCTCGGTTGCAAGTTATTTGGTTCCACCATCCCCATGTGAATTTCGTATCCTCTGACGTCCTCTTCGACAACCGCGCCATCGGTAAGGAACGACGGGCGCAACACGCGGGCCAGCACTTGTGCCGTGATTTTCTCCCGCTCGAAGCGGGTCCGCAGAGCAAGCAGTCCCAACCCGCGCACCTGGGTTTCAGTCGATTCCACCCCGTGGGGATCGTCGATGAGCTCGCCGAGCATTTGGCACCCACCGCAAATGCCTAACACTGGCTTGCCCTCCCGGGCGCGCGCCTCGATCGCGCCGGCAATGCCGCTGGCGCGGAGCCAGGCAAGATCGGCCACCGTATTCTTCGAGCCAGGCAGGATCACCAGATCGGCGCCCAATACCTCGTCCGGCTGCTCGACGAATCGCACGACAACACCAGCCTCGTGCTCCAGCGCTTCGACATCGTCGTAGTTGGAGATGCGGGGCAGACGCACCACCACGATATCGAGCTCCTGTTTGGACGGTCTACGGCGTGATAGCCGCTCTTCGAGCGAGAGGGAATCCTCGTCTGCAATGCGGAGGTCCGGGATGTAGGGCACGACGCCTAGCACGGGCTTGCCGGTGCGTTCGGTGAGGAAACTGAGCCCCGGCGTGAGCAGCGCAAGGTCGCCGCGAAATTTGTTCACGACAAACGCCGCGACCCTAGCCCGTTCGTCCGGATCGAGCAGTTCCATCGTCCCGACAAATGACGCGAAAACGCCGCCGCGGTCGATGTCACCCACGAGAAGCACTGGCGCGTCCGCCAGCTTGGCCACATGCATATTGACGATGTCGCGAGACTTCAAGTTGATCTCGGCCGGGCTCCCGGCCCCCTCGATCACGACGAGGTCATAGTCCGCTCGGAGTCGCGTGAGCGATCCCGCGATCACCGTCGAGAGGCGAGGCTTATACTCGTGATACTCGGTCGCCGTCATGCTGCCGATCGGCTTGCCGAGCACCACGACTTGGCTACGTCGATCGCCTTCCGGCTTGAGCAAGATTGGGTTCATGTCCACGCAGGAGAGAATGTCGGAGGCCTCTGCCTGGACCGCTTGCGCGCGCCCGATCTCCAGACCGTCTGCTGTGACGGCTGAGTTGAGCGACATGTTCTGCGACTTGAAAGGAGCGACCCTGAGTCCCTCGCGGCGGAAGAACCGGCAGAGAGCTGTGACCAGGAGACTCTTCCCGGCAGACGAGGCGGTCCCTTGGACCATGATGGTGGGAGCCAATCCGCTCACCGGCCCCTCCTCCTTGCATGGACCGCGCAGGCCTGCACGAAACCCTGAGCCAGGAGAGGATTCGAGGCCCAATGGGCATGTATATAGGACGCAAGCGTATTGCCACGACGATAGCCCTCTTGGAACACCTCTCCTCCACGGCGGCGGTGGACACTGTAGACGCACTCGACCTCCGCCGGGAGACGAAAATCCGAATAGCGAAATTGGTGTCCGCGAAATCGCAGGCCTGACGGACCGAGCATCGTGGCGTCCTTCGTCTCTACCTCGACATATCCGAGCGCCTGCAAGCGATCTTTCATCTCTGCTTCACCGGGAATGAGCCCCACCATGCTATGGAGAACACCCGTGAGTGTCCTGATGCCATCGGATAAATACATGAGCCCACCGCACTCGCCGTAGATAGGTCCTTGAGCTTCGGCAAACGCCGCCACATCCTTCCGCATGGAAAGGTTCAGGGACAGATCTTTGGCATGAACCTCCGGGTATCCGCCTCCGAAATAAAGACCGTCCACGTCTGGCAGGTGCGCATCGTGAATGGGGGAAAACCGCACGAGCTCCGCGCCGAGGCTCTCAAGACGCCGGAGGTTGTCGTCATAATAGAAATGGAACGCCTCGTCGAACGCGAGACCGATTTTGCAGCGTGCTCCCTCCCCGACAATCCGTTCCATCGCAGGAATTTCAGAAAGAGCCGGCGCGGTGCGCGCCAGCGCTACGATCGCATCGACATCGCACCACTCGCTCACCCGATCGCCCCACGCCACAAAGACATCTTCCGACACCGTCGCTCGATCGGCGCTGTGCAGGCCTAGATGCCGGTCCGCAAAGGCCAGGGGGGCTTCCTTGGGAAGCCCCCCCATGACGGGAGGCGAGCCCCCCGTGGCCTTGCGGAGCAGATCTAGATGCCCGCGGCTGCCGATCCGGTTACAGATGAGGCCGGCGATCTGAAGCTCGGCATCGAAAGTCGAGAACCCGCGGGCAAGTGCCGCGATGCTGCGGGCCATGCCCCCTGCGTCACAGACGAGCAGCACCGGCGCCTGGAGCCACTTGGCGATCTCGGCGGTCGAGCCCTCGTCACTCGTCGGTGACGCGCCGTCGAACAGACCCATCACCCCTTCGAGCAGCGCGATGTCTGCCCCTTGCGACGCGCGTGTGAACGTCGAGAGGACCGCGTCACGCCCCATCATCCATCCGTCGAGATTGTGGCAAGGCGCATCGGCCGCGCGAACGTGATAGGTCGGGTCGAGGTAATCGGGGCCGCACTTGAAGACGGCCACTCGCAGCCCCCGCGCGCGCAATGCCCGGGCGAGACCAACCATGACGGTCGTCTTGCCGACGTTGCTGGAGGTGCCGGCAATGACGAGCCGTGGAATCGTCACGAGTCGATCTCCGGCTGAGCGCTGATGGCACATTGGAACGGATACGTCACTTGGTTCTGCCTTCAGCAGAGTTTGTCGGTGCGGAAGTGGCTTGCTCGCCGTCGATCCGGCTCGTCTCAAGCGCACGGAGGAGATCGGGCCGAGGCCGCTCGTCCCAACGGTCATGAAACACCACCTCATGAAGCGGCAGCCGAGGCAGCCAGCCCCTGCTCTCAAACACGGGCCGTTCGGGAAAACTCTCCACAAAGCCGACGCAGAGGTAGGCAACCGGAACGATCCGGTCAGGAATTCCTAGGATCGTACGGAGGATGGCAGGCTCCATGATACTGACCCAGCCGACGCCAATTCCTTCCGCCCGTGCGGCGAGCCAAAGGTTTTGGATGGCGCAGCACGTGCTATAGACCGCGGTTTCCGGAATTGTGTTCCGCCCAATCACCGCGGGCCCGAAACGCTCCTGGTCGCACGTCACGCATAGGTTGATGGCCGCATCGAGGATCCCTTCCAGCTTGAACGAGAGATACTTCTCGCGGCGCTCCTTCTCGAACGCTTCAGCGGCGCGCAGCCGCTCCGTCTCGACATGGGCATGGACCTGCCTGCGGACCTCACGATTCTCAACCACGAGAAAGTTCCAGGGTTGCGAGAGCCCGACTGATCCGGCCTGATGCGCCGCCAGGAGAATACGAGCCAGAGTCTCGTCCGGGATGGGATTGGGGAGAAACGATCGCATGTCGCGGCGGCGCGTGATCGTTTCGTACAGTCCGCGTCGCCAGGGCTCAGGAAAGGCATGATCCGTCATAGAGTCCCCATCATCGAAACGGCGAGGGACACCAGCGATGCCACGCTGTCCTCCTCCGCCACCACCACAGACTGAGCTCCACATTGGCGCGCCGCTGCTTCGGTCTGCGGGCCTATTGCCGCCATCGGCAGACCCAACAGGGCCTGACCGACATCGCCCGAGAGCACAGTGCGGGCGGCCGAAGAACTCGGCAGTACCACGAGGTCGATCGGCGGCAAGGGGAAACTCGGCATCCGGTGAACATAGCGATAGGCGGCCACCGCTTCGACCTCCGCACCAATCCTGACAAGTTCGTTTCGTAAGTTCGGACGACCGTCCTCCGATGTCACAAGGAGAAATCGCCCTTTCTGAAAAAGAACAGACTGTTCGCCTAGCGCCTCCTGACAGGCGCCTCGCAGAGAGACAACGAATTCGATGCCATGCCGGAACAACGCCTGCGTAGCCGCTTCCCCGACCGCAATGACCGGTATGTCGAAGCTGGGGATTTGTGACACCACCGCGTCGACACCGGCGGCGCATCCAAAGACGATGCCCCTGAATTCGTGGAGGCGCGCAAGGGCCGCATCGATGGGAGACCCTCCATTGAGGGACACCGCCTCGACCACGGGAATTTCCAGCACCTCGGCTCCGAGCGCGCGGAGCTCCGTCGCAATCACAGAGCGACCGGGGCGCGCGCGGGCGATGAGCAGTCGCCGGCCAGCCAGGGGGCGGCGCTCGAACCAGGCAATCCGCTCTCTCAGTCCGACGACCTCGCCGACAATCACGAGAGCCGGGATGGTGAGATCGACGTCTCCTGTCTTGTCCGCAAGGGTCGCCAAGGTACCGACAATAACTTTTTGCTCGGGAGTGGTGGCGGAGGCGATATAGGCAGCGGGAGTCTCAGCGGAGCGGCCTGCCTGAATCAGGCGCTGAAGATTCGTTGAAAGTTTTCTGGCAGCCATGAAGAGCACCAGAGTGCCCTTGCCGCTGGCAGCCCTGGACCAGTCGGTGAGACTCTGGCTCCCCTCAACAGCGTGGCCGCTCAGAAAGGTTACATTGGAGGAGTGCAGACGATGGGTGAGCGGGATGCCTGCATAGGCAGCGGCGCCAAGAGCCGCAGACACGCCTGGAACGATCGTACAGGGAATGCCTGCTTCCGCCAGCTCCTCCGCTTCCTCTCCGCCTCGCCCGAAGATAAGCGGGTCTCCCGCCTTCAACCGCACGACAGTCTGGCCTGCCTTGGCACGAGCCAGCACCTCCGGATGCAATCGGTAGGAGGTCTCTCCCGCACCATGACGTCGGCCCACCGGCAACAGCTCTACCTCAGGCCTGACGAGCGACAGGATGGCCGGTGAGACCAACGCATCGTAGGCCACCACGTCTGCGGCACGCAGCAATTCTAATGCGCGGACGGTGAGAAGGCCGGGATCGCCTGGTCCTGCCCCCACCAGATAGACCATGCCTTTTCGAGTCTCTGGCTCAGTCGGCACGAACATCTCCTTGCTTCTTCGTTGCCAGCCCGCCCTTCCGGAACCGGTGAGTAAACTCCGGATCGTACAATCGTGAATTGGCAAACTCGGTAGCTGTGAGCACACGACCGACCAAGACCATCGACGTGGAGTTGAGCTTCGCTGCCTTCACCTTCCCTTCGATGTCCGACAGGGTCCCGGTCACAATCACCTGATCAGGCCAGGAGGCCTTATGGACGACCGCAACGGGGCAGTCCTCTCCATATGAAGGAGTCAGGGAGCGCACGACATCTTTGAGGAGGGTGATACTCAGAAACAGTGCCAAGGTCGCTCGATGCCGCGCCAGATCTTCCAGCTTCTCGCCCTCCGGCATTGAGGTCCGCCCTTCCGCCCTAGTCAGGATCACCGTCTGAGACAGTTCGGGAAGGGTGAGCTCACGGCCCAGCGCCGCTGCCGCTGCGGTGAAGGACGAGACGCCGGGAATAATATCGTAGGGAATGCCCAGCTCAACCAGCCGGCGCATCTGCTCGGCGGTGGAGCCGAAAATCATCGGATCTCCCGTATGGACCCGCGCCACATCTTGGTCCGCATCGCGGGCTGCCACGATCACCTCAACGATCTGTTCGAGCGTCATCCCCGATGAGTCCATCACCTTGGCGTCGAGCCTGGCGTGGGCAATGACTTCTTTGGGGACCAGCGATCCCGTGTACAGCACAACGGGGCAGGACGAGATCAACTCCGCCCCGCGAAGCGTGAGGAGTTTCGGATCGCCCGGGCCTGCTCCAATGATATAGACGCGCATCGTATCTCCTTAGCTGCACTTCAAAACGGTCTCTCGCACAATGTTCCAAATCTCTGTCGGGATCTCTCCGAGCCACCGCGCATCGATATTGCCACTCGGCACTGCACGGAGCTCTTGGGTGGGATCAGTCACCAGACGCCAGAGGCGATCGCTCACCGATCCATTACGCTGGATGACGAACCGGTCGACGAGCAACCGGGCCAGCGCTTCTCCCTCGACATCCACCCTCAAGTACGGGTGCGGCACCTGAACCGGATGGCAGGGCAACAGCTGGACAAAGGGACGCTCCAAGGCATCGATCACGCCAGGAGGCTCAAACCCCACCGCAGCAAAATCGCAGGGTTCCTTGGGATTGCCCACCAAAAAAAACTGTCCTTCCGTCTCGGCCAGAATAGCTCCAGCTAAACGTCCGACCAGCGCCATCAGTCTGCCTCCGTGGTCGGCGGAACGACGAGCGAAAACCCCGGTCTCTGACCTGGGAGGACTGCGCCGTCG
The DNA here is from genome assembly GCA_034440335.1 of Nitrospirota bacterium. GTDB lineage: Bacteria > Nitrospirota > Nitrospiria > Nitrospirales > Nitrospiraceae > Palsa-1315. The sequence goes on along the minus strand of JAWXBV010000167.1, from coordinate 11,415 downwards.
AAACTGTACTTGTTAGTGTAGCCGCGTGGGGTGACCATGTAGCCCTCGAACATGAAGGTGTTGCTGGACCCGATAAGAACGGTGGTCAACATCCCGATCTCGTAATCGAGAAAGTTCGCCAGATCCGTCAGGACCACCTGCTCCATGTCGCGATAGGCGCTCTTGACGAGCGCCACCGGCGTACTCGCCTCGCGGTGACGCCGGATAATCGTCTGCGCATCGACAATCTGCCTCGTGCGCCGACCGCTGGCTGGGTTATACAGACCAATGACGAAATCCGCGTTGGCCGCCGCCTCGATCCGGCGCTCGATCACCGACCAGGGAGTCAAAAGATCCGAGAGCGAGATCGAACAAAAGTCGTGGACCAATGGCGCGCCGACCAAGGAGGCGCAGGAGTTGAGCGCGGTCATCCCTGGGATAAGACGGAGTTCCGGGGAATCGCCTCGCTTCCAACCCATCTCCTTCAGCACCTGAAAGACCAAGCCTGCCATGCCGTAGACGCCCGCATCTCCGGAGGAGATCAACGAAACAGTGGCACCATCTCGCGCTCGTTCAATGGCGGCACGCGCGCGGCCGATTTCTTCCGTCATCCCGGTCTTGACGATGTCCTTCCCTTCGAGCAGATGGCGGACCAGTTTGATATACGTGGTATAGCCGACGACGAGCTGAGACTCGGCGATGGCCTTCAGCGCCGCCGGAGTGGCATGCGCTTCCGCACCGGGCCCGATGCCCACGACATAGAGAATCCCTTTCGATTCGCTCATAGGCGACCCACCTCCATCTGCCGTTTCACGAAAGCTCGCCGCGCCACGGCCAAGGTCATCGATCGTCCGGCGCCTGGCTCGGTATAGATTTGCTTGGGAACGAGAAGAGCCTCCACCCCAGCAGCGAGCAATGCAGCCGGCTCTGAAACCCCGTGCGAACCAACGTACTGCTTCACTTTCTCGGATGGGTTCTGGATACCAGGCACCACGTCCAGTTCCTCCGGCGGAAAGGCACGTAGCGGCCAGCCATACTGATCGCTCAAGGCCAGCAACGCAGGCTCGTCCATTTTTGCATCGATGGTCGCCAGCTCTTTCACCGACTTAGGCGAGAGGCCGTGCCGGGCCAAGAGAGCCATCACACCTCGCTCCACCAGGTCGGGAGCCGTCCCCCTGTCGCAGCCAATGCCAAGCACGAGGCTCTTCGGGCGATAAATGACGGCATTCTTCCAGTGGGCCGGATGAGACTCGCCGATCTCGCGATCCGTGGCGATCAGTAGAATTTCAAAATTGTTTGGGTCGACGCCCTCCAGCGAGGTGGCGTAGCGGACACCCTCCGGCAGAGGCTTCTCAGCCGGCCACCAGTTCGGCTCTCCCGTCTCCTGAACAAAGAGCACCTCGGTGGCATTCACGACTGCAGCGCAGCCCCTCGTGACATTGCGGTCTGGATCGTCGAGTGTCCACCCAAAGTCGCGACCCAGGATATCCACCGTCAATGTGCCGATGACATCCGACGCGGTCGTCACGACCGACTGCGCGCCCAGCGCGGTCGCGATTCGATCGGTAAACATATTTCCACGGCCGACGTGACCGGAGAGTACACAAATGGAGAAACGGGCTGCATCGTCGATGCAGACCACCGCCGGATCGACCTTCTTGTTCTTCAAGAGCGGCGCGACCATCCGCACCACCGCTCCGACGCTGATAATAAAGATATGGCAGTCGTACAAAGGAAAGATCTCGATCAGCGTGGGGCCCATCGGCAGAGGCAGCCGAAGCGCACCGGCTGGCGCCGAGGCGATCAGCTTCTCCGAGACGAAGAGGTCGGCGCCGGGAAGCTGCGGCAGCAAGCGGGAGGCGATCGCGATCCCATGCTTCGTGATGGCATACATAGCGAATGGCTTGCGTTCGGCTATCATGCCCCGGTCTCTCTGGTGGCCAATCTCGGCGTCGCCGGCACCAAGCCGGCCAGCAACCCGCTGCGTTCCTTGCGCGAAACGATAATCATCGCAAAACAATCGCCCCGCTCAGTCTGAATCGTGCGGATATCCCGGACAATCCGCTCTTCGGCCATGGTGGCCTTCGACACGTAGACCGCCCGATCGACGAGTCCCTGGCGCTCAAGCGCTTCAACCACCTTGGGAATCTCGGTGCCCATCTTCATCAAGACGACGGTGTCGAACATCTCCAGCACCTGACTGAGATCCTCCACCCCATAGCTCACGGGAAGAATGGCGATCCGCTCTTGTCCATCGGCCAACGGAATGCCGGTCACGGACGGCACCGCCACAATCGACGATACACCAGGAACAACTTCGATGCGGATACCAGGCCAGCGCAGCGGAGCCTCCCGACGCAGATAAATGAAGGTGCTAAAGAGCGAGGGATCGCCTTCCGTCGCGAACGCCACCGACAACCCGCGCTCTAGACGCTCCCCGATGGCAGTAAAGGCGGCCTCCCAGGCTGGCCGAAGGCGCTCCGGGTCCTTGTTCATCGGGAACGTCAAAAAAATACGTTCTTGTCCCGGAATCTCGCCCAAGGTCGGCTTGAGGATCTTCCAGGCCATCGACTCTCCGTAATCGGAGCTGCGAGGCAGCGCAAGGACCTGCGCCTGCTTCAACACATTGAGCGCGCGAAGCGTGATCAGATCCGGCGCGCCGGGACCGACCCCAACTCCATACAATGTTCCATAGTTCATGAGACCACTCCTGTCTGACCTAGCTTCTCGACCGCAAAGATTTGAATGGGGTTCAGGGCCTCGTAGCGAAGATAATGGGCCAAGGGCTCGGCTCGCGACACTTGGAGCAGTGTGACCTCCGGCACCAACCCTCGCTTGCGCAAGGCCTGATAGGTCTCCGCCACATTTTCCAGCGTGATGGCGTTGACGACCAGGTGGCCGCCCGGTTGCAGCCGGTCCATGACGACGTCGATGATCTCCTCCATGCTCCCCTTGCTGCCGCCGATGAAGACTGCATCGGGAGCCTCCAGATCGGCAAGCGCCTCGGGCGCTCGGCCGGCGATGACGCGCACATTGTCCACCGCGTGAGCCAACAGATTTTCGCGGCAGATCTCGATACCTTCCGGGTCTACCTCAATCGCGTACACCAACCCTTTCGGTGCGAGCAACGCTGCCTCGATCGACACAGAGCCGGAGCCGGCCCCGATGTCCCAGACCACGCTATCCGGCCTAATCCCCATGGCAGCCAACGACAAAAGCCGCACCTCACGCTTGGTGATCAGGCCCTTCTTGGGTATCCGCTTTGCAAATTGATCTTCATGAAGGAAGGGAATGGTACAAGGGGCTCGCCATGCGGGGTCGGAGCGGACAAGCAAGAGCACGTTGAGCGGTCCGATGTCCTGGCAGGCGGCCAAATCTGTCACGTCGAATTGCCGAACCCGTTCATCAGGCCCACCCAGGTTTTCACAGACCCACGCCACCCAGGCAATCTCTCCGTGTTCGACCATTCGCCTCGCTAACACCGACGGCGAGTTCTTCTCATCGGTGAGGATCGACACCTTGGCTTGGCCCTTGAGCCTAGTAAGGAATCCATCTGACGAGCGGCCATGCAATGAAATAAACGCCGCGTCGTCCCACTTCAGCCCTGCTCTGGCAAAGGCCCATTGCATCGAACTGGGCTGAGGCAGCACCTCGACATGTTCGGCGCCCAGCCGTTTGATCACCAGGCTGCCGATCCCGAAAAATAATGGATCGCCGGAAGCCACCACGCAGACATTCTGGTCCTCTGCCAGTTCCGCCACCCGGTCGAGCACCGAAGCCACGCCGCCCTTGAGGACGATCTTCTCACCCTGGAACTGCGGGAAGAATTCAAGATGGCGCTCGCCACCCACGAGGACCCCCGCCTTCATCACCGCATTCACGGCACGGCTCGTCAGGCTCGCACAGCCGTCGTCCCCGATCCCGATCAAGGTAATGGCGCGTCTTGGACTCATGCCGGGGCCTTTGCCGAGAGAAGCAACAGAGCATGAATGATCGCGACGGCGATGGGGCTGCCCCCCTTGCGGCCGCGGGCCACAATGTAAGGAGTCGAGAGTTCCAGCGTGACTTCCTTCGACTCAGCCGCCGACACGAACCCGACCGGCACGCCGATGATCAGGGCCGGGCGCGCGGCCTCCTCGCGGATCAGACGGGCCAGCTCCAGCAACGCGGTCGGGGCATTGCCGATCGCGACGACAGCCCCAGTGAGCAGGTTGAGGCGGTGCGCCTTTCGCATAGATTCGATTGCGCGCGTCGAGTTGTTGGCCTTCGCGGTCGCGATGACATCTTCGTCCGAAATAAACGAATAGACTTTGCAGCCGTAGGAGGAGAGCCGATCCTCGTTCAGGCCGGCAGAAATCATCTTCACGTCTACCAACAGGGGGCAGCCGCCTTGAAGCGCCGCCACACCGGCACGAACCGCATCAGGATGAAATCGCATCAGCGTCTTAAACTCGAAATCCGCCGTGGCATGGATCACCCGACGCACGACTTGCCATTCGTCAGGCCCGAAATCATGAGGGCCGGCCTCCTGGTCGATAATGGCGAAACTCCCTTCCTCAATGCTCCGTCCAAGCGCAGTCATCTGTCTCATATCGTTCATTCGTGCACCTCCGGGTAACGACCGAGCAGGGCACCGCCGAAGTCCACCAGACAGGCCGCTACAGTCAATCTGCCACCAGCGTGGCGCTGACAATGTTCGACGACCTTCTTGCAGACGAGCGACGTGATGCCGACGAGACCTGCCTCGCGGCACAATTCAAGCACATGGCGGGCAGTGTTGGCCTGACGGATGGACGCGATCAGCTCGTCCGAGGCGGATAGTTCTGCAGCCAGCGAAGCCAGGAACTCCATGTCCACTTCCGATCCGGCTGCATGCGTCTGCATCTTGCCATTGGCCATCTTTGAGAGTTTCCCCATCATCCCGACGATGATGGCGCGCGCGATCCCTCGCTTCGCGCATTGTTTGACGCCGATGCCGATGAAATCGCCCACCTGGATAAAGGCCTGCTCCGGCAACTGCGGGTACAGCGCCATCGCATACTGTTCCGATTTACCGCCGGTCGTCAGCACCAGGTCACGCAGACCGCCAGCCGCGGCGACGTCGATCCCTGCATCACGCTCGCTTTGAAGGCCGCCGTGGAGTAAGGCCTCACGATGCCAGTCGTACCGAGAATGGAGATACCGCCCAAGAGGCCGAGACGCGCGTTGGTGGTCTTCTTGGCCATTTCTTCACCGCCAGGCACGCTAATCGTCACGACGGCGCCCCCGTAGGAAGCACCAGCGAGCTCTTCCCCCACCATCTCCATAATGTTTCGCCGCGGCACCGGGTTAATCGCAGGCCCACCGATCTCCAGGCCCAACCCGGTCTTGGTGACTGTGGCCACGCCAATGCCTCCCCTGATCTCGATGCCGAGCTCGGTTCGCAGCTCGACTTCGGCGATCAACTCAGCTCCGTGCGTGCAGTCTGGATCGTCGCCGGCGTCCTTGATAATGCTACAGATTGCGCGGCGGTCCACGCGCTCGCAACGTGCGAGTGCGAATGTGACTCGTGTCCGATTCGGCAGCGTCGTCTCAATTTCTGACAGCATGACACCCTTCACGAGACAGCGAGTCGCAGCCTTGGCTGCCGCTGCTGCACAGGCGCCGGTGGTGAATCCCGTACGCAGCCCTGCTCGATTTTTTGGCGGAATGTTCTTGTCCATGGGTCATGTGCCTGCGCACTCCGCCAGGCATTCAAAACGCTCGCGTACGTTCGCAGCACGTTTAGGATTGTAGTTCTCGGCTCGCGCCTGGTTCGTACCCCGAAACGACACACGACAGAGCAAGTCCCCCTCAGCCCCTAACAACTCAAGCGCCGCATTGCCCTCGTCCTGCTGCGTATAGCGAAGTCTGCATCTATCCTCAATCTTGAGGTGAACATGGGTCTGTCCCTCCTCACCAAGCGTGACCCACTCAGCCCCTTGCCGCAACGTGAGGAGCCCATGGACCTCGGCAATCGCGTCAGCCGAACGGACGATGACGCTGATATCGAGAAAAGCGAGCGCAGCCTCAAGCATCGCGATGATTTGATCCCGTCCGGTCATGCGGACTTCTTCTGCATATTGAAGAACGACTCCACGTTGTCCTTGCTCACGGCCACTCCGGCTGTGACCAGATCGTCGAGCAACACCTGGTTCACGTCGCCATCTCCCGCGATGAAGGCCTGATCGAGGCCGCCGCACGACAGCGCCTGACGGAGAATGGCTCTGGCATGAGGAATCCGTTCCGGATGACCGATCGCAGGGATCGCTTCGATTCTCATGGCTCCACAATCGGCAGGGATGCGCTCCCGCACGAACTCTTCCGGGAGAAAGTAATCCGACGACACGCGCAGCCAGATGAGCAGAACCTGAGGAAGCAACGGTGCAAAACTGGTGGCATGTAGTAAGCCAAGCGCTGCGGTAATCCCCGTATCCGTAGCAAGGATCAGGGTCCTGCCCGATGCGCCCTCCCGCGGAAAAAACTTGCCCCATGGTCCGCTGAACGAAATGTCCGTTCCCGCTGCAAGCCCATGCACGAAGGCGGAACCCAGTCCATCGGGGATACGCTTCACGGCAAGCTGGAAGCGACGTTGCTCCGCATCGCCAGTGAGAAACGAGTAGGCCCGCTTGACGGCCTTGCCGCTCGGCAAGATGATTCGACTATCGAGGATGAGGTACTGTCCGCCAACGAACCCCAACGGCTCGGTCGCGCACAGATCAAGCAGCAGGGTATCGGCCCCCAGCCTCTCGGTTCCCACCACGTTGGCAGTCTTCGCCACGGCCATCGCTGCTACTCCCCCGGATAGATCTCATGGACAAAATCATGCATCTCATCAAGGTCGCGGTAGAGATGTGTGAACCCCTCGATCTGATGCGACAGGTCGAGATCGACCTTCTTCGTGAGCACCACGAGGGTGCGCAGATAGGGAAGTTTGGGGTCATCGGAGCGTGTCGCGGACACGCGCTGCTCAAGCCCGGCAACCGCACTTTGGTAAAACTGCTTGAGCGTGGCCAAATCTTTGGCCCCGCACATGGAACGAATCGGTCCCGGTTGATCAGCCCCTGTGCCAAGCTCCGCCAGCTCATGCTGCCGTTCAGCTTCGTTCTTCACCCCCAACACTTCCATTAACCCCAGCCGAAGCCCTGCGATTTCATGACACGCCATCGTCAATCCTCCGTTACTGCATAATGTTGTCGACCAGGCGACTGACGAGCCGATCGCCGAGCAGATGCTCCTCGACCAACTCCTTCGCATCCGTTTCTTTCACACCCCGGTACCAGATACCGTCCGGATACACCGCAACCGTCGGCCCTTCGCCACAACGGCCCATACACGACGTCTTGGTCACTCGAATATCCTGAGCGCGCCCAGCGTCCTTCAACAACCGCCGCAATGTGGCAATGAGAGGGATACTCCCGCCGTCGGCACAATCAACATTCCCACATACCAGCACATGCTTGGCCAGCGGACGATGGGCATGGACGTGCGGCATGGCCTGCGCATGGGTGAACCCGTGTCGCAGACTCCAGAGCAGTGCGTTGAGGCCACCCACGTTCTCGGTCACGGCAGACACCGGCACACGATACTGGCAGGTGTCGCAGGGGAGCGGGCGTTCCCCTACCATCGCTTCGAAGAAACGCTCGTCCATCAACCTGAGCAGACGGTCGTCGCTTCCCAAATGCGGCGTAAGCTCGGTCTTGATCCACGGATAGCGAGCTTGAAACGATTCCACCTGCTCGCGAATCTTACTGATTAACCGTCCGCCAAAGAGAAAGTATGGAACCACGACGATCCGTTCGGGGCGCGCACGCGCGACCAGCTCCACTGTCTCCTCAAGCAGCGGTCGCGTGACGCCGACGAAACAGGGCACCACCCAACCGATCTCACGCCCTTCTGCCAGGAGGCGAACGACTTTACAAAAGTCACCGTTCGCATCTGGGTCGCTTGCGCCACGCCCCACGACCACAACAGCGGTCTTCGCAGTTTCACGGGCACCTTCCAGCGCTGTTCGTGCACGCTCGAACGCTAACTCCACGAGGTTCGGATGGACGCCCAAGGCATTGGTGACGGTAAATCGGACGGACGGGAAATCCTGGCGTGCCTGTGAGAGCGCGAGAGGAATATCGTTCTTTACATGCCCCGCGGCAAAGAGGAACAACGGCAGCACAACAACAGAATCGGTCTGCTGAGCCAGTTCGCGAAGGGCCGTGGCCAACGATGGCCGAGCGAGTTCCACATAGCCGTGGGCAACGTCAAGATCGGGGCGTGTCGCACGATAGGCCGCGACGACAGACTCGAACTCGACATTGGCGCTTGGATCACGGCTGCCATGTCCGACGATGAGCAGTCCTGTGCTCATGTTGCACGGACCGGTCTAGGACAGGCTGCTGACTCTGGCAGTCTACGATCAGTCTTACGCTGATCAAGAATGGTGGACGGCATAAAAAAACCTCCAGTCCCGCAACGGGAACAAGAGGTCACATGCCAAAGGGCAGGCGAGATCTCCGTTACCGCGCGGAGAAACAGTGCCATGTCACCTCGGATAGGTCTCCTGGCTCGTGGGTTCAGAAGGTTGGACCTTCAACGCTTCCCCCAGCCTTCCCCGACGAGTTTGTCGAGTGGCTTGAACGGGGGTCGCTTCCCACTTACAGTGGCGGGACCGCGCCGGAATTTCACCGGACTTCCCTGTTACGCCCTTGCGGGCATCCGAGAGGCTATTTAGTTATCGAGTGCGCTACATACCGCAGACTAGCCGGCCCTGTCAATCTGAAATAAACACGGACGAATCTGAATCAGCTACTGAGCGTACCAGTCCTAACGTTCTGTCGGCCCGGCCTAGAACGCCTGGACTCGGCGGCCCCGAGCGTTCAAGGCGGCCAGAATAGCCAGCGTCACTGTGGTTTTGCCAACACCACTATGGGTACCAGCGATGACTAATCGAGGGAAATTCATAGGCTCTTGCATTCACTAGTATGTGAATTTCACACCGCCATAGACAGACCTAATCGGGGTGCCGAAATTTAAAATTTCTTCGTATTTCTGATTAAACAGATTGTCCACTCTCCCGAAGATCTGCCATTGCTGTGTCACATCGTAACTGGCGGACGCATTAAGCACCCCGAACGAACCTTGCTTCTGCCCAGGCGTGTTGGCTGTGTCATTGTTGCGCGCTCCCACAAATCGATAATCAAGATTGATCCGAAGCGGATCAATCGGTTGGATACTGATCCCGGCACTAAACTGATCAAGCGGCCACCGCGGCAAACGAGTATTGTCTGTACGGCCAGGCACTTCGTACGCCCGCGTAACTGTCATGGTATATTGGCCGCGCAGCTCGAGCCCTTTCATCACTTCATACTTGAAGCTTGTTTCCAACCCGTGGCTGTTCGCGGCCGCAATGTTGATCGGACAGAATCCAAACGTAGCGGCAGGACAAATTGGACTTGGCACGGACAGGAAGGCAATTAAATTGTCGAACCGATTTGAAAAATATCCGGCGCTCAATTGCAACTTACCTTCGAGAAAACTCTGATCTATTCCCACATCAAAGCTCTTACTTTTTTCTGCCTTCAAGTCTGGGTTCCCAAAGCCTTGAAAGAACAGATCATTCAGCGTGGGCGCTTTAAATCCCGTACCATAACTCACGCGGATCTTTGTCCCTGTTTCGGGGATAAGATACCCACCCGTAAATCGATATGTCGTGGCATCACCGAACACGTTGTAGCTGTCCTGACGCACTCCGGCCGTTGCGACGAGCCGATCCCACAGGTTTACTTGGGCTTGCGCGAATCCAGCGTGGGAAGAAATACGGCGGTTCGGTTGAGCCGCCCCGAAGAAGCCTGTCGCATCTCCCTGCTCTTCTCGGAACTGGTATCCTCCGCTTAGGAGTAACGGTTTGCCAACCTGGAAGTTGTGTTGCCATTCCAGGCGACGGTTGATCGTTTCAAGGTCTGTATTAAATGGAAAAAAACAGTCTGAAGTGAATGTTACACAGTTGGGAGAAGGTGAGACGGTCTCACCCGTCACAATGTTTCGACCGGTCGGGCCGTTGCGAGCAAGCAGTCGCTCATTGGCTTGGGCAAGCGTGAGCTTCTGTGACCACCAAGAGGTAATCGGCTGTTCATAGCTTCCACTCAGAATGAGGTTGCGCTTAGTCTGTTTCGACCCGAAGTGATCAGTCGGATCGCCACTAAATGCGAAATCGTCAAAATTAATATCTGAGTTCCACCAACGCGCGTTGAACTCCAGACGTCCATTGTACGGCAGAGACACGCCCACTCTGGCTGACCCTTGCCAATTGTGAAACCCGTCCCGCTCTGACGCCCCTCGTCTGTAATTGATGGCGGAAAAACTACTGCTGTCCCACCGCGACAGTGACCCTGAGTAATCGAAGATCCCTGTCGAACCGGAAAATTGCGCCCCTTCACGAATAGAAGCGAAGGACCCGTACTCGAGAAACGCGCTAGCAGTAGGCTTGCCGGTTCCTCGCTTGGTGATAATATTGATCACTCCCCCCATGGCATCGGAGCCATAGAGCATACTTTGCGCCCCACGGACAATTTCGATACGCTCGATGTTTTCCGTCGTGAGACTGGAAAAGTCAAATGCTCCCGTGGTGGGGCTGTTCACGATGACACCATCAATCAACACCATCGTATGCTTCGACTGGGCGCCACGCATGCGTACACTTGCTTCCGTCCCAGGACCGCCACTTGAGCTGGCAAAAACACCTTGGGATAACCGAAGCGCATCAATAACCATTTTAATTTTCTTGCGCTCGAGATCTTCTCCGGTGATGACCTCTACCGCGCTGGTGACTTGGCTGATTGGGACTGGCGTCTTCGTTGCGCTGACGACCACCTCACGAGTCTCGACGGTGTCCATTTGGTCGGCAGACGCCACCTCGATCGCGGGGCCAGCATAGGCGGGATGGCTCAGCATAACTAGGGGAAGGAAACACCACCACACACGGCAAACACGAAAAAACCACGTCATAACGATCTCCCTTGTGCTCGAAGGGTTGAGTCGAATCAACTACGGGATGGGTCTCCTGACTTGCGGATCATCGTGTGTCTGCGCCTTCCCATGTGCTGAGCACACAGTGGCACGATGCAGAATTACTCCCCGCTTACAGTGGCGGCACCGCGATGGATTTGCACCATCTTCCCCGTCCCCCGCGTCGTTTCTCCAAAACGCCCTTTCTTGAAAAAGTGACCGTCCCCCTTGCACCGCACAGCCGGGCCGGGGACAGGACCCTGGCTGCCTTCTAACAGGAAGCTGAAAAAGTCCGCCAGCAGCGTTCTCGCATCGTTCAGACCCTCAACGGGGACCCGGCCGCCTCACCACTCGGCGGCGCGCACAAACGTGGTGCTCCTTATTCGTCGCACCGTGCGCCCCAGAGGGTACGCCTCGGTC
>JAWXBV010000166.1:0-11232 GCA_034440335.1 Nitrospirota bacterium | reverse complement strand
TTTTTCAAGATCTCCTCGGCCTGTTCCGTCTTACCCAGCCTGAGCAGCGCCAAGGCGAAGGAGTCCAACAACGTCAGATTATGAGGATTGGCCTCGACCGCACGTTGCATGACCGACTCGACCTGCTCTCCACGGCCTTGGGCCAAATAGAGTGTCGCCAGAAGCGTTGAGGCGTCGGGATCGGTCTGATGCTTCGCACGTAGCGACTCTGCGGCGAGCGTCGCCTCGCTCAGATTCCCCTTCACCGCCTGAACGGCGATCTTCAACGTCTTCGCCTCCACCTGTTCTGGCGATGTGGACAAAACCTTCTCTGCCATCTCCAAAACCTTGTCCATCGCGCGACCTTCGAGATAAAACTTGGCCAGCTTCAATAAGGCCCGCTCATGGTCCGGTTTTAATTCCACCGTTCGCTGATAGTTGGCAAAGGCGTTGGGCCAGTTTTTCTCTTTTTCCTCGACCTCGGCGAAGAAAAAGTACGCTTCAGGATCTTTTGGATCGATTTTGAGCACGTTGCGGAGAGCCACTCGAGCCTTCGGGATATTCCCGTCCTGGATGTATTCCCGAGCATGAGCCAGGTATTTGGCTTTTTTCTCTTCAGGGCTGCCGCATCCGATGACAGTGAACAACAATAAAACGGCGACAGCCGCTTTGGTAATGTGGGCACACATGGATGCTCTCCTTTTCGACCTGGTGGTGAGTCTCACCACCAGGCACGGAACCCAAGACCCAATAAAACCCATAACAACACAAACCCGATCGACTTCACCCGTTCCGCAAATGTGTCTAGAAGCAATTCGAATGCAAAGAACAAGACGATCATCTTCGCGGTCAGAAGACTGACGTTAATCCCCTCGACTTGTATCTCCGGAAGGAATGGAATCACCAACGCTAGAAAGAGGATCAGGTAGTCCAGCGGCGTTGTCTGAAACCGGTGCGCAGATCCAAACCGGACCGTCAACATGATGAGGATGGCCAAACAGAGGAAAAATACATTCAACGGCGTATGGAAAATCCTTTGTGTCTCGGACACTCCTTGATCGCTCAAGTACAAAACAAACGTGCCGCCCACATACAGTCCGACCCGCATGAACCATGGAGCAGCAGATGGAAAGATCCCTGCCCCTATCGGGAGGAGAAGGGACAGCAGAAGCGCGACGGCGCCCACGTCGAGTGGCACATGGGAAGGCAGAAACACGCTGGCGAGAAAAAAAACCGCGACAGCACAGGCCAGCATATACAGAGGAAGCTTCGAAAACCAACCAGCCCCGGCAGGGGACCGAACCTCCGGAATCGCCGGCGATTCCTTATGAATGCGTGAGGCAAAGAACCGGTCGGCGCGTATGACGAATACAGAAAAAATAGCGCAGGCGAAGACGGTGTAGATCGCCAACACCTCAATGTCCGTTTGCCAGCGCAACGAAAACGCGAGACTGACGAGCACGGCCTGAAGCCCGTAAATGACCATGACCGCTTCGCGATGCGACAATCCGAACCCTAACAGTTTGTGGTGTATGTGGTTTTTATCCGCCACGAATGGGGAGCGCCGTTCTACCAATCGCTGAATCATCACACCGGCCGTATCCAGGATCGGGAGCCCCCAGATCAAACTGATCAGCGCAGGACTGTACGGTCCGCGCGCAGGATCGGTGAGCACAATGGCGCAAAGGCCCAGATAGAACCCTAAGAACTGACTCCCGGCATCTCCCATAAATATGCTCGCCGGGTAGGTATTGAATCGGAGGAATCCCAAGAGCCCGCCCAAGACCGCGACCATCATACTCATCATGACCCAGTCGTCGGTCAGATAGGCCAGAAAGGCCATGCCCACAAAACTCAACAACGACAGCCCTCCCGCCAAACCATCCAAACCATCGGCGAGATTGAGCGCATTGGTGACTGCGACCAACAGAAACAAGGTCACCGGCACCGCAATCCACAGCGGCAACGGTGTCTCCCCCATAAACGGCAACGAGGAAATGTGCACACCTCCGACCCAGACGACGACGGCAGCGGCGATCAGTTGTCCCAGGAACTTCGCTTTATATCCGAGCCCGACTCGATCGTCCCAGGCCCCGAACAATAAAATGACGGCGCCTCCGATCAACCCCGATGTGACGATCGGATCCTTCGGCGCCCACAGCAACATCGCAACAAACGTTCCCACCGCAAACGCAATCCCTCCGACCTTGGCCATCGGCACATGATGGATTTTCCGATGGTCCGGCAGATCGACAAATTGCAGACGCCCTGCGGTCGCCATCAGAACTGGAATAAGCGCCATGCAGATGACGAGCGATCCAAGGAAACTGAAAAATAGTTCATTCGACATAGATTCTGCCCAGCCCTGCACGATCGAGAGATGAAGTTCCCCACAGCGCACGACGGGGGACTCAGCGACAAGAATCAATCAGGAACGAACCGGCTCATCAGAGGATTGACCGATTGGGTGAAATCGATCAGTACCCTGTCGGCTTCCTCTTCGTCATGCCCCGGCTGGACCAAGGTCGTCAACCGAATTAAGGCGCCGTCCGTCCGTTGCTTGGCCAGGGCATCCCAGAGAAGAAAAAACTTCACGAGGTACTCGTTCACCAGCACACGATCCCGTTGCTTAAACCAGTAGTAGACAACTTGTTTCATCTCTGCCTTTTGAATCACCAATCGGTTGACATGCAAGAGCGTCGTTCCCCCATCGTTCGCCGGCACTTCCGTCGTCCGCAGAGAAGTAATTTCCCATCCTCCTCCAGGGATACAGGTTCGCGGCGAATGGGCCGACTGCCCTTTGCGCTGGGAACCATAATAGGCAACATAGAAGTTCACAGGAACTCCGGCAGCCGCGCGATAATCTGCCAGCAAATAGTCGTCGAATCGCAGGGCTTCGATATATTCTTTTTCCAATGGAAACGTGCTCCCCTGCCACTGTTGAACCTGCATGGGAAAATTCAGGAGAGCCTGCCTCGCCGGCGCGATTTCATCGCGGGAGATGAGGTATGGCGACGCGACGACGAGGCAGACCAACAGACCCATCGAACAGAAGAGCGGCGCCGGCAACGGTCCGGGAAGAAAAGATGATCGAACCACGTCCGGCTGGACGGCGGTCCTCGAGTCTGACGGCAATTGCAGCAGATCGGAAAACGATTGTCGCTCGTTGCCTGACCCTATTCTCGAAAGTCCCCACATCACGAGCCCGAGAATAGCCAAACTGATGAGGAAGATGACCCACCCTTCGAAGAGGTGGAGAAATCCATCGGCAGCGCCTGCCCCGAAAAACTCGACCAACACTCCGATGACGCCGATGCGGAAGCCGTTTAACACGATCGCAATCGGCATGCTGGACAAAAATACCACGGCGCGCTTCCACATCGGCCCCCGGAACAAGTACGCGCAGAGCAGCGCCAGTGACATTAAGGGAAAGAGGTATCGCAGGCCGCTGCAGGCCTCTACGACTTGCAATTGGATCGGGCCGAGGTCGATCACGTTCCCCTCACGATACGCAGTCACACCGACGACCTGCAGACACCCGACCCCCAGCGCCGAGGAAAGCAACTGTAATTGGCCGGAGAGTCCCTGCAAGAGGAATTGCGGCAGCGGAATCATCGTGAGGAGGTACAGTAGAGGAAAACTCAACGCTCGAAGGATTGGCCCTCCGAGAGCAGCCCAACACAGACCCACCACAACACACCAGAACGACAAGTGCAGAAGCGTATACAGCGCGCCCAGTTCACCCAAGCCGTATAATGCGACGCCCACCAGGATGAGCGACAGGCCCCACCACGATCCCCGAGGCTCAAGCGCCCGGATCGTGTCGCGCTTCAACCAGATGAGGAACAGGGAGATGACAGGCACAAAAAAACCATGACCGTAATTTTCATCATCAACCCATACATTGAACATGGACACGAGCGCGTTGGAGTACACCACTCCCAACAACGCGGCGCAGAGAGCCGCGACGACCCACCAGATCCAGTTCCGGATCCAGGCCGTCGGAGCTTCATCGACAGAGACCGACAAGGCCTTCTGATACAAGCCCATGCTAGTGTGCCCTTCCAGTCACTCGCTGTTTAAATACTTGGAACACAAACTTCGGCAAGGCCGTCTGACGAGCCAGACGATTCGGATCGGCCGCCAGCCGGTAGAACCATTCGAGATGAACCGCCCGGAACGCAGCAGGGGCCCGCTTCACATGGCCCGCAATGACATCGAACGTGCCCCCGACACCTTGACAGAGCTTCACGTTCATCTGAGGCAGATGCCGGTCGATCCAGGCTTCCTGCTTCGGACTGCCGAGCGCGACGAACACGATATCGGTCTTCGATCTATTAATGCGATCGATCAGCCCCGGTATCTCGTCGTCCTTTAAATAGCCGTGCTGCGCGCCGGCAATCTTCAGACCCCGGTAGCGTTCGCTCAGGACCTTCGCAGTGCGCGCGTTGACCTCGGGGGTGGCGCCGAACAGGAACACGCGACGACCGGTGCGAACCGCCAATTCACAGAGTTTAGGCATCAGTTCCGATCCGGGAACTCGATCGAAATTACCTAGGCCAAGCATGCGAGCAGCAGCAACCACACCGATGCCGTCCGGAATAAGGACGGCGGTCCGATGCAGTTGCCCGCGCAAACCCGCATCAACATGAGCCCGCATGACTTTCTCTGGATTGACAGCAACGACACTCTGAGCCACATCGCCGGTGAGCGCGGCATCGGCGAGTTCAATCGTCCGATCCATGGTCAAACAGTCCACCGGCACCCCGAGAATCTCAATGCGTTTGGGCTTCATACATCGATCTCCTCAAGGACGACAGGGCGGCATGCCGCGCCTGGGCATCATCGTGTTCCATGACCAGACAGGTCACAAATTCGTGCTGGAGCGGCCCCCGATAGGTCGTATGCAATGTATCCATCGGCTCTTTCCTGCCGTAGGACAGAGAACGCCAGCCCAGAATGGGGGCCGTCTGCCCGCGGTGAACGGCGACCGTGCCTCCTTCAACCGTCAGACGAATCCGGAATTCCGCTCCTTCGAGCAGGTACCCATTTCCGTCAGGAATCGGCGTGAGGCCAAGATGCCAGTTCAACTCGAGATCGTGGATCCCGGAACCAGTCATCTGGTCAACGATGACCCACAGACCGGGAGGCCGATAAAGCAGCCCTCGCCAATGGACCACGCCTGCACGTTTCAGATACCCGTCGTGCATCGCAATCAAAACCGTCTCTCCCTGCGCACCATCCACGCAAGACACCAGGCGGGAGTTGAAGGGGGAAGACCATTGAAACGCCGTCTCCTGAACCGCTTGATCGAGCCCGTCCACGACCACCGTATTATGGGCGCTGGTTCCTCTGAAGTAGCGGCGCCAATCCGGATGCCCTGAGTACGTAAATGTGCCGGTATCGATCATGACGTCCTGGCCACCCGTTCGGAACAGGACCGAAAGAGCATCGGCGTGCCCGTGCGCGTAGCAGGGAGACATTCCCAGCGGGCCATGATCCAGAATGAGGCGAGCCGGAGCAATACCGACTGAATCCAACACGGAGTAGCCCGAATCCTGGAAGGTCGTGAGTCCTATTGCACGCTGAAGCATTGGAGGTAAGTCGAGTAGCGGATCGAGTGCGTACCCGCTATCGCTGTCTCCGATTGGAGGAAGCCGGCCTGCATCATCGGTCATCGCCGAAAGAAACTCCCGGCTGTTGGCGCGGGCACGGGGCACACCGTCAGGGATCCGTTCGCCGCGCGACTGAAGAAGTGCCATGACGAGACCGTAGAGATCCGAAATAAACTTCAAATACCAGACCCCTTGCTCGATCCCCCCGCCGTCGGCCAAGACTTGATGGGAAGACTCGGATTCCAACAGGGTGAGACCGGCCATGCGCCACTGCGCCGCGTGCGGCATCTCCGGAAAGAGCGAACCGGCGTAGACCAAAGCGGCCGCCTCCGCGATGGTGTGGTTGCCAAGCGATGAATAGAGGGAAACCCGTTGCCTGATGAGGTCGGCATGGCCCTCGACAAGCCGGAGAACAGCCGGCCAGATCAGTTCGGGCCGGCGAAGCCGCGACCGAACCTGGTCGAACGCATGGCACACCGCGATGAGCCGAAGCCCGCATTCCATGGCTGAGACATAATGCACCCCGGTCAGGTAGGGATTGGCATCCATCCAAGAGAGGAACTGCGCTTCCATGGCCGCCACCGCTCTCTCCCGTAGAGATAAATTGCCCTGCACAGCAATTCGGGCAAGCACTACAAGTTGCTGCAGACGCGACGGCTCCCACACGCAACGAATATCGCCGTACGGGTTCCCTTCGCGATACGGAATAGAACCGAAGAACCGCCGAGGCCAGGTCCGCCCCGTATCGGGTGCCCTGTGCCATGCCTCCGGATCCTGAGTCCAGGACCATGCCCAGTGCTCTTCAGGCAACCCTCCATCCAGCACCCTGGCATTCATCGCCTCATCGAGCTGCATCTCGTAGAGCCACAGCGACAACTGCGGCTCGCGCGCAGAGCAGAAGCCATAGCAGCTGAAGTCGAGCCAGTTCGCTTGCGTAGACGTCATGCCGAATCGATGCCGGAGAGATAGGGCGGCCAATCCGCACTGTGAGCCGACCCGTGACAGCACCTCGCCCAGCTGCATCACGCGAAGTCGTCTGACGTACCAGGCAAGCGCCCGCCCGGAAGTCATGCTGGTCGAAGCCTCTGTGGTCACCATCGGTTACACATCGTAGACCGTTCCGGTTTTCAATCCGCTGTTCGCTAGAAGACAGGCCCGCGTCACGGCATAGATCTCGTCGAATCGCATGGCAGGTTCAGCCCCCTGTGCCATGCTCGCGATGAACCCGCGCATTTCCTGGTTAAAGCCCTTGTCGCGAACACCGGTCTTGTGCTTCGTCCTCTTCCCTTGGGCGTAGAACTCAGTCACGGCAAAATCGTCCAACGTAACTGCCTTGCCGTCACCAAAGGCCTCGAACCGCTCCTTGGGTAGACCGGTATCTCCTCCCGCGGTATAGACGACGGTACCTATCGAACCGTCCTTAAACGTCAGTGAGATCAAACTCTGGTCGTCCGCCATGCCGGAGGTATTGCCGCCGATGCGCGCCGCATGAACAGAAATCGGCCGAGCGCCGCAGACGGCCTGCATGAAATCAACGAAGTGACAGGCCTCTCCGATAACCCGTCCACCGCCCACTTCAGGATCCTGCACCCAATGCGTTGCGGGAAGAGGTCCGGCATTGACGCGATAGACCATGACCAGCGGGTTTCTTCGCCCTTGGAAGAACTCGATAATCTTGGCGGCATGCGAGGAGAATCGACGGTTGAATCCAACCCAGAGTTGCAAGCCACGCGCCGCCGCATCCTCGTAGGATCGCGCAATTTGGTCGAGTTCGTCCTCGGTCAGACAGAGCGGCTTTTCAACGAAGACATGCTTGCCGGCCTGCAACGCTTCGTCCACAATCTCAGCGTGAGTATCATGCCGCGTCCCGATGAGCACCGCACTGACGGCACGGTCGCGGAGCACGGCGCGGAAGTCGGTGGTGCAATAGGCTGCCTTGCATTTACCTCCGATCGCCTTGGCAGTGATGCCCGATCCCGTGCAGACCGCCGCGATCGTCACATCGGACAGACCGGACAAGACCGGCAGCAACATGTCCCGCACGTGTTGTCCAGCTCCGATCAGACCGAGCGTGACGGGCCCGGACGAACGAGCCGGTGTCAGACGACATATGTGCAATTCACTGACGGCGATTTTAGAAGAATAAGAAATGAGCATGCCCAATGAGGAAGCAGACCCATCAGTCAGACGTTGGTAGGCGACTTCAGCCTCTTCAATCGGATAGCGGTCCGTGACGAGCCGCGTCACCTTCACAGAGCCCTGTTGGATTAAGTCAAGAAACGCCTCCATGTTCCGCTGCTCGGTCCAGCGGACATACCCGAAGGGATAATCGCGTCCCTGCTCTTCATACGAACGGTCGTACCGTCCAGGTCCATAGGACATTGACAGTCTGAATTCCAGTTCCTTCTTGTAATAGGGCTCGCGCGGCAGCGTCATGCCGACCGCACCAACCACAACCACACGTCCTTTCTGTCGAGCGATCTCGCCCGCCGTTTCCACCGGTTCATTCGACTTAGTGCTGGCGGTAATGATGACGCAATCGACGCCGCGTCCCTGACTGAACGCACGGGCTGCTTCGATCAGTTCGTCCGCACCCACCACAACATCGGCGCCTAGTTCGGCGGCGAGTTCCCGCCTGGAGCGGTCGAGGTCGGAACCCAATACTCGGCAACCTGAGGCCTTAAGCAATTGCACGGTCAGTTGACCGAGCAATCCCAACCCGATCACGGCGACCCGGTCGCCGAGCCGTGGCTCGGCCTGCCTCACTCCCTGTAATGCAATGGCGCCCAGCGTGACAAAGGAGGCATCTTCGAAGCTCACACCGTTAGGAATCTTGACGCAAAGATGCTTGGGCACGGAGACGATCTCGGCGTGAGATGCATAGTTCTGCCCCGCGCAGGCAACCCAATCGCCGACGGACAGTCCGGACACATCTCTCCCCACGGCCAGCACGACGCCCGCGCAACTGTAGCCGAGCGCAACCGGGGTATCGAGCCGATCGAACACGCGATGGAGCGTCGCGAAAACCCCGTCTTTCTGCATAGCGGCAACAACTTTCCGAGCCATCTCTGGACGATCGAGCGCTTTGCCGAGCAAATTCTTTTGCGCCACTTGCACAGTTGAGCGTTCAGTCCCAGGACTGATCAGCGACACACGATTGGCGACCAACACCTCGCAGGAAGATATAGTTGGGGCCGGAACGGACTCGACTTTAAGGAGACCGGTCCTAAAATTTTGGACGACTTGTTTCATCAAGCAGGCTCAACAAATTAGTTGGTTTGAGGATGCGAATTGTAGCCTATGGGAGGTCGTCCATGGGGTACACAGAGGTCAAGATTGAGTTAACGAATTGTTAAAATGGAACTAGGCATGGCGGAGGGGTCTCCACAGAAGTGAAGAGATGCCAAGCAATAAACCATGCTGACACAACGACTTACCTATCGGCAGGGTTAAACTTGACGGAGGAGCGCAATAGAACCACACGTTTGCAAGGGCCACGCGTGGGTCATCGATGTCGGAACGCCTGCCAGGAATGCACTGCCTGGAGTGTTCACGAAAACTTGACGACACGGTAACAAGTCAACGGGCCATCAATGCTAGATTTTTCGTATTCGCGTTAATCAGGTGACATCGAATTTATGAAACTATTGCTTGTCGCAGGCGCTCGCCCAAACTTCATGAAGATCGCGTCGATCGTCGCGGCGCTCGACGCGCACAATCTCGCCGCGCGGAAGCGAATCGACTATCTGTTGATCCACACGGGACAACATTACGACGAGAAGATGTCCCATACCTTCTTCAGAGAGTTGGAATTGCCCAGGCCGGCCGTGGATCTTGAAGTTGGATCCGGGTCGCACGCCGTTCAAACGGCGGAGATCATGAAACGGTTCGAACCAGTCCTGTTCAAAGAGCGGCCGGATGCGATTGTGGTTGTCGGCGACGTGAATTCGACAGTGGCCTGCGCACTCGTCGCGTCGAAGATCGTGTACCCACTGGATCACCAGGGTTCCGGACAAACCCGCCCGTTGATCGTTCACATCGAAGCAGGATTACGGAGCAGGGACTGGTCGATGCCGGAAGAAATCAACCGGGTCCTGACCGACGCCCTCTCGGACGTGCTCTTCGTCACAGAACAGAGCGCGATTCGTAACTTACGAAGCGAAGGCATCCCCCGCAACCGCATCCACCTGGTCGGGAATACGATGGTGGACACCTTGCTGCGCCATCGTGCTCGCGCGGAACGATCGTCAATTCTAGAGCAGCTCTGCTTGGAAACATCGGACGCGAACGGGACCACAATCATGCGTTACGGTGTCGTGACGCTACATCGACCCAGCAATGTCGATGACCCTGCCACCTTTCGGAACATTCTGGACGCGCTGCTTACGATCAGTTGCAAGGTACCGCTCGTCTTTCCCATCCATCCCAGAACGTTCGCCCGCATCAATGAGTTCGGCCTTGCAGGACAATGCCGCATGCTAGGCGCACATGAACAAGTCGCAGACACCAGGGCGGGTTTGTATTGCATCGAGCCGCTGGGCTACTTGGATTTCTTACGCCTCTTGTCGAAAGCGAGAATTGTCCTCACGGACTCAGGTGGGATTCAGGAAGAAACAACGATGTTGGGTGTCCCTTGCGTCACTCTGCGGAACAATACGGAACGGCCTGTGACAGTCACTCAAGGCACCAACGTGCTGGCGGGAACATCAAAGAAATCGATCGTACGTCACGCTCTCAAGCAACTGAAGCAGCGGCCAAAACGAATACGGCCGCGCTTTTGGGACGGCAAAGCCGGGCAGCGTATCGTAAAAGCGCTCGTGATGATGTTAACTGTCCGATCTTAATAGTTTATCGCTGCATCCATCGAAGCTGAGTTAGCACTTTTCTGACGTGAAGCATGTGAGGCGAAAAAAAGCGTGTGCAAAACCCTATCCTTATTCTATCTTAGGTGTGTCGCAGAACAAGATAATCGGGATCACTTAATCTATCGGTTCTAATACCAGCAGATACTCACACAGAAGGGAAGACGTCTTCCCTTCTCCACTCGCCTCTTCGTTCGGTATTCCCCAGACCCCTGCGTTGAGCTATCCGATGCTTCCCCATGCAACTGGGGATAAGAAAAACTATCTGGCAGCGGCCTAACTAGCTTCAGGAGCATCTTCGCGCCGCGCGTTCCAACTCGGAAATTGGCACATAGGGCTCCTCAATTCGACACATCTGCAGCCGAACGGCAGGTTTCAACCCAGCTTGTACCATCATTCTCAAAGTCAATACAGCGACTTTTTCCGCTCGCCGGCTGTGTCCACGTGGCGCCCATTTTGAATACAGCATTCCACGTCGATGCTCCGAGCGCTCCAGCCGACGTGTTCTTAATGCGGAATCGGATGCGTTGGCCAATTAGCGGAGCTGTCGGCGCGTTGATTGCAAAAGCCGTGTTGTTCGTGGCGATAATCAGGAAGCTGTCACCTGTGCTGGCATTGACGGTCATTGAGGCGCTATAGGTGACCGTGACGCTTCTCGTACGGTTCAATTTCGGGAATGTGATGATTGCAGGATTTAACACAACGCCGGCGCTCCATTTGGCGGGATCGTAGTTCGACAAATTGATGTAGATGTTCGACGATCCGGTGAGATCATA
>JAWXBV010000165.1:0-18801 GCA_034440335.1 Nitrospirota bacterium | reverse complement strand
TTCACGAGGAACGCGTTTTCCTGGCGATTTCGTCCCTCGACTGTGCTCGGGACCCTGAGCTTTGTCGAAGGGCGACGAACCGTCATGAATCATGCGGGCTAGCAGCAAGCCACAAACCGTATAGCAGCCTTGAGGCAATAACCGACTGCGCGATGTGGAAACCCTGGATCGTGCTTCTTCCTGGTACATCGTTTCTCCTGTGCCGCCGCCACAATGTCCCCATCCTGCACTAAACAGGCGGCGCTGTCATGATAGTAGGCTGACACTCCTAAGATATTCATGATGGGTACTCTTCCTTTGTGTAGGTCAAGAATCGCGAGTAGATCCGTACTTGCCGGATGTGACCGCCATCATGATACGGTCCACGCGGCTTGCGACCTCATTCCAGCTAAATTCCCGGACCACTCGCTCCCGCCCCTGCTGCCCCAACCTCTCAGCATATTCCTTGTGGGTCAGCATCCGGCAAATCGAATCAGACAACGTCTCTGGGCTATCAGGCGGGACAAGAAGCCCTGTCTCTCCGTCGACTACGGCATCAGCGATCCCACCCGATTTTCCTGCAATCACAGGCTTCCCACAGGCGTTGGCCTCCAAATATACAATGCCGAATCCCTCTACGTCACAGGCTTTGAGATCCGCGCGACTCGGCATGACAAAGACATCGCACATCCCATAGATGCCCGGAAGCTCGGCATCTCCGACATTCTCCAGAAAAATGACGTTGCCACGAACTCCCATGCTGAACGTGAGTTCTTCGAGCATCGGCTTGGCCGGGCCACTGCCTACAATGACGTAGCATGCATCCGGAATATTCTTGAGCACTCGTGGAAGTGCCCGGATCATCACATCATGTCCCTTACGAGCTACCAATCTACCCACCGTCAGAATGACTTTGCCTGCTGCGTGACGACCAAGAATGGCCTTCCGGAAATCGTCTGAGACAGACGTAGGTTGAAATCGCGCAACATCGCAACCTGGGTGCACAATCTCAATTCGTTCGCTTTCAACCCCTACCTGTTTCAACAGATCTGCGGTAAAGCGACTATTCGCCAGAACGCAATCCGCACTGCATATCCCCAGGCGAATTCGATCCCCATCAGCCTGCATGGCATCAAGGATTTCATTCCCATGCGCATAGACCACATAGGGCATCTGCATCCACTTTCGCAGCCATAAGCCCAAGTATCCTTCATACAACGTCGCAAGCTGCACGGCTTGGGGGCGCTCCCGCACCATAATCTCAGCCATAGTAGCAGCCCAGCCTACGGCTTGAAGATACTTTGGTTTGGCAAAGGCAAGCGGCCGACGATACAGGCCAGCCGTAGGCTTTTCCTTCTGTTGATCCTCTCGCGCAGGCACACCTGTCAGGCAACAGACACGATCCGGCCCCAACGCAGACACCATGGACGACATGTATTGTGAGATACCTCCGACATCCGGAGGGTAGTAGATGCTGCTGATCAAGAGCGACTTCACGGCACTGGTCTTTTCAGGAAGTGGGTTCATGGTGGCTGAGGATTCTCTGGAACATAGTACTGACCGAAACTTCGAGCCTTCTAATCATACCGGATTGCGAGTCACCTGGCGGCTTACGAGCTCTTTGCCGGACAGCTCTTTGTGAATATCAGTCTGGCAGCCTTGCCTGGCAAGATCTTCAAATACTCGGATCCATTCCCCGATCATGCGGTCAAAGCTAAACATCCGAAGCGCCACGGCCTGGCCCCGCGAGGCAATGTTCAATACCTCCTGTCTGTCCGTCGCAAGTCTGGCTAAGAGGCAACTCAATGACGCACTGTCATCCGTAGGAAAGAGGGGAATGTCCGCGGCTGAAGCGATTTCCATCGCTCCACCACTCCCAGTGGTTACGACAGCGCACCCGGCTAATAGGGCCTCAATGGACACAAACCCCAGTCCTTCTGCCCGTTTTGACGAGAACACGAAGAGGTCATGGCTCTTGTAGATGTCCGGAATCCGTTCGTGCGGTACTTTTCCCATCCACGTGATCCGAATGGCCGGCGATAGATTCTCGGCCTGTGTCTTGATTCGTTTCATATAGTCGACATGCCCAGCGCCAACGACAGTTAAGGTCATCATCTCACGCTCAGCAGCTGAAAGGTGACCGAACGCCTCTATGATGGTCTGGAGGCCACGGTCCGGGGTAATCTGCCCAGCGTAGAGTACGCGTAACGGCGCCCCCTCGACGTGCGGCTTTGGCAATGGTTCAAAGAACCGAGTGACATGCACACCGCCATAGATTACCTTGCTCAAAGGGAATTCAAAACCAGCCTCACGGTGCCTCACGCGTAGAAAATCGCTGAGGAAACAGACACAGGACGGTTGGTGGGAAAAATCCCTCGTCGGGATATCCTGCTCACGCACATACCGCTCCCATCGTAGTCCGAACCAACGGAGCACCGGACGAAGAACGCGAGGGCCCCACTCCCCGTCCCAGAGAACCTGCCAATCTAATGCAGCCAACCGACCGGCAACTCCATAATCGGCAATCAACCAATTATCATCGACGGCGTGAACATCAGGAATTCGCCACTTGTTTGCCAGCGGGAGGATCACTTTCGTTACGCCATTGAGATTCCACCAATTGATCAGGTCCGGCCTAAACTCTTCTACGGTTCGTTTAAACTGGGCCACATCCTGTAACTCTCGTCGGGCTTGCTGTAGTGTCCACGGCCATTGAAGGACCGGTTGAGGATCGAAATAGTACTCGTGCAACCGACGATATACGGATACTCCCGCGACGTCATCATCACGCCGCCGTATCGTCCCCATGGAGGTCAGCGACACCCCATAGGTGCTCGTCAAGACTCGTACCTCATGGCCGGCTTTCTGCAGTGCTTCAGCGATCTGGGCACAATGGACCTCATACCCTCCTAGATAGTGAGGCGGGTAAAGATTGGTCACGATCAGGATCTTCATGAGTCTCTCAGCCTGCTGGGGTTGGGTGCGCTTGCTTGTTGAGCGCCTTCCGAACTTCCTCTTCGTAGCGCTCAACCGTACGTTCCCAGGTCCAATGGGCGCGAACATGTTCAGCCGCTTGCCTACTCATTTCGGTGCGAGTCTCTTTATGTTGTTGGAGTTGGGTGATTGCCGCGGCGATCTGGCCCACATCTCGATCGACGAGTATTCCCGTAACCCCATCAATGATAGATTCTCTAATGGCGCCCTCCTTGATCCCGATGACCGGCGTTCCGCTCGCCATCGCTTCAATCGCGACAAGTCCGAACGGCTCCATGATAGGGACAAAGACCAACGCAAGAGCCTGGCTGTACAAGCCGGCTAATTCCAGCTGGCTCGGCCTGTACCTCACCGTGAGATCGACATCGCGATCTTTTGCCAATCGGACCAGCTCTTCGCTATAGCATGGATCCACCGAGCGCTCGATGTGTTCTGCTGTAGCAATAACGACGCGCGGCCGTTGAGTCCGCTCAATCAACGCAACCGCCTCAATCACCAAATGATGCTGTTTTAATCTGATGATTCGGCCTGCGGATAGCACCATCGGCTCGACCGGTAATATCGCCAGCCCAAAGGCCGAGCAATCGACCCCAGGGTAGCAAACCTTTGAATGGCACCCGTAGCGCTGAAATAATACCTCTTTTGAAAAGTATGAATTCGCAAGTATTATGTGCGCAAGTTTTGTCTGAACAATATCTCGTCTGTTAAGCATATGGGCCGAAAGTTTTGAGGCAACATCACAGAGAGAGGTATAGAAACCTTTGCCGGAGGAGTTCTGGACGAGAGTCACGCGGCGTGAAGACTCTTCGTACCGTACCGTTGACGGCTCATGGCTATAGACAACGGTCGGACGCCGAAGGTACGGGAGGATGCCAACCGTTCGGCAAGTTGGGTATTGGTCAATGTGTACGAAGTCATACTCTGTGGCATTGATGACGTTTGCGAGCCTCTCAAATTCGTACTTGACCTGACGCATCGTCCAAAGGGTAGCGCCAAGTTGAGCATATGAACCCAAGAGATGCGGCCGCAGCCACGAAAGGTCAATCTGCCGCATGATCAACTCGGAAGAGGTGCGGACATAAGGCTTGAGCGGTAGGTAATCCACGTTTGACACGGAGGAGCCGCGGACAATGAACTCGTCAATGACATGGCCACGCGCAGACAGGTTACGAACCATTTCGAAGGCAAAACGCTTCGATCCGCCCATATCGCCATTATGGACCCAGGCGATCCGCCATCTTTCTCGCATAGGCTCCTTGGAACTCGGACTGGCCGCTTGAATAGTCCCCTGCATGCTGAAACTCCCCCTGGCCTGGTGATCGTCGAAGTCTAGACTTGGGACCCTCCAGATGCGTCCCCATAGATCGCGGATCTCGCATTGGTTGCGCCCTTCACAGCATGGAGATCTCGATACAGCGCTTCTACCCGGTCGACCACCTTGTCCCATGTATAGCGAGCGAGGGTTTTTGAGTATCCAGCCATACCCATCTGCACTCGCTTGTCACGGTCAGAGAGCAATGTAATAATTTTCTCGGCAAGGTCATCCGGGCTTTGAGGATCGACCAGTAATCCATCGACACCGTCATCGATAACACATTCCGTAGACCCGATCCTGGCGCCGATGACGGGTTTTTGACACAACCACGCTTCCAAGTACGCCAGGCCAAACGACTCCCCTATTGAAGGAAGAGCGAAGATATCAAACGCATCATACAGCGATGACTTTTCTGCCTCTTCAAACTGACTGATTCGAACGAGCCTGCGCTGCTCTGAGCCGGTCAACTGTTCAATCGCAGACTGAACCGCGCGCGCCTGATGCTCGGACGATTGATGACCCGCAATAATAAGGCGCACTTCTGCATTCCAACGCCACACGATTTTCATTGCATGAACGAGTTGAACCACACCTTTGTTCACTTCCTGCCTCCCGACGAATCCCACAACTGGCGCACTTCCGATCCCATAGCGCGCTCGGATTGCTGCTCCGTTTCGGGAAACAAACCCATCTGGATATACCCCTACTCCCCCAACCTCCACTCGGCGCGCTCCATATGCGCGTGCGAACTGCTCCTCATGAGTCGTATTTGCGACGATTGCGTTACTAGAGGCAAGCATGTTTCTATAGATCGGTCGCTGACACCACGTTTCGGCCGTATGAAATAGCGGGATCCCAACAAACACGAAATCTCTCAACTGTCTTGCCAAATAAGTATGGTAGGCAGGTGACCAATACCAACTCATCGCCATCACGACATCGGCACGAGTACGAAGCAGATACGACATGATCTGAATCAGCTGAGGCTGAGCCGCCAGCATCTCCATTCCATCCTCTCCGAAGACTATACGGAGAGACCGGCATCCCCCGGGAAGCTGAATCCATCGCTTCAGCCATGCACCGAGAACCTGTCCGTTTGGGTCGAAGCGGACAACGTTCACACCATTGATGACCTCAGCCTCAGTCAATCGGCCATGGATACCGCGAAAGAGATCCGTCGAACTTCTGGCATTGGCAGTCAGGACCGTCACATCGTGGCCGCGGGAGACGAGCCCCTCCGACAGCGCCTTCATATGCAATTCAGCCCCACCGAGCACCGGAGCATAAGTCGGACTTACATGGATGATCTTCATCGCGATTCGTCGGTCAATTCATTGGATGTATTTCCAAGATCCGATAACGACGCTCCAAACAAGACACGTTTGAGTCGACTCATAGAATCTTCAATATTGAAGTGCTCCTGGACACGGCGTCGCGCGTTAACGCCCATACGGGATCGTTCCTCGGGGTGAGCGAGAAGATAGTCGATGGCCTCCGCAAGTTGCTCCGGCGATCTCGGCTTGACCAATAAGCCGGTTTGCCCGTGCGAAACAATTTCTTTATTGCCGCCGACATCTGTTGCGATACAGGGAACGCCATAGGCCATGGCCTCACCGAGAGACAGTGGCAATCCCTCCTTATCAGATGACATAACGAACAGATCCGCCACCTCTAAGTAAGATCGCACATCACTGACATGACCTATAAACAGCGCTGTGTCGGCTAAGCCTAGCTCTACAGTTTTCCTTCGCAGTTCGAACTCCAACGGTCCAGACCCCAGAATTATACATTTCGCTCTTGGGTGATTCTTGACTACGATGCAAAATGCGTCCAGCAACACGTCGATTCGTTTCTGTGGATTCAGATTCGAAACACAAAGGACTAGTGGATCGGACTCCAGCAACCCCAGCTCCGTTTTCTTGGCAACAGAGCCAGCGCTGTTCGAGCGCGCATAGCGCTGAAGGTCGACGCCATTGAGTATCGTGACAGTTTTGGGAATTGGATAACCGTAATCCTGTATCAACTTGTTTCTGACTGCGTTACTGACGGTAATCGTTGCATGGCTCAACAGCCCGGCCAGCCGTATTCTCCATATCGCTCTCGCATGATACCCGATCAGCCGACGCCACGCGTTCCACAGGCCGGCTCCCATCACTTTCTCAGGTGAGTCCGCGATCAATTGTTCAATCGCCAATACTCGCTTCGCGCCACAGAGTCTCGCTGCGAGATAGGCATACCACGGGAACAATCCCAACCAACCATTTACGAAGAGGATTGCATCGGGGTGGCACTTTCTGAACAGTAGCCAATAGGAGAGAAACCTAACTGGGGTTTTTCCCGTAAATTTCCATACCGTGACGTTTTGTTTATCCTTCACAAACTCAGTGTACAAATCGGATTCCATACATAAGACGATGCACTCCGCACAAGACGCATCAAGCCTGGCGATTAAGTCCACGATATGTTTTTCGGTCCCCCCTCGAGACCAAGCCTTGGTAACAAAAAGGACGCGCGTCTTCATTTGTCGCTTTCGCACGAAGCGTAATTGTTTAATCGGGGCCGCCAAAAATCAATGCGACTCAGGAGGGGCGGGAACGCCAACTTTCGAGTTATGGCAAGGCATTGATCTCTTTTACAAGTTTCATTTTATCCCTGACTTCCTCGGCGGTAAACTTCGAGGTTAAAGAATCCTTGTGAAACCTATAGTAATATAGACGCCTAAACAATCGCTGCATCCTGAATTGCTTTGACACGCGAACCCAATAATCATAATCCTCCGCCAGAAATGTCTTGGGGTTGTATCGCCCGATTGTGTCATAGACCTTTCGAGTGTAGAGGTAACAGGCGCCCACAAAATTGGCGATGGCGAGTGACTCCGCCGGTTCGTTTCTCCTGACCGTTCCACCCCTCCATGTCGTGTCGCCTTCATCCACGACATAATTTTCGGCATACACAAAGTCGACGTGAGGATAGGCCTGCAGGAACCGGACCATTTCCTCTATGGCGTTCTCCGTATAGTAGTTATCATCGGACGTCCAGGTTAAATAGTCGCCTGTGGAACTCTGAAAACCGGTATTCAATCCTTCAGCGATCCCGCGATTCGTCACATGCCGGAAATAGCGGATCCGAGGATCAGGGTATTCCTTGACGATTCTGGCTGTCTCGTCGCTCGACGCATCATCCACGATAAGCAGTTCGATATTGGCATGGGTTTGGTTTATACAACTCTCAATGGATCGACGGATGTATTTTGAGCCATTATACGTCGGAAGGACGATGCTCACCTTTACGGACGGATCGTATGGTCTCCTCACACGAGGAAGGTCGAAGCGTTGCCCTGTTTCCGTTAGACAAATCAGGCCAGGGGAGATCTCTCGAAGTACTCTGGCAAATTGCCTGCCCCATCGAATATCTGAAAGCACGACAATATCAGGGTCGCACGCCAACACGATTTCAATAAATTCTTTTTGACACAACTTCAAGGGAACCCACGCCACGATCGACGGAATCCAGCGAACCTGGTCAACGAGGCGAAAAACACGTCGACAGAGAGTCATCCGAAAACTGTTCTGACCCCAGGGAAAATATACATTTCCCGTCCCCTGCACGGCGCCTGGCAAACGGTAACTTGTAAAATATATGTCCTCATTCTTCGCTGATTTCAGCGAAGAATGGACATTCGCGAGCCATGTATTGCTCTCCAGGATCTCCCGATTCAACTGAGAGGAAAAGACGCAGACTCTCATCTTCATCAACTCACTTTTTCTGCAATCGTGATGAGCAAGTACCCTTGACGAAGGAAGGAAGGGTTGGAATGATTTTTCAATTTGAGGAGCCGCGTACACAGCTTCTTGATTGTCCCTCCTCCCGGCATGGTCAAAAAATCCAGGGCGTGTTTCGTCCCAACAGAAAACTCTCTCACCTTGGTATTGGGGATGCTCTGGAAATAGGGTTTGAGTGTGGACGATGGCACTTCACCGCCCCAGTGCCACTGTCCAGTCGCCTTCATGTAACCCATGCCCAGTCGATACGGAATGGAGAGTGAGTTCGGGACCATAATAATAACTCGCTTCCGCGATACACGGAACGCCTCTTTGATAATCTCTCGAATGGTCTCCCCCGTGAAATATTCGAAGACTCCGCAGCTGAAGACCATGTCGAAGGTATTATCCTCAAACGGTAGCGGCTTCGTCATATCCGCACGACAAAACTCTCCATCGAGCGTCATGAGCTGGAACAGTTTCTTGCTATAGTCGATGTTGTCCTGGGACCAATCGAGAAGAGTGGTTCGCCTTCCCTGTTGAGCCAGCATGGCTGAGTTCTCCCCTCTTCCGCTACCCATGTCCAGGGTTGTATCGGATTTGGCGCTCTGCTGGAGCAGAATGTCATTCCAGGGGAGGTATTCCCCCTTGAGTAAGTTCTTCGCAATCGTCTCAGGGCTTGCTTCGTTCGTGAGTACAGCCGACCATTGTTCCGGCGCCAAATTCCATTTGTCAGCCATGATGGTATTGCCTCGTTCCTACGGAGATGGGGTTACAGCCTTTTTGTAACGATGAAACAATCGAGGAAGAACTTCACGGCCCAACTAATTTCTTCCTTCGGCAAATACTCGGCGCCGGCCCCATAGCTACCATAAAATCCCCCACTGGGATTTTGTATGCTTTCCAGATAGGCCACGGCTCGATCAGCCGGCTCCGGCTCGCCCAGCTTATACCAGGCCAGTGCTAACTGCGCCATGCCGGGGGAACAGACCCACTCCACTCCCGGATAGGCTGGAATAGCGCCGTTGCTCTTCTGAATGGCTGCCGCTTGGCGCAACCCCTTCCTTGCCAGATCCGTTTCTCCTAGGTCGGCCAGCGCTTCCATCATGTAGCCGAAGATATGGGATAGCGTTCCGATATTCGGTTTAAACTCGACAAGGTCCGCCTGTCGCTTAAAGGATTCCAGGGCTCGTAGCGCGGCTTCCTTATACTTCGGCTCAGACAGCCTCTTTGCCGCAGCGATGAGAGGCGGCAACACGTAGAGATCTGTATATGAAGAAAATTGATTGCCTGCGGATACCTGCCACATCGCATAGGATGGCGTCGTGACTCTCCCATCCGAAGTAATCTGACCGGCGACGTAATCGCAGGCCCTCCGTAAATTGCCCTCCAGTTGGGGCATCTCATCGAGCACAGCCAAAAACCCTCTGATCACCTGAGCCGTGTCGAATGTATAGGGAGTGCCGTCCGGCGCCGAAAAAGCCCCATCCTTCCGTTGCACTGACGCCTCCCACCGAGCCAGATCCTTCGCGAGTTCTTTTTCGCCCACATAAAAGAGCGTGTCAATGATATACCCGGTAACCTCTTGGGAAGCCACCGTATGTTTGTGGTGCGTAAGGATGCCGCCTCCCGGCGCCCGATGGTTCTTGATCCACTGGATTGCTTTTGCAGCCGCCTGATTCTTTGTGACAGACATAATCAATTCCTCTCCATCTCAATCGAGTCCTGAGTCAGATCAATCACCGAATTCCCCCTTATGGAACCACCGTTTTACAGGGTGGCTATTGTGTCAAAACGTTCCCCTATTGGACTGTCTATTTTTCAGGGAAGCTTACGGGCCCACTGGATTTCTCATCGCGTTCCCGCAATATACTTCCTTGCCTTCCGCATCAACGATTCTGCCATGACTAACAAATGCGCCCGCACTCGGATGTCGACACACCTAGCCCGCATGATTCATGAGCACTTCTGCTGTAATCGCGGATCCACCGCTACGACAAGCCTGGACGCGATAAGCCAGCCGTCCAGGCAGGCGGGCTCGCCGCTCGGTCGGTCAACATACTGTTTCACGTATGCGTCCCTCCCTCACGACTCCGCGCGCCTGTCTCGCGCGGCGACTACGCAATTTCGCGACGAACCGTCATGAATCATGCGGGCGAGTCAGCAATCAGATGCAGCGCTCCTCGCTCCAGGCAATCATCCACGTTTAGCCACGTCCACCCCTCCTGAAGCCTAATGAAGTCCTTTGTTGATCGCGTGGCTTACCCATGATATTTCTCGATTATCTAATGCGCAAGATGTTTTTCATACTGCGTGATCATGCACACACGAACATCTCTGCTGCCACCATCTATTCCACCTACTTTGCCCACATCATTATAAGAACTGCGATCGCCCCAACGAGGTAGCTCGTCCTGTCTCGGACAGCAAACACAACGGGATCCTGGGGCATTTTATTCCGAGAACACAAGAGCCAGGTACGGCTGATCCAATACAGGAATAACGGGCATAGTAACCACAGGATTTTTGGATGCGAATACAACTTTACCACATCGGGACTACTGACATAGAGGGCCATCACAAGGCAGGCCATATACCCACTTGCAGGTCCCACGGATAAGACAAACTGCATATCGTCGACACTATACCCTCGTCCATGAATGGAGTTGCGACCCGATTCCTTGGTCATCACCAGTTCAGATCCTCGCTTGATGAAGGCCAAGCTGAGAAAGACAAACCCAGAGAATGCCAACAGCCACGGAGAAATGATTACGTCAATAGCCTCCGAACCTGCATAGATACGTATGGTATAGAGTCCTGCCAGAACGAACACATCCACGATAGCTCTTTTCTTGAGGGAAACAGAATATGCCGTACTCACCACTAAATAGAACGCAAGGAGCAAGACAAACCTGCCTGGTAAAACCGCTGCAACCCCAAATCCGCCAACCAAAAGCAATGGGCACATGGCGATACCCCACCATGGTGACAAGTTTCCCGATGCAAATGGCCTTTCTCTTTTCAATGGATGTTGGCGGTCTGATTCCATATCGAGCAAGTCGTTCAACACATAGGCGCTTGACGCACAGAGGCTAAATGCAACAAACCCGATGATGGCCATCAGGCTCAATGGTCCTTCAACAATCTGGTGCGATGTGATCAGAGGCACAAAGAGCAGAATGTTCTTGACCCATTGGTGCGGACGAATAGCACGCACGATGTATCGCAGCGGATTGGCAGAAAGGTCGACCACCTTTCCCACATGAGCTCGTTGCTGAACGCGCTTCAATAAACGATTCGAGGCCCCTACCACTATGGCGGTTCTGGCGTGCTCCCAGATAATGAGATCTGCCCGTTCATTTCCGGCATAGTCGTATCCTCTTTCACCGAATAGTTTAATGAG
Organism: Nitrospirota bacterium; assembly: GCA_034440335.1. GTDB lineage: Bacteria > Nitrospirota > Nitrospiria > Nitrospirales > Nitrospiraceae > Palsa-1315. Next base: position 7,349 of record JAWXBV010000165.1, on the reverse strand, counting down.
AGCCTGGAGCTTCGCTTCACCTGTGAGATTGGTCTCTCCTTCGGTCGCCAATACGTCGTCGAATAGGCCAAGGTGATCCGCCACGCGCCTGGCGACTTCCATATGGGCTCCTGTGACCAACACCAACTTCCGGCCAGCGCCGCGTTGCTCTCGGAGATAGTTCAGAAGTTCGGAACGAAAGGGAAGAGAAGCCACATCCAGAACGACACGGCGTGCAAGTTCGCACTTCAAATAGGCCTTCCCTCTCAGCATCCAGAAAAAAATCATGACGAGATACAAGGCATTTGATTTCAGCAGTACGATGATCGATTCGATAAGACTATCCGTCTTCAGCAGTGTCCCATCCATGTCGACACAGAGTGGAAACTTCCGAGACAATTCGGTCTCGGGCTGGTTTTCAGAAGAAACCGGGAGTTCCGTCATGCCCTTGTTTATCGAATGTCTCACTGACCTACCCCCGTCCGCCACAGTTTCGCCGCCATGGTTGGATTCAAAGACCCCGCATGAGCATAAAGATAAATAGCCTAGTCTGCTGAACAACCTTCTTTACTGACTTGCAGGATGCTGAAAAATCCGGCCACGGCGTTCTCGCGTCGTTCAGATCATCAACGTACCTCTGAGGGTACGCCACCAGTCTTCTCTCGCTGCGGCCTTGCCCGCGGAACGGCGTGTCTTGGCGCGCCGGGGGTGGGGGTGGGTGAGAAGTCCGGCCTTTTTGAGCATCCTGATGCTTTGTTGACATCGATGCCCTATGGAAGATTCCGACGGCGGATGGTGCATGAACTGAGCTTTTCCGCAGCCTGCTAGAATCTCCATTTTCTTGAGTTCGAGACGGATTATTTCCGAAGATGAATGGATGTTCCGTTCAGTCTAAGTGCGGTGTTGGGGGGAAAGCACCTCTCCCCTCTGCGCCAAACGTTTCGGGATGCGGTTGAGCTTGGAGCCGATCAGATTGAGCAGACAGTCGGCGGTGACTCCGGCGAAACCCCTGTGGTTCATCTTGCGCCTGGTCCCGTGCCGCTTGCCCCATCCCACAATACACTCGATCATTGCACGTGTGCGCTGCGAAAGGGTGTACCACGTGCCGGAGCCGAGGGCTCAGCAACTGTTCGAACTTGATCGATAGATGCCCTGTCGTTGAATACCCTGTGCGGAAATCACGGTCCAGCTCACGCAACACTTCGCGCACCAACTCGTGTATTGGTCCGGAGCGGGAACCGTGCCGCACATCGGTGCTCCGGCGAAATAGACGAAAATAACCGCTCCTGATCGTCAAATATTCCGCGTATGATGGCCCCTCCGTTCTTCTTTCAAATAGAGAATCATATTACGCATCGTGTTCGGGAGGTTTTTCAGCTGACTGCTCATGAGCTGTGGAGCAATGAAAATTTCCGGATATGTACACGAAATTTGATCGAGTCCTTCGGAACATGTCTGGCCGAATAGGTTCTCCCTGCTGCGTGAGAAGTGCAGAGTGCTGACCACACGCTTCCTCTGAGATAGTATCGAGCCTGCTTTCATGAACGAGAATCTTCTTGATCGTTCCATCTCTCCAGACGCGATAGAAGATCGGTTTTCGCCATTTATCGATGCCCATGTCCAATTCTCGCCCGAGAGTACGCTCCGCAAAAATCTCTGGCTCGGGGTTATAGGCCCACGGAGCACGGTTCAAGACTGCGCTGGGAACTCGCTTATGTTGCACATAGCTAGACATCTCATCGACATTGGCAAATCCGCCGAACAGGTACACAGTACATAACTGCAATACAACAACTAGATGAAGCCACCACCGCCCCAGATCAATTCTCTCCCATTGGTACACAGTCCACACGATCAAGGGCATGCACAACCACAGCACATAGCGGGTAAATACACTTTGCCCAGAGTTCCAGTTCACCTGCGGCAACACTCCTATAGCCATGAGGAGCATCGCGGCAAGCAGCCAATCCTCCCTATAGACCACTTGATGAATCCCGGAAGGATGTGAAGGAGAGACACAGGAGAAGAGACGGGTTGAGATCACGAGACCCATCAGCCCCATAATCCAACCAGCACCGACAACCATTCCTTGGTTCAGATCAAAGAGCAGGGAGTACAATCTACTAAAGTCAATATTGCTCGACTGCATATATCCCTCTCTCACAACGAGCGAGGAACTTCCAAAGAAGACAAAGTAGAATGCGAAGGGCAGCAACGAGCCACTGCCTGCCAGGGCAAATTGTCCCACCAACTTGGATTTCGCCAAAGCCGGCAATTTCAGCCAATGATCCAGCTGACTCACAAAAATGATGGGGATCATCAGTGCCGCTGAAGGGTTCTGAAGAGCACACAGTCCACACGCGAACGTGGAGAGCAAGAGGCGTCGTTCAAGAAAAGCCACTGACGCGACGAGGCATGTGACTGCGCTATAAATCTCAGGGTGTGGCCAACGGAGGTAGTATGAAACCCCCACCCCATAGAGCAACAACGCGATCGCTAGCCTACAGGCCATAGACAAGGATGTGTTGAATAAAAGAAATGCGAGGCCAAGCGCAACCAGCGTCGCGTTTGTAAACTGAAACGCCTTCAGCTCGTTGGCTTGGAAAACTTGCAGTGTCCATTTGATCGGCACACACACAGCCGAATAGAACCAGAAATGCAGCCCAAAGTATTGTCCAGAACGACTCTCAAAGAACAGACCACTTCCCGACCCTTTTGACCTCATCTGTTCCGCGAGGTCAGAGAAAAAAGACTCTCTCCCCCCTTCTCTCACCCCAATAATGTCGTGTTGCTGTACGTACCTTGAAAGACTCTCAATGTCACTCTGACGGACCTCGGGAGACAAATGAGAAGCCAAGGCCCAGAGCTGGACGTAATACTCAAGTCCATCGCCATATATTTTTGGGCTGAGAACCGTTGCGAAGTAGAAGGAAAGCACCAGGAGACCAGCAAGGACAACCCCCATAACACGATTCGTGCCACCTTGCAGGTCGAATGATACACGGCTTTGAGTCATGAATAGCCCCGACAATTGATCGCTACCCGGCGCATCGATCTATGCCCCTTATACCACGTGAAAAACCAGAATGCACGGTTATGACTGCACGCCTCCTCATCCGAGAAAAAGGCATGTAATTAGGAAATTGTGCTGAAGGATTTATAGCAGATGCCTCCGTAGGAGGCATCTGCTAATGCGGCTACCGAAATCCTGCGACACAAGGCCCAATGGCAACAGGAATGCGAGACACACAACGCCGGATCGAGGAGCTGGCGGTGATGTACGTCTGGGCTGAGGGATTGGACGTGAAGGCCATTGAGCGGTTGGCGCACAACTGAAAGCGCTTGGTCACGTTCTATCAGTTCCCCTCGCACGCACTGGCTCCATCTCCAGGCGACGAACGTTGTGAGTTGCCCTTCGTGGCGGTGCGCCTGCGGACCACCGAGGGCAAGCGCTACAAGCGGGTGAGTCGGCCACCACGTCGATCTGGAGTGTCTTGCAGGTTGAGGGGCAGACGTTCCGGCGTCTCAATGCGGCCAATCTATTCCAGTCCGTATATGCTGGTGCGGCATACGTGGAGGGGAGTTGAGCAGCGAACCATCGCCCAGATTGATATTGCAGCCTGATTCTATTGACACCTATTGGTTAGACCCACGATTCTCTCTTACAGAAACACTGTTTTGCATTGTTCGACAGACGCATAGGCTGCCTCTATGACGATCTGCGACTTCGCCCCATCTGCGTTGCACACGATCGATGGGTTCTTGGTAATGATGGAGTTGATAAAGTGATCCGTTTGACGAGCAAAGGCCCCTTTGGCATTCAGGCCATTAGGAATGACCTTCCACTCATTCCAGTCTTTAAACTTATACCGAATCCCTTCGAAGTCCAACAAGGCAGCCCCATTTTCGCCGTATATCTCGAGATAGGTCTTTGAGGGAATCGGGAGAGACCAGCTCATTTCCGCCGTACCCGTGACTCCATTGGCTAAGGTAAAGTTCATTCGTCCCGTATCCTCGACAGGAATGTCCTGCAAATTAGAGACGGCAGCGGACACGGCAGTAATCTCACCAAAGAGACAGCGGATCAAGTCGATCGCGTGAGGCCCGTTGTCCATAAGAATCCCGCCTCCAGACAGATGCTTCTGGGCAAACCACGTTCCAGCCATGTCGATAGATCCACCGAACATCAGTCGGAAGTTCGCGATCTTGCCGAGTCCCCCGCTATTCATGAGTTCCTTGGCCTTCTGAACCTCATCGAAGTACCGAAACTTAAACGCCGTCAGCAGCAACAAATTCTTTTCCGTAGCCTTCGCCGTCATATCTTTGGCCTGATCAACGGAGACAGCCAGCGGTTTTTCGCACAGCACATGAATTCCCGCCTCCAATAAATCCAGAACAATGTCGCGATGCGTCGAGGGAATCGTGCATACGCTGACTCCGTCGAGGCGTTCATTCGCAATCATGTCCTTTGTCGAGGCATAGGCCTTCCCCGTCCCTTCGGCGGCAAACCGCTCTGCGCTTTCTACATTCGTGTCGACAAAGGCGGCAAATTCCACTTGGGAATTTTTCCGATAGGCGTCGAAATGCCACCTCCCCATTTGCCCGCATCCAACGATGCCGATACGAAGTTTCTTGCTTTGCGATGCCGAAGGAACTTCCGCCGTGACGCGGGGCGTGTGTGACACAGTGCGTGCCGACCGATTCGTCGTCAGATTCTTGAGCGTGGTGCCGAGGATGCCTGCAACCCGTTCGACATCTCCCCTCGTCCAGCTTTCGTCCCATGGCAATACCAGGAGCTCTCCGAGGGTTTTTTCTGCGCGGGGGCACAGACCTTCTTTGTACTCATAGTTCTTCGTCACCCCTGGACCCGTAAATGGCCACTGAGAATCGCCATACGTTTTCTTCGCTGTCAATGATTCTGTGCACAAATAGATGGGTTTCCCTGTGTAGCCAGGAAGTGTATGAACCTTCTGCTTCTTCAACTCTTCAGCCAGACGATTGATATCAACTCCCTGCACACCGATTGGGTACATCCAATAGGGATGTTTTCCGCCTGGCGTGCTCGGCGCCGGCACGATGCCGGGGATTGCGGATAGCAGCTCACTCATGTGCGTACCCAGTTCATGCCGTTTCGCCACAACGCCTTTGACTTTCTTCAATTGCGCTAATCCTACCGCCCCAACCAGTTCCGTCATTCGATAGTTGGGAGCGTGGAAGAGATACGCTCGGCTCCCATAGCCCTTCCTTGCATATCCCTTGTCGGCAAAGAGTTTCATCCGCTCGTAATACTTTTTATTCGAGGTAATCGTCATGCCTCCATCGCCCGTCGTCATATGCTTGGAGTGTTGGAAGCTGAAACAGCCGATGTCTCCGATCGTGCCGGTATAGCGCCCTTTGTATTCCGTCATGTGTGCTTGACACGAGTCTTCAATTAACGGGAGACGATGGCGTTTGGCGATATCGACCATTGCATCCATGTTGCAGGGGTTTCCAAACAAATGAACGACAATAATGGCTTTTGTTTGCGGAGTAATTTTGCGCTCCACATCCTCAGGGTCCATATTGTAGGTCTCATCAATGTCCGCAAAGACTGGGATGCAATTCTGAGACAGGATAGGAACAATCGTCCCCAGATCGGTGATGGGAGCGGTGATGACTTCTGAGCCAGGGTTGAGATCAAGGCCTCCCATTGCCACGTGAATGGCAGCTGTCCCTGACGTCGAGGCAACGGCATAGGGAACATCGTAGGCAACGGCAAATTCCCTTTCAAAATCTGGGACCATCTTCCCATCGATACAACACAGGTGTTGCGATCGAAGGGCCTCTCTGACGAGCTTGAGTTCCTCCGCGTCAAAAGGCTTTCTCCCGTTGCGTGGCGAATTTGGCTCCATCAAACGATCCCAAACATAGTCTGCAATCTTTCGATGAACCGCTTTCTTGCATTGCCCCAAGATGCGCCTAATCATGCTATCCCTCCCCTTAATAATATCGCATGATACCACACATGCGTTCGCTGTAAATTCTTATCCGGTTTTGAGAGAAACGACAATGCCGCGTATAGAAAGCCTGTCAGACCCCGAACAGATTGTTCACGCCGTATAGAGCAGCAGGCAGGGAGTTTCAGGCCTTTCCCTCAATCCCGCGACTTATAGTTCATGGAGAATGTTGCAGCACTGTCGTTCCTGTTGTTGACGCCCAAAAGATCTCACTAAAATCACCCTGTCGTTGCATGGTGTGGACTTGACCGCTTTAGCAACACGTCCACAATCCTTCCGGCAGCTTTCCCGTCTCCATAGGGATTTGCACCATTGGCCATGGTCGCATGGGCAATAGGGTCCCGCAATAATTTTGTCGTTTCTGATATTATTTGGCTTCGCTGCGTTCCGACCAGCTTCACGACTCCTGCTTCTATTCCCTCAGGCCGTTCCGTTGTATCTCTCATCACCAGCACCGGCACTCGCAGTCCGGGCGCCTCTTCCTGTATCCCTCCTGAATCGGTCAGCACGAGAGTCGATCGTTTGAGCAAATGCACCAATGAGAGATAATCCAATGGCTCGATCAGACTGATATTGGAGAGACCCGAGAGGATATCAGTGACGGGCTGGCGAACATTTGGATTCAAATGGACCGGATAGACGAAATGCACTCCTTCGCTGATAAACTGATGAGCAAGATCCCGAATAGCCAAACATAACTCTCGAAACGGTTCGCCGAAACTCTCGCGTCGATGCGCGGTAATCAATACGATCCGCTGGTCGAGAGGGAGCCCTGCCAACGGACCTGTTCGCCAGTCATATTCACGTGAAGCGACCTCGTTCACCGCGTCAATTACCGTATTACCGGTCACATATACGTCCGACTCAGCGCACCCCTCTCGCAGTAAGGCTTGCCGTGCCCGTTCAGTAGGTGCAAAGTATGCATCAGCCACGAGATCAGCGATCCGACGGTTAATTTCCTCAGGGAATGGTCTGAACTTGTCGCCGGTCCGGAGTCCAGCCTCGACATGACCAAAGGACACTTGGTGATAGAACGCAACCATCGCGGCCACAAAAACTGTCGTAGTATCCCCCTGCGCCAGCACCCAATCTGGCTTTACCTCCTCAACGACATGGTCTAGGGCCGCAAAGGCACCCGCTGTTAAGGAGGACAAGCTCTGATTCGGCCGCATCAAGTCCAGACTGTAGTCGGGCTTGATCTGGAACAGATGAAACACCTGATCCAACATCTCCCGGTGTTGGCCAGTTGAGCAGAGGACCGATCGTATACGCCCTGAATGCTTTTCTAACTCCTTGATGACAGGAGCCATTTTGATGGCCTCTGGCCTTGTGCCGATTACGCTAAGAACTGTCAGCATCTGTCTCTCCGTTGGC
>JAWXBV010000164.1:0-4689 GCA_034440335.1 Nitrospirota bacterium | reverse complement strand
CCGGCTCCGCGCCCACTCCTCCAGTGTCTTTCTGTCTGGCTCAGCACAACGCAATGCGTGTGGCGACTTGGGCATTGGCGACCTCCTTGCCCAAGACTGCACGCTCTATCTATTACTTATGCAACTAAGCACTAGCCGCCGGGGTTGGGCGGGTGAGACGTCTAGCCTGTTTGAGCATCCTGCTGCGGTTGTGGCTTCAGTGGTGTGGTCTGTATACACCGAGTTTTCCCGCAGTCTCCAGCTGAGGGGCTCACAACGTGGCGCAACGACTGTGTGAGGAACCGTCCATGAATCATGCGGACGAATCGCGTCAAACCCTTGCATTCAGCCATGGTCCCTGTTAAATTTCGCGCAGTGATGAAACGCTGTTCCTCTCTTACAACTACTGCGTCACGAATGACCCTGGCCCTCGGCCTCTGTATCGCGGTATGCGCTGTCACCATCGCCTGCTCCAGCACACCCAAGACCCAAGACACAGCGAAGAAAGCCTTACGCGACACCGACGAGCAAATTTTCTTGGGCGATACGATCAAAAAGAACTACGATCCCAACGTCATCATGAAGCGAGGAGAAGCCTTCTTCGAGAAAGAAGAATATGCGGAGGCCATCGTCGAATATACCCATTTCCTCGACCTCCATCGTACCCACGTCCTGGCCTCCTATGCCGTGTTCCGCATCGGAGAAAGCCAGCTGAAACTGACCAAGGGATTCCAGCGTGATCCAAGCCCCATTCAGAAGGCCCTCGAAGCCTTTGAACGGGTTCAGAAAGATTTTCCAGGAAGCAGGCATGCCGGTCCAGCGCTCCAGAGAATCCAAGACTGTCACGACCTTCTGGCACAAACACATCTCTTCGTCGGCCAATTCTATTATCGGCGGGGCTCCTATCTCGCCGCTGCACATCGCTTCGATCAAATCATGAAGCTGTACCCCGACAAGTCGGTCGCGCCCAATGCCCTCTATTTTCTGGCACTCAGCTACCACGACCTGGGGGCAGACGATTGGGCCAGCGAACAGCTGACATTGCTGGCTGAAAAATACCCGAACAGTACGTATGCGGACGAGGGAAAGAGCCTGCTCGCGAAGATTGCCGATGCACAACCTGCCACGGTGCTCGCAAAAAATGTCGAACCGATACCCCCCGCGACTCAACCCACGGCACCTCCATCGGGAAATCAACCGAGCCTTGCCGCGGGACTGATTCCCTCCGCCCCATCTGCATCGTTCCTTCTCCCCTCTTCCGCCACGGCATTGAGCCAGTCTTTTGTCAGTTGCCGTCTTGGCGCCTGGTGTTGATCTAGCGGGCAGGATGCTGAAAAAGCCCGCCAGCTTCGTTCTCAGCTCGCAAGAATCCTCAACGTACCCCTGAGGGTACGCCTCCGGTTCTTGTTTCGCCTGCGGCCTTGCTGGACGTCCTTTTTGAGCATCCTGCGAAATCTCTTCCGTTGCCCATCTGTGCGCTGGCCATTGAATTTCCACTGTGGCACGATGATTTTCCCGCAGCCTGCCGGAGCAGCATCGAAGCTGTCAGCATTCAGCTGTCAGCAAACACACGTGCCGAAACAACTTCTTCGATATCTCTTCAACTGAACGCTGATTGCTGAAGGATCTGTTCGATTCAACGGAGCGAAACGGCTTCGAGCAGCAGTTCCTTGAAGGACGTTTTGATCATACTCTTCGCACGAACATAGAACGATCGGTAGGTCTCATGCCCACGGAGCACGTCGTAGTAGAGCGTGACGATGTGAGGATAGCGGGGTATCAGGCTATGACAGAAACGCGGATACGAATAGAGGAGACTCGCCATGCGAACCGCCACCCGAAATTCCTCGTAGATCTCCTGCCGGACAGCCCTTTCGTAATCATCCAACGACCGCGCCCGATCATGGGCTTGATTCAGAATCGACTCTGCAGCCAACTGTCCGGACCTCACCGCGTAATAGATGCCTTCGCCGAACAGGGGATCGACGAGGTGCGCGGCGTCTCCCACCAGCAAGGCGCGGCCATTCACCAATTCACTTGACTCCCGATTGTCCTCGGTGAGGTTGTGTTCACTAAAAAGCGGAAGTGGGTGGCCGACCGGATGCGGGACGTTCCATGGAGCTAGCCCCTTCTCACCCCGCACGAACTGATCGAAAATCTTCTTCGGACTCGCGAGACCTCCGCGAAGATCCCCCACGCCGATCGAGAGCCGTTCATGCTTCGGGAAAATCCAGGCGTAGCCTTTGGGCGTCGCACCGATATCGATAAGCGCACGGCCGATCCCGGGATAATGGGGTACAGGCCCGATCGGGACTTCACTCTCCAGGGTCGCCATCCGGCGGCTCCGACGCCCCGGGAACAACTGCTGCGCCACCACACTGTTCGCCCCATCCGCCCCGATCAAAACCTTGGCCAGATACCGGCCTCGATCCGTCGTCACTTCAATGCCGTCGTGAAGCTGCCGACAGGACGTGACCGGCTCATCTTCGTGCACCTCGGTGCCTACTTGCCTGGCCTTCTCCACGAGAAAATGGTCGAACCGATCGCGCATGACCATGTAGGCGATCGGGCTAGAGGAATCAAGGAAGAAGGGATCCGCACCGCGGTAGGAAAACTGTATGCCGTAAATCGTATGCTCAACGACCGACTTGTAATCGTCTTCCAAAATACGGTCGATGCGGGCAGACAACCCGCCGCCGCAGACCTTGTACCGTGGATGCGTGGCCTTGTCGAGCCCGAGCACGGACAGGCCGGCTCGACTCAGCTGGTAGGCGGCAGTGGCGCCGGCCGGCCCCATACCGACCACCAAGGCATCGTAGACTTTGACCTCTGGAAGTGTGAGCATGGAGAGAACGACGCCTGAGTGCTGAGTTATAAATTAGACTCCAAAGATGGAGTGAAACGTTTCTCACTCAGAACTCAAAACTAAGAACTCAGAACTGGGGCATACCGCCCTATGTTACTGCCCCAGATACCAGCCAATCCCGTACCGCTCCAGAAAACCGGTAATCATGGTGAGGCTATTGGCATAAATCATGACGCCCACGACGATGAGCATCACCCCGCTCACCGTGGAAACGCCCCACAAATATACGCGCGCCTGTTTGAAATAGGCGAGGAACCGATCCACCCCCAAGGCCGTGAGAAACAACGGCACCCCCAGTCCCAATGAATAGCTCGTCAGCAATAGCACCCCGTTCATCATCGACTCGGTGGTACTGGCATACAACAAGATGGTCCCCAACACCGGCCCGACACAGGGTGTCCACCCGGCGGCGAACGCGATCCCGATCAAGAACGATCCCAGATACCCAACCGGCCGATTTCTAAACTGGAACCGATGCTCCATTTTCAGAAAGCTGATATTCAAGATCCCCAACAAATAGAGGCCGAAGATGACGATCACGATCCCGCCGATTCGTCGAACGTAATCTTGATACATCACCAGCGCCTGCCCGATGAAGCTGGCCGAAGCGCCGAATGAGATAAAGACCGCTGAAAATCCACCGATGAACAACAGGGCGTTCACGACAATGGTTTTCTTTAACTTCGACCGCACCGTCGAATCGGTGAGTTGTTCGATGGACAGCCCTGTGACATAGGAAATGTAGGAAGGAACCAACGGAAGCACACAGGGCGAGACGAACGAGAGCAACCCAGCCGAAAAGGCCGCGATGAGAGAGATGTTGGTCACCGATTGCGACAATGTCGGACAGGCTCCTAGCAGACCTCGGAAAAACTATGGTCGCACGATGGACATTCAATGCTCCGTGCGTCTTGGGCAAGCCCGGTCTGTCTGGTCTGTCTCGATTATTTGATTGAACCAGACCCACCAGATAGACCAGACAGACCGAACAGACCACATGAACAAGACAGGCCGGCTGATTTTTTCAGCATTCTACTAGGATTTCATCAACATCAGCACGAGCTGCTGCGCTTCAGGCGCACTCCAGTCCCGCGCACCGAAGATCTGGTGACGGACGACACCCTGTCGGTCCACCATGAAGGTCATCGGAAGGCTCCGAGCGCCATAGGTCAATCCCACACGATAGTCTGAATCGTGAAGGATGGGAAATGTCAGGCGGTTCTTTTTCTGAAACGGCCTCGTGATCGACACACCTTCCGCGTCGGTCGACACAGCGAGTATCTCAAAATCCTTCCGCGAAAACATCCGATAGAGCTCTTCCATCGCCGGCATCTCGACCCGGCAGGGGCCGCACCAGGTGGCCCAAAAATTCAGCAGTACGACTTTGCCGCGCAAGTCCGACAGTGCCACGAATCGACCGTCCAAATCCTGGAGCCGGAAGTTCGGCGCCGGCTCACCCAGCTTGACAGCATAACGCCCGGCGACCGGGAACATATCCTGTGCCGACACGCCGTCCAAGCCTGGCGCGGCAGCCATCAGACAGAGCGCCGTTCCAACAATCCAGGGTCTCATCATCCCCATCTCACTCAGCGGAGCACCGACGTCTTATGCTGAGATTCACTCCCGCAACGGCCCAAAGACATAATTTCCCAGTACCGCCCCACGTCTGGTACTGAAGGCCAGTGAAGGAAAGCCCAACCATGATTGTAACGCATCAACCGAGGCGAGAGCTGAAAGAATGGAGTTATCTTACAAGTGCTGGAAAATGGGTGTCAAGCAAGTCCAGCGAGACGTCAGATCGGGCATGCACCGAACAGTCCGCTAGACAAAGAGTGGGTGCTCAT
>JAWXBV010000163.1:0-14828 GCA_034440335.1 Nitrospirota bacterium | reverse complement strand
TCCGCCAGCGGCGTTCTCGCATCACTCAGAGGCTCAACGTACCGAAGCGTACGCCTCGCCTCTTCGCTCGCTGCGGCCTTGCTGGACGGCCTTTTTGAGCATCCCGAGGCGATGGTGACATCGACGCCGTAGGGAAAATTCTTTCGGCATTTTGGGCATTAACCGAGTTTTTCCGCAGCGGGCTAGGTGTGCCCAGGGCGGCCTACTTAGGCAGTGTAGTGTGACTCGGTGTGCTATGGCTCTCAGGATCGCCGGCAAGCGGAACTGTGCCGAAGACGGCGTACCGGTACCGGGCCACAAACCAGTACAACAGATAGCCGAAGGGTTTAATCAATGGAACGCTCAAGAGAACGGAGAGGACTCGTCCACCCTTGAGGCCAGGAAGAAGGGTCAAAAAAGCATCGAGCCCACGGGCAACCTCTCCGTTAGGATGGACCAGGAAGGCGGCGTTGGGACGACCTGGCCTATAGCTCTCTCCTAAAGCCTGTTTGGCTTCTTCGCTCTGATACGGAATCATCCGTACTGGTGTCGCATCCGCGTGAGACCCCAGTCGCTCAAGGCCCTTCTTCGCGGTGACACAGAGGCGGCATTGACCGTCATAGACCAGAAGACAGGCCTGAGATACTTTGTCGGATGGATCTGCCATCGCCGTTATCCCTCGTGATCGCCCACTCATCGACAATTGGCGCCCGACAAGTTCTGTTGCTGTGCACAGCAGGCAGAGGGTATCATCCCCTCCATGCGACACACCTGGACATTGATTGGCCTGCTCACGGGACTCTGCCTCATCGGAGCCACGACCACCCAGCTTATACCGGCTGCGACGGAGGCAGGCCGAATCGGATGGATGCTCTATCTGATTGCATTTCCTATTGCGCTTGCCGTCCTCGTACGGATCGGATGGACCTGGACCGCCATGGCTTGCGTCATCTATGGAACGGTGGGACTGGCCTTAGACCTGGCCACAGTCGCGAGCATTCTGGGCGGACAACGCGACATCGGCACACTACTCTTCTTCAGTGCGATGAGCGGGGTCGTGAACTTCTTCCTGATCCTGTTCGGCGGGCGCGCATTTTTGCATTCGTTCCAGGGGCCCGCGCTTCCAGAATCCCGTCCTCCCAGTCCTCCGTCTCCTTCTTCATCCGCAAGGCCTTGATCCGTTCGAATCCGGCATCCGTCAGCCAGGCCCTCGTCTCGGCTGACGAATAGGTATTGCCTCGATCGGTGAACAGCAACATCGAGACCGCAAAGAGACTCGCCTCTTCTGGTAAGAGACCTTCGCGGTCGTGGAGAAAGGCGTCCTGAATCAACAGGCGGCCTCCGGGATTCAATGAAATCAGCGCGCGCCGAAACAGCGCTTGATTCTCTTGTGGCGAGTAGATGTGGAGCACATTCGAGTACCAGATGACATCGTAGCTGCCTGGAATGGCTTCTGTCAGCAAGTCCAGCGGTAGATACGAAAGTCGAGCACCAGCTTTATGAGTCGACGCAATCTCCTTCGCCACATCGAGCGCTGCGGGACGGTCGCACACTGTGGCAGAGAGCGTGGGGTTCTTCGCGAGAAAGGCCATGGCATAGGTGCCGGGGCCGCCGCCAAGATCGAGTAGCGTCCGCGCGCCACGCAGATTGATCTGGGCGGCAATCTTCGGCGCCGTCTCCAGGGTCCGGTGATGCATGGCCCAGGTGAAGCGACGACGATAGTCCGGCTCCTCCGGCTCATCGTGATCGAGCGGCAAGCCCGTCTTCACCGATTCCAGCAAGCGCCCCCAATCAGTCCAATGGCTCGTGATCAGTCGGAGATAGTCCCCCCGATAGGCCGAATGATGGGCGTTCAATGCTGTGGCGCCCAACCGGCTGTTCCGATAGGTCTCCCCCTGTTTCTTCAGCACCCCTGCCATCGCGAGATTCCTGCAAAGAATGGCCAACCCCCGTTCACTCACCTTCATCTCACGAGCCAGATCAGGAACGGTCCAGGGACTCGTCCCGATGGCGGTGAAGAGGTCCAGCTCAATGGCGGCGATCAACACCCGCGGCAACCGATATCCCGTGATCGCATCGCGAAAGTCATCGAACGTCGTGATCGGTCTGCTCACCGAGCTACGCCAATTGTCCGCACACACCAGTTCATGAGATCTTGCACGGCGAGAGGGTTGGTGACGTCCACATTCCGTTCGAAGCGAGCCGCCACATAGTCGTCGTTCATCTCGGTCTGTTCAGAGAACCCTGATTGCAACAGAATCGCACGGTATTTTGAGACCTCCGGCTGGATGTAATACTTGGCCTGCTTGGCAATCTCATCGGTGCCAAGATCCTCCGGTGTTCCATCCGAGAGAAGGGTCATGACATCTTCCAGCGCCATGCCATACTGACAGAGCAACAGTCCATCCGGCGTCAGCTCCAACAGCCAGCCATCGGGGCCAAGATCCATCGTCAGCGCACCGCCGGCTTCGAATTCCTGCAATTGGGGAAATGTGGGGGTCAGCGAGGCCCTGAGGGAGGTCCAGGCTGGGGGGGCTTCGTCGCTCATGTGCGCGCCTTTCTCGGCGGCGGCACCCCATCCTGCCCAGCAAGACCGGCGTGCAAGACCGCCAACCGTTGAATATTTTCTTCAAGTTTCGGCAGCTGATATTTGCGATCCATATGTACCACCAGTTCAAGGAGATCTGCCGCTTCACGCAATTTACCAATCTCTTCATAACATTGAACCAGCACATACCGAGCACCGCCTGTCCGCAACTCGTCCCGCGCTCGTTCGGCAATGGATTGGCTGGTCTGACAACAGGCAATGGCGTCGCCATACCGCTGTTGCATCAAAAACGTTCGACCGATCATGCGCCAGGCATCGGCCACACCGCCATCATTTCCCAACCGACGCATCAGGACCAGCGACTGCTCATAGTAGCCAATCGCCTGCTCGTACTCTTTGGTCTCGCGTGCGACCAAGCCAAGATCCGAAAACAGTACGGCCTTGCCGGCCTCATCGTGCGTCTTACTCATGAGATCCAACGCTTCGAGATAATAGGCCTTGGCGCGATCCCATTCGCCCGCATCGGCTCTCAAGTTCCCCAAATTTCCTAATGTCGTCCCAATCCCCTTTTCATCGCCAAGAATCTTCTGGAGTTCCAAGACCTCTTGATAGTGGGTCTGGGCCAATGCCCGACGTCCACTGACCGCACAAATGTTCCCGAGATTTCCCAACGTGGCGGCCAACGCCCGTTGATCCCCGGTCAGCCGGTCGCATTCCAACGCCTTGGCATAGCAAGTGTAGGCATCGGTATAGAGCCCACGTGAAAAATGCTCATTGCCCTGGCGATTGAGTTCTTCTGAAAGTCCGTTGCGCAACGTCATGATGAAGGCTGGAGCAATCGTTCGACCGCCTGTTTGGCGCCGGTGAGCATCGAGGCGCCGTCACCGACCAACAGACTATCGAAATTGTACTTGAGGAGCCGGCGTAATCCCTCTTGAGCCTTCGTCGCATCGGCGTATTTTTCATCGGGAAGCATACGGACGGAACCGGCAGGCTTTCCAATCAACGCATCGCCGACAATCACAACCCCTTTACCCTGCTGAATGAACAAGGCCGATTCACCGGGAGACTTCTGGTCTTTCAACTGAATCACCCAGATCCCGCCCGTAAGCAATTCGCCGTCTTTGAATGTTTTGGTCGGCGTGAGATCCATCTGCGCTGCATCCGCCTCCGGCACGTGCAACTGACAACGGAATTCGCCTTGGTACTTCGCCGCTTCGCGCGCATGGTCGCGATTCGTCACAATGATGTAATCGACGGGGCCGTTGCGGAGAATCACGGAACTCGCCTCGCCTGTCATCGGCGGAGGATCGATGAGAATCTTGTGTTCCCCAACCGTCAGAAAAAGCCCGTTGAAATCGAGCTGCTTCTCCTCGGAGAACCAGGACCATTGCCAGATGCCGGGAAGGAGGTTTTTCATAACTAGAGCCGATGGCGTATCGCTAATAGTTTATGGCACGGATGGATCACAATGCGGCAATGGCATCGTGAACAGTTTTCGTCACCTTCGCCAGGATGCCGGCTTCATTGGGCAGATCGAGGATGTCGTCTTCTGAGACCGTAATAAACTTTCGATTCATCCCCTTCGTCAGGGAAATGAGAAACATACTATTGGATGGCGTGACAGGCATCACCACCAGCACCGCGGCATCAGTTCCCTTCACCATCTCCAAAAACTTCTGCTTACCCTCTTCCATCTCATCCATCGTCTTTTTTCCTCTCCCTCTCAGCAGAAGTCGGTTGCTTTCCAAGCGGGAGGCGGGGTTTCTTTGATTGCGCGCATCCAACGCCCCTCATCTTTCCAGATGATCCTTCCAAGCTTGCTCGTTATCTCCTCAGGGGTGGGGGCTGATTGATCTCCCATTGCGCGCGTCCAACGAGGGCCTTCTGAGGCCGCGCGTTGCGCGAGCACAGGAGATCATCGGGCTCCACCCCGCTTCCTACATCTTACTGCTTCCATCCACCAACAACTTTTCGACTTCCGCCACGATCGCCTCTTCACCCGCCAGATCCATATTGCCGACACGCTGCCACCGAATCACACCCTGCTGATCAATCACATACACGTTAGGGATAAACTTCCCTCCTCCATACAATGTATCTGTCACCTTATTCGGATCCAGCAGATAGGGATACGTGACGTTCACCGGAAAGGCGGATAAAAACTCGCCGACATTCTTTTTGGAGTCGCCGGAAGAATTGACGCCAAGCACGGCTACGTCTTTGCCTTTCGTCATCTCAGCAACCTTCTGAAGGGCGGTTCCTTGCACCATACAGGGATCGCAGATATGAAACAGTCCAAGCACCACAACCTTCCCCTTATAGGTATCCAACCCCATCGTCACGCCTGTGATGGAGGTCAACATAAACGAGGGCGCCTTCTCACCCACCTTGAATAGTCCCCCGGCAAGGACCATCTGGGCCGTAGCAACCAGGGCCAGCAGTGCAAAGGCTGCAACCAGTAACTTTTTGATGACGCCTCCTTCGACAGGGAAAGAGCTAATGGCCTATAGCGTATCGCGGCTGCCAGAAAGATTGGATTCTCGGCAGTGTTTGTGCCCGAGCCATACGCCATCAGCCATAAGCTCTTCACATCGCCTTGGCGCTATCCTACCATGCAGATTTTTTCCGGGGCAATGGCGCCGAGCTGTACACACAACAGCCACAATGCCAGATCCCGCAGGCTGCTCAAAACGTCCGCCAACAAGGCCGCAGCCGAAGAAAACACCGGAAGCGTACCCTCTGGGGTACGTTGAGGATTTTTCTGAGGTGAGAACGACGTTGGCGGGCGTTTTCAGCAGCCTGCTAGAGGGAGGGTTCAAAGAGGCCAAGCTGCCATTCCTCGGCACGGGTCAAAGGAATGGGATAGCGCTCGGTGAAGCAGGCGTTGCAGTACTGGCCCGGTGTGCCCGGGGACGCGTTCAGCATGCCATCGAGACTCAAATAGGCAAGACTATCGGCCGTGATGTACTTCCGAATCTCTTCGGTCGTGTGGCTGGAGGCGATGAGTTCTTTCTTGGTGGGAGTGTCGATGCCGTAGAAACAGGGGGAAACGATCGGTGGCGAGCTGATGCGCATATGGACTTCTTTGGCCCCGGCATGACGAAGCATCTTTACTATCTTACGGCTCGTCGTGCCCCGCACGAGCGAGTCATCGACCACAACGACCCGTTTCCCCTCCAGCACCTCCGACACAGCATTGAGCTTCACCTTCACCCCGAAGTGGCGGATCGATTGCTCCGGCTCAATAAAGGTGCGACCCACATAGTGATTCCGTATCAGCCCAAGTTCGAACTGAATCCCTGCCCCTTCCGCATAGCCAAGCGCGGCAGGCACCCCGGAGTCCGGCACGGGCACGACGATATCCGCCGGCACCGCCGATTCCTTCGCCAGCTGTCTGCCCAAGGCCTTGCGCGTCGCATACACGGCGTTCGCGCCGAAAATCTTGCTGTCCGGTCTGGCAAAGTACACATATTCAAAGACGCACATGGCGGGACTGACCGGCGGAAACGGCTGATAGCTTGTGACACCCTTGTCGTCCAATACGACTAATTCTCCTGGCTCGATCTCACGGACGAGTTCAGCGCCGAGCAGATCGAACGCACAGGTCTCCGACGCCACGAGATAGGTATCTCCCAGACGGCCGAGACAGAGCGGACGGAACCCGTGAGGGTCGCGCACCGCAATCACCGCGTCGTCCGTCTGCAGGACAACCGAGAAGGCTCCGCGCACCTGGCTCAAGGCATCGATGATACGGGCCAGCAAGGTATCGGCCCGCGAATGGGCGACCAGGTGGATAATGACTTCGCTGTCCGAGGTGGATTGGAAAATAGCGCCGTAGGCTTCGAGCTCGTGACGCAACACCTGCGCATTGATGAGGTTCCCGTTATGGGCGAGCGCGAGATTTCCGAGCGCGAAGTTCACCGAGAGCGGCTGCACGTTCTTGAGATCGTTTCCTCCGGCTGTCGAATAGCGATTATGACCGATCGCCCTCGATCCGGTTAATTGATCCAACGCCTTCGGATGATAGATATCCGCAACCAGCCCCTTCCCCTTATGGACATAAAACTGCGTGCCATCGCTTGAAACGATGCCGGAGGCTTCCTGTCCTCTATGCTGCAGGGCATACAACCCAAGATAGGTGAGGTTCGCCGCTTCCTTGTGGCCGTAAATACCGAAGACGGCACATTCGTCGTGGAACTTATCGGGGCTCACCCGTGAAAAGTGAGAAGTGAAAGGTGAAACGATGGAAAGTTCTCTCTTAGCCCGCTTATTCATGTCTTCACATTTCACTTTTTACGTCTGACGTTTTACGCTTCATTCAACGTGCGTTCAATCGAAAAGGCCCATCGGTCGTGCAGTTGATCGACTGGGAGGTCGATGCGGCAGCCCTTGCTCCATTGCCCCTTCTCGACATCGAGGATAAACCGATCGCCCCCCACTGTCCCGATCTTCACCGCTGGAATACCGGAGTCCCAGGCGCGATTCAAGACCTGGGTTGCCAGCTCAGGCTTCACCGAAAGGACCACCCGCGATTGGCTCTCACCGAACAAGAGGGCATCCAGCCTCAAAGCTTCAACGGGTAACTGTACCACAGCCCCTCGCCTGGCGTCCGGGGCAGTGATACAACATTCCGCCAACGCGACAGACAATCCACCGTCTGAACAATCGTGGGCGGATTGCACCACGCCTTCATGGATGACGGTTAGTATGAAGTCATGAAGCGCCTTTTCCGTCTCAAGACTCAGGAGCGGCGGCGATCCCTGCTCCCGGTGATGGAGCACTTTCAGATATTCACTCCCCCCCAGGTCCTCTTTCGTCTTGCCCAGGAGAATGATCGCATCTCCATCCTGCTTGAACCACTGCGTCATCGTCTTATCGGCTGAATCGATCAGACCCACCATCCCCAACATCGGGGTGGGATAGATTGAAAGATCGTTGGTCTCATTGTAAAAACTCACATTACCGCTGACGATGGGGATGGCGAAATGTTCGCACGCATCCTTCAGTCCCTCAATCGCCAACACAAACTGCCACATGATCTCAGGCCGCTCGGGGTTACCGAAGTTCAAACAATCCGTCAGCCCGATCGGCTCCGCCCCGGAACAGACCAGATTCCTCGCCGCCTCGGCCACCGCAAGACGAGCCCCTTCATAGGGATGCAGCAGGCAATAGCGGCTATTGCAGTCTACCGTCATGGCAAGGGCTTTATTCGTCCCCTTGATCCGCACCACTGCCGCATCGGAACCAGGCCGGACCATTGTGTTCGTCTGTACCATATGGTCGTACTGTTCATAGACCCAGCGTTTGCTCGCAATCGTCGGCGACTCCAGCAGCGACAACAGCGCCTCATTCGCATCCTTCACATCGGGCAGCGCATCGTAATTCAGGTTGGTCAGCATGTCCTGATAGCCCGGAGGCGAATAGGGCCGCTCATACCGTGGCCCGTCATCGGCCAGCGACTTCGCCGGAATCTCCGCCACCACCTTGCCCTGATCCCTCACACGGAGAATCCCGTCACCCGTGACCCGGCCCACTACCGCCACATCGAGATCCCACTTCTTACAGATCCTGATGCATTCCTCTTCCTTGCCCGCCTGCGCCACCATCAACATGCGTTCCTGCGATTCCGACAACATGATTTCATACGCCGTCATGCCTGGCTCACGACGCGGCACATCCGTCAGGTCCAGATCGATGCCGTTGCCGGCGCGCGACGCCATTTCACAGGACGAACTGGTCAACCCGGCTGCCCCCATATCCTGGATACCGACCAGCAGATCGCCCGCCATCAGTTCGAGACAGGCCTCTAATAACAGCTTCTCGGTAAAGGGATCGCCCACCTGCACCGTAGGCCGTTTTTGTTCTGATTGATCGTCGAAGGAATCGGACGCCATCGTCGCCCCATGAATTCCATCACGGCCCGTCTTCGATCCAAAATAGATCACCGGATTGCCGACTCCAGCCGCTGTCCCGAGGAAAACCTTATCCTTATGCGCGATGCCGAGACAAAACACGTTCACCAGCGGATTCTGCGAATAGATATCGTTGAAGACAATTTCGCCTCCGACCGTCGGAACGCCCATGCAATTCCCGTATGCACTTATCCCAGATACCACACCCTTGAGCAGTCGTCGGTTCTTCGCGTTGTCGAGGCCACCGAACCTCAGCGCATCGAGCAAGGCAATCGGCCGCGCACCCATCGTAAAGATGTCGCGCAGGATTCCCCCCACTCCAGTTGCCGCGCCTTGATAGGGCTCGATGAACGAAGGATGATTGTGCGACTCCATCTTAAATACCGCGCAGAGCCCATCGCCGATATCCACGGCCCCGGCATTCTCTCCCGGTCCCTGAACCACACGCGGCCCAGTCGTCGGTAATTTCTTCAAATGCACACGCGAACTCTTATAGGAGCAATGCTCCGACCACATCACCGAGAACATGCCCAACTCGGTGATATTCGGCTCCCGCCCCAAAATCTCGACAATCTTCTTATACTCGTCGTCCGTCAAATTATGCTGCGCGATGAGGTCTTTGGTAATGAGAACGCTTTCTAACGCCATTTCTTCATCAGCCCTTCGAAG
Organism: Nitrospirota bacterium; assembly: GCA_034440335.1. Lineage (GTDB taxonomy): Bacteria > Nitrospirota > Nitrospiria > Nitrospirales > Nitrospiraceae > Palsa-1315. Next base: position 5,717 of record JAWXBV010000163.1, on the reverse strand, counting down.
TGCTTTTCCACTTCTTCCTAAGAGAAAGTTCTTCCAGCCTCAACAGCTTGCATGCCACGTTCGATCTTTCGACGAACATAGATGTGATACTGAAGATCCCCCCACGTCAGTTCATCAGGAAGTGCATCAAGCATCTTGATCATCTCGGCCTTCACGTTGGATTGACTCATGAACGCCTACTTCGCTTACACTTGGGACAAGAGCGAGAAATAGTCGTCGCGAGAAATTCCCGCTGTCCGCAAGTTGTTCTTGATGATGAACACGGGAACTTCGTCCCAATCAGGGATTACCACTGGCATCGCCACACCTGACTTCACATACACGAAGTGATCGCCCTCGGTCCGCACACACTTGAAGCCGGCCTTTTCCATGACCTTTCGCAGCTTCCACGCCGGAATTGTTGGTAATGCGCGGCATCGGACCTAGACTGCCAATGACATTACTTCAGTGGCAACGATACGCGGCGACTTCCATGTGCCATCAGTCCTCCGCAGATACCCAGCCTCTTTCAGAATATCGTCCAACGTGCCGAGTTTTTCAGCTTCCTCGACGAACAAACGTACCGCCGTTTTTAAACTCCCCCTCGCCTCATCCACATTATGCCCACAACTGGAGACGTCCAGCTCGGGGCAATGAGCCACAAAGCTCTTACCTTCCTGAAAAATGATCGCATCGAACTCAATTGGAATCATCGTAGCCTCCGCATCAGATTGAGCTCGCATTCTGAAATCTCAACGATCTTCGCATACTCACCGTCCGTCAAATTATGCTGCGCGATCAGGTCTTTGGTCATAATCGGTTCGCTGGATTTCATTCGCCCTGTTGCCGTATCTGGTGATCCATAGCTTGCAGGTGACTTGCCTCTTTCAGCTTCAGTCGCTTGACCCAACCCCTCTTGTGAGGCTTGCACAACGCACAGGCTCGGCGTTTACGCTTATATACCTTCCCCATGCACTCCTCTTTCACCGCTCAATCGGACGTCTCGCCTGGTGATACACACGAATCACTTGCAACTCTTGCCCTCTGACTCGCCGGCCACGTCTTGACCCATCTGCCATCCTGGAGCAACACTTCTCTTCCCGTTACGGCTTCCGACGCCAACATCCCGATCACCCCAACAATGTGGGCAAGAACTCGATCTGCTGCAATGGGGTTGTCCTTGTGGATGAATTCGTAAGCCTCCCGCAAATCCTTACCGGCTTGAGGCGAGACAACGATCGTCATCGCTTGGCAGTGCCACTCCGAATAATCTCACGCACGACATCGGCGAGAGGAATGCCTCTCCCCGCATCAAGTTCAGTCAGTCCAGCCAGAAGCCCTGCCTCTTCTTCTTCCGTGAGGACCTCACCTTGATCGACGGATTCGATGGCGTACCGCCCTGGCGGAAGACTGCGCAATTCTTCCGGAATGTGACTCCCATCCCACTTAATGACCTTGGGTTCCATGTCTCACCTCCTCGGAAGCTACCCCTTAGATAGTATCGTACTCATCGTCCGTCAAACTATACTGCGCGATGAAATCTTTGGTGGTAACGCGAGCCTGCATGAATCATTCACTCCAACGCTTAGACGGACGTGGCACTGGCACGCAGGAGACCGGACAGTTCCAATACTCGCTTTGACCAGAGACTCGACTCCTCAGCAAGACGCCGCCGCTGTTCAAGATCTACCCAAACACGACTCCAGCTACACTGCCATCGCGCAAGCTGGATTTGCAAAGCGACAAGTTCTGCTGCCGTCTGTATCTCGGCATCAGCCGCAGTCCACTCGATAAAGTATTTGCTCTCATCGATCAAGCTTTCCACAGCCTCCCGGCTGGCCTCATGTACAGCAAACGATTTAATCCGGCTCAAATTCGCAGCTAATCCTCCTAGGCGAACGGGAAGGGCGTCGCGAAGATACCGTTCTTGAATAGCCGATCTATCTTTCATAAAGGCTTCGCCGTTCGAAGGATGGTTCGCCGCAAGTACGGACTCAGCCCGTTCTCGGTCACAACATCCACGTCACAGCCCAGTAAATCTTGAACGTCCAGCTTGAATTCCACCAGGTCCAAAAGATCCCGATCGGATTGCAGCGTGATCAGCAAATCCACATCGCTAGTCCGCTTCGCGCGAGCAGCAGCATGAGACCCAAACACCCGCACCCGCGACACCCCATGCGAGCAGGCAATCTGACCGATATCACTAGCCTTGCTCTTCAATGTACGTGTGGTCATGAGTCCATCCCGATTTATCCATCCACTAACCAGTGGGTGAGAGCATGGCCAGAGCTCCCTTACCGAGAGCGGTCGGAACCCATCGTTCTTCATCGCAGACTTTTCATGTGACCGCGGGTGACGCTGACCTGGGCGCCCGTCCGCCTCACCGCACTGTTAAGGGTTGGCCCGATTGGTCTCCGACTGCGCGCAGCTTTCTCACCCACCCACCCAATGGCACGCCGAGACGTGCCATTAGCCCGGGCGAGGGCCTTCTGATTCCTCAACTCCCCAGAGGGAGTGGGCAGATTGTTCTTCACTGCGCGCATCGAGCGACCACCGCTTCAACGTGGGGGCTCTGCGAGCAAGAAGAACGGTCTGCCTGCTCCCTCCCCGCCTCATTCTGAGGCCGTGCGTTGCGCGAGCAAAGGAGACTATCGGGCTACCCCTCCACTCCTACACCGGGGGGTGCGAGAACGGGCGGGCTGGTCAGCGGCAGGACCCGCGTCACGCCCCCACCATTTTTAATTGCTTCTTATTCCCCTTCAGCCCCTCCAGCATCGACAGGAAAATCCGCTTCCCCTCGTCATTGCCCAAGACCGCTTCCGCGCAGCGTTCAGGATGCGGCATCATGCCCAGCACATTGCCTGCGGCATTGATAATCCCGGCAATGTTGTCGAGCGAGCCGTTCGGATTCGCCTCCGGCGTCACCTTGCCATCAGGGGTACAATAGCGGAGCACAATCTGCGCGTTGGCCTGCATCGACGCCAGCGTAACCGGATCGGTGTAGTAATTTCCATCCGCATGGGCGATCGGAATCTTGAGCACCTGGCCTGACTCATAGGCGCTGGTAAAGGATGTGGCAGCATTTTCAACCTTCACCGACTGATCCTTGCAGATGAAATGCAGCGACCTATTCCGGAGCATCGCCCCCGGCAGCATCCCTGCTTCGAGCAGAATCTGAAACCCGTTGCAGATGCCGAGCACCAGCCCGCCCTTCTTCGCAAACTCCTTCACCGCCCCCATCACCGGCGAAAAGCGCGCAATCGCGCCAGTCCGCAAATAGTCGCCGTAGGAAAACCCGCCGGGCAGGACAATCGCATCCAACCCCGCCAGCAAGGTTTCCTTATGCCAGATCATCTCCACATACTGCCCCAGCACATCCTTGAAGATATGCCGGCAGTCGTGATCGCAATTACTCCCAGGAAACACCACCACTCCGATTTTCATAATTCTAAAGAGCTTATGGCGTATGGCAAATGGCGTATAGCACGAGACCGGAACGAGGTCTGGGCTTCTGCCATAAGCTATAGGCTATAAGCCACTTGCTCCTATCCGAGTTCGTACCGGTATTCCTCAATGATCGTGTTCGCCAGCAATTTTTCGCACATAGATTTCACCGCCGCATCAGCTTTCGCCTTATCCGTTTCATCCACATCCACTTCCATGTACTTCCCGACCCGCACATTGCCCGCATTCTTGAACCCCAGCGAATCGAGCGCATGCTCAATCGCCTTCCCTTGCGGGTCGAGAATCCCCTGTTTGAGCGTGACATGAATTTTCGCTTTCACTGCTCCCCCCTTACCAGGACGCTGAAAAAATCGTCTTTCTCACCCGCCCAACCCCGGCACGCCGAGACGCGCCTTTACCCATACTTCGTTCTCGCGTCGTGCAAATCCTCAACGTATCCCACTTGGAGAACAAGCTGTCTTGGCAGCCTGGGGTGGGCGGGTGAGAACCGCTACGCCTCCGGTTTCGACTCGCCTGCGGCCTTGCTGAACGGCCTTTTTGAGTATCCTGCAGAAATGTTCCCCTGTTCGTTCGTCCCTCACCCCTCGACGAAGGGCGGCATGAATGCTCTCACGTGCGCGCATCGAGTGACCGTCATCCGTCTAATTGATCCTTCCAAGCTCGCTCGTTATCTCTTCAGGGATGGGGGCTGATTGATCTTCCACTGCGCGCGTCCAACGAGGGCCTTCCCATGCCGCGCGTTGCGCGAGCACAGAAGATCATCAGGCTCCATCACCTCCTCTATTCTGCGAGCACAGAGAGCGTTCATGTCGCCCTTCATTCTTCACTCTCGACTCCCTTGATCATGCGCTTTGGGCTGCCTATCGATGTATTTCCTGATCCATAAAATCCCCGCGGCGGTCCCGATCCCGGCCAAGGTCAGAGCCACCATCGGCCAGCGCCAACGTGATCCATCCAGACGATAGGCCAGAATAGCCACCGGCGCCGTGGCGGCCAAGATGGCCGCCACCAACGCATAATTCATGAACCATCCCCGAAACCCCTTCACAATTCTCCCCTCTTCACTTCTCTCCTCCCTCTCTCACAAAGGAGGAATTTGGAAATTCTCAAGGGGGTGGTGGGGGTTGTCTTCAACTGCGCAACTATCTCACCCGCCCACCCCGGACGCGCCGAGACGCGTCCTTGCCCAAGCGAGGGCCTTTCTCTTCTACCAATCGTTCTACACTCTCACGCAAGCGAGTGGCCGGATCATCCTTTACTGCGCGCATCGAACGAGCACTGTCTCACCGTGCGCGTTCTGCGAGCAAAAAGGATGGCCTGGCCGCTCCCTACTCACCCTTCTGCGGCCGCGCGTTGCGCGAGCAAAGAGGGCGGCCCCACCGTCTCCCGCATCCCCTCCATCCCCTACCCGCACACTCTTCTCAGCACTTCCCGATACGCCTCTTCAATCTTCCCCAAATCCTTCCGAAACCGATCCTTATCCATCGACTCCTTCGTCGCCTGGTCCCAGAAACGGCAGGTGTCCGGTGAAATTTCATCGGCCAGGATCAGCCGGCCATTGAACGTCCCAAACTCCAATTTGAAATCGACAAGAATCATCTGTCGTTCAAGGAAAAACGGCTGCAACAGACTGTTGATTTTCAACGCCAGCCTTTTGATCTCCGTCATCTGCTCCGATGTGGCCAACTTCATCAATCGAATATGCTCATCGACGATAAGCGGATCGCCCAACGCATCGTTCTTGTAGTACCACTCCACGATGGCCGGCTCGATGGGATCGCCTTCTTTCAACCCCAGCCGCTTCGCCAAGCTACCTGCCACAACATTGCGGACCACCACTTCGACGGGCACAATCGTCACCCGCTTCGTCAGCAATTCACGGTCGCTGAGTCGCTCGATAAAATGTGTGGGCACACCGGCCTGTTCCAGCAACCGAAAAAGCCGCTCGGATACCTTGTTATTGATGACGCCCTTCTCGACGATGGTCCCGCGCTTTTGCGCGTTGAACGCCGTCGCATCGTCCTTGAAGTACTGGACGACCTGATCCGGCTTATCCGTCGCAAAGACCTTCTTGGCCTTACCTTCGTAGAGTAGTGCGCCTGTTGTCATCGTTCTTCCTTCACCCGCATGATTCGTGAACGCTTCTGCTGCAATCGCGATATGCATATGTGAACCGTCGTTCGTGAAGCGTATTTCGTTCCGGAGCCGGGCGCTTCATGTTTCGCACCTGCTTCCAGCGCTTCACGCTTCACGAGATACGCCCTTCGACGGGC